>NZ_JBAKGU010000004.1:0-266697 GCF_049065455.1 Microbacterium sp. SA156
AACTCCCCCGCCATCGCCCGGAACGGGAAGTCATACCGCGACGAGACCGCCCCCGACCTCGCCAGCTGCGCCCGCGCGACCTCCCCCGCCTCAGCCAGCGCCTCAATCTCCAGCGCATCCGCCTCCGCCCGCAAAGCCCGCGCCCGACGAGCCCGCTCCACCGCCGAACGCGTCACCGCGACCTCCGCCGGAGTGGGCTCCCAACCCACCCCCGCATCCTCCCGCGGCATCGTCCTCGACATACCCCCACACTACCCACCCCATCGGACATTCCACCGAACAATCCCAGCCTGTGGATAACTCCACATTCGCAAAGAGATACGAGGAAGGAAAGGCGTGAAGGACCCCTGCCTTCTCCTCCTCGCTCTGTCAACCCCGTTCTGCCTGCCCGTCGCGTGTAGTCGAATGGTCTGCACGACCGAAGGCACGACGAGAGGAGGCCCCATGGGACTCGACGACAAGATCGAGAACGCCGGGCAGGACATCGCGGGCAAGGCGAAGGAAGCCACCGGCAAGGCCACGGACAACGAAGAGCTCGAGGCCGAGGGCGAGGCCGACCAGTTCGGCGCGAAGCTCAAGAAGGCCGGAGAGAACGTCAAGGACGCCTTCAAGTAAAGAGGCCTCCTCAACGCCGGCGGCGCACTCGCGCCGCCGGCGTTGCCCTCGCACCCGGGAGTGCGACATCGCGTGATCGACGAAGACCACACGACAGACGAGGACGTGCACCATGATCGAACCCCTGCAGAACGCAGACCCCCACAGACGCGACGGTTTCCGCCGTGCCGGCGCCGCGAACGGGAGGCACCCGTCGCAGCGACCCGTGCCCATCCCGCATTTCCCGCCGTTGACCGACGGCTACCACCGTCCGACGGGACGGTGACCCGTGCTCAAGCAGATCGGCGGCCGCCGCGGCTACGCGGGCCGCGAGGTCATCGAGGGCTGCTGCGCGGATGACGACGCCTGGGCTCTCATCGCCTGGGACGGATGGGACGACGAGCGCTGGTGGGAGCTGCCAGACGGCCGCGCGATCGACGAGGTCCTCGCCGCGGGCGATATCGCGTCGCTCCCGCCGCTGCGACTCGCGTTCGAGCGCGGCGGCCGCCTCGGCGACATCCTCTGGTCCAGCACGCCCGTCGCGCCGATCGTCTCCCAGCGCTTTGCGACCGTCCTCGCCGACATGGGCGCCACGGGGTACGCCCTGGTCCCGCTCGCGACGCCGGAGGGCATCCCGCCCTACTTCCTGCTGCTGCTCGACGACAACGACTTCGACGATGTGCGGGCGTTCCCCCAGGGCGCGCAGCCCGTGGATCGCCTCGACGTCTCGCGCGAGGTGATGGCGGCGCTCCGTGCGGCGCACGCCGACTGCTTCCATGTCGAGCATGCCGAGGCGGCGTCGCAGCGCGAGCGGATGCGCCAGCTCACGGTGGCGATCCCCTCCTGACGGCCGATCGTGGGCGGACGCCCCTTCTCACCGAGCGGGGGAGCGGGGGACTCCGCCCACGATCCTCAGTCGAGCGGCTTCTCGAAGAGCGCGGCCGGCACCCGCCCGATGTCCGGCGGGAACTCGCGGACGCCCTGGAAGACGTACCCTCGGCCCTCGTAGTAGCTGCGCAGATCCGCGTTCGACGCGACGCAGTCGAGCCGCGCCGCGGCCCACCCTCGTGAGCGGATCATCCCCTCGGCGAACGCGAGGACGCGCCCGCCGAGGCCCTCGCCCGCGCGCGACCGCGCGACCATGAGGCCGTGGATGTATCCGGCGTCGTCTCCCTCGGCATCGGGCCAGAAGAGCGGGTCGTCGTCGAGCACGCGCACGGTCGCCTCGATCCCGTCACGGTCATCGAGGACGTGCCACTGGCCATCCGCGATCTGCGCCTGGATCTCGGCGAGCGGCACCTGCCCGGGCGTCCACTGGCGGATGCCGCGCGAGAGATGCCAGCGCGCGAGCGCATCGCGCAGCGCGAGGATGGCCGGGGCGTCGTCGGTCTGAGCGGGGCGCAGCACCCGACCATCCTCTCGCATCCGGACGCCCCGATCAGATCTCGGGGACGATCCGGACGGCGCCCTTGTCGGCCGACTGCGCGAAGGCCGCGTAGGCGCGCAGCGCGGGCGAGACCTCGCGGACGCGGTTCTTCGGCCGGTAGCCCCCGCCCGCCTCGAGCGCAGCGCGACGGCGCTCGAGCTCCTCGGGTGCGACGTCGAGCGAGATCGCGCGCGTGGGGATGTCGATCGAGATGATGTCGCCGTCCTCCACGAGCGCGATGAGTCCGCCTGCCGCGGCCTCGGGGGAGACGTGTCCGATCGACAGACCCGACGTGCCGCCCGAGAAGCGGCCGTCGGTGATGAGCGCGCAGCTCTTGCCGAGGCCGCGGCCCTTGAGGAACGACGTCGGGTACAGCATCTCCTGCATGCCCGGCCCGCCCTTGGGGCCCTCGTAGCGGATCACGACGACGTCGCCCTCCGCGACCTCCTTCGCGAGGATCTTCTGCACCGCCTCGTCCTGCGACTCGCACACGACCGCGGGGCCCGAGAACGTCCAGATCGACGGATCGACGCCCGCGGTCTTCACGACCGCGCCGTCGACGGCGATGTTGCCGCGCAGGACCGCGAGGCCGCCATCCTTCGAGTACGCGTGCGCGACGTCGCGGATGCAGCCGCCCTCGGCGTCGAGGTCGAGCGCCGCCCAGCGCTCGGATTGCGAGAAGGCCGTCGCCGAGCGGCGCCCGCCGGGCGCCGCGTGCCACAGCTCGACGGCCTCGTCGCTCGCGGAGCCGCCGCGGACATCCCACTCGTCGAGCCAGGCGCCCAGCGTCTGCGCGTGCACCGTGTGCACGTTCTCGTCGAGGAGCCCGCCGCGCCGCAGCTCGCCGAGGAGCGCGGGGATGCCGCCCGCGCGGTGCACATCCTCCATGTAGTAGGTCCGGCCGTTCGCGACGTTCGGCGCGACCTTCGCGAGACACGGCACGCGGCGCGAGACCTCGTCGATCTCATCGAGCCCGAACGCGACGCCGGCCTCGTGCGCGGCAGCGAGCAGGTGCAGGATCGTGTTCGTCGACCCGCCCATCGCGATGTCGAGCGCCATCGCGTTGCCGAATGCGGCAGGCGTCGCGATGCTGCGCGGGAGGACCGAGGCGTCGTCCTCGTCGTAGTAGCGGCGCGTGATGTCGACGACCAGCGAGCCGGCCTTCTCGTAGAGCGCGCGGCGCGCGGTGTGGGTCGCGAGCACCGAGCCGTTGCCCGGGAGCGAGAGGCCGATCGCCTCCGTGAGGCAGTTCATCGAGTTCGCCGTGAACATCCCCGAGCACGATCCGCAGGTGGGGCAGGCCGACTCCTCGATGCGCTGGATGTCGGCATCCGAGACGTTCTCGTTCACGGCCTCCGAGATCGCGTCGACGAGATCGAGGGTGCGCACGGTGCCGTCGACGAGCGTCGCGCGGCCGGCCTCCATGGGCCCGCCCGAGACGAAGACGGTCGGGATATTGAGGCGCAGCGCGGCCAGCAGCATCCCGGGCGTGATCTTGTCGCAGTTCGAGATGCACACGAGGGCGTCGGCGCAGTGCGCGTTCACCATGTACTCGACCGAGTCGGCGATGAGGTCGCGAGACGGCAGCGAGTAGAGCATGCCGCCGTGGCCCATGGCGATGCCGTCGTCGACCGCGATCGTGTTGAACTCGCGCGGCACCCCGCCCGCGGCGGTGATCGCGTCGGAGACGATGCGGCCCACGGGCGCGAGGTGCGTGTGGCCGGGCACGAACTCGGTGAACGAGTTGGCGACCGCGATGATCGGCTTCCGGCCGATGTCGGCGCCGGGGACGCCGGCGGCGCGCAGCAGTGCGCGGGCGCCGGCCATGTTGCGGCCGTGCGTGATGGTGCGAGAGCGGAGTGCGGGCATGGTCCCATCTCCGCACGTCGCACGAGGAAGCGGGAGGTGCGGTGAGTACCGGTACTCGCAGTACCATCAAAGCGTGATCCGGCCGCGCACTCCTCGTCGCGAGCAGCTCGGCGAGTTCCTTCTCGCGCGCCGTCGCACGACGAGCCGCTCGGCCCTCGGGCTTCCGCTGACCGCCCGCCGCGGCGACGCCGGTCTCACCCGCGAGGAGGTCGCGACGCTCGCCGGCGTGAGCGGGTCCTGGTACACGTGGCTCGAGCAGGGGCGCGACATCAACGTCTCCCGCCAGGTGCTCGCCGCCGTCGCGCGCGTGCTCGGGCTGACCTCGGTCGAGACGGAGTACGTCTTCGCGCTCGCCGAGCAGGAGTCAGCCGAGCCCGCGCCCGAGCGCGAGGCGGTGCCCGACCATCTTCAGCGGCTCGTCGACGCCCTCGACTTCCCCGCGTTCATCGTCGCGACGGACTGGGCGATCGCCGGATGGAACGCCCGGTACGCGTGGCTGTACCCACGGATCGCGACCCTCGACGAGGCCGACCGCAACCTGCTGTGGCTCGTCTACACCGACCCCGAGCTGCGCGAGATGCTGCCCGACTGGGAGCGCGACAGCCGGCGGTTCCTCGCGGAGTTCCGCGCCGAGGCCGGGGTGCGCCTCGCCACCCCGCGGCATCGCGCGATCGTCGAGCGGCTGCGCGAGGCGAGCGACGATTTCCGCGTCCAGTGGGCCGAGCTCGAGATCCTGCGCTTCGCGTCGCGGCGGCGGATGTTCCGCCATCGCGAGGCGGGTCTGCTCGCGTTCGAGCACCATCGGCTCGTGCCATCCGACGCCTCCGACCTCCACGTCGTGATGTACGTGCCCGTCACGACCTGAACCGCGACATACTGCAGAGGATGCTTCCGCTGATGACGACGGTGTTCACGGTCGGGCACTCGAACCGGCCGATCGAGGAGTTCCTCGCGATGCTCGCCGCGAGCGGGATCGAGCTCGTGTGCGACATCCGCTCGGTCGTCGGATCGCGTCGGAACCCGCAGTTCGGGCGCGACGAGCTGCCGCGCGCGCTGGAGCATGCGGGCATCGCCTACCGGCGTCTCGAGGACCTCGGCGGGCGTCGCTACACGCGGGTCGGCGAGGAGTCGATCAACGGAGCCTGGCGCAACCGCAGCTTCCGCGCGTACGCGGACTACATGCAGACCGAGGCGTTCGCGCGCGGCGTGGAGGAGCTCATCCGCCTCGCGGAGCGGCAGCGGACCGCGATCATGTGCGCCGAGGCGGTTCCGTGGCGCTGCCACCGCTCGCTCGTGGGCGACGCGCTGCTCGTGCGCGGGATCGAGGTCGTCGACATCATGAGCCCGACCGCGTCCCGGCCGCACACGCTCACGTCGTTCGCGCGCGTCGACGGCGAGCGCGTCTGGTACCCGCCGGAGGACGCCCCGGCGTGAGCGACCTCAGTGGGCGGCGCGGCTGCGCTCCTCGACGAGGCGCTTGAAGCGCTCGAGGTCACGCTGTGCGAGGTCGGGGTCGAGGTCGAGCGGCAGGCCGATCGCGGCGAACGGATCGGGGGCATCCCAGGTCGTCTCGAGCGCGACATGGGTGCCGCCGTCGAGCGGCTCGAAATCGACGCGTCCGGAGTGGAGCGCGCCGTCGGTGCTCTGCCAGCAGATGCGCCGTTCGGGCACATCGTCGACGATGTCGGCGTAGAACGTCTGCGGCGTCCGCCCGAGCCGCACCGTCCAGAACGAGCGGATGTCGTCCACCCGGCGGACCGATTCCACGAGCTCGACGAATTCGGGGAACCCCTCGACGTCCCTCCAGCGTGCGTACACCTCCCCGGGAGGCGCGTCGACGTCGATCTCTCCGGTCAGTGCTGTGCGCATGTGTGCCTCGGCTGGTCGCATGATGGAGTGCTCTCTTCGTGGACCCGAGGCTATGCTCTGCTCCTCCGTGGGATTAATGGGGTTGACGAGCGGCGCGCTTCTCCTCACGCGCGCGCGACCGCCGCCATCCGCCCCTCACGGCGTTCGAGCCGGGGTCGACGTGGAACAGATTCCCCTCGGAGGGAGAGGCGGCCATCCTGCCCGCGCCGACACGGCGCATGTACGCCGACATGAACGCGTCGACGAGCCCCGGGCACAGAGGGCGCAGGTAGACGGCCGCTCCCTGCGTCCAGCCGACGACGCGACGGCGGCGCGGGCGGATGGCGAGCTCGACGATCGCGCTCGCGACGCGCTCCGCGGGCACGAGCGGAGGGAGGGGGCGGATCGCGCGGCCGGTCGCGTTCGCGGCGTGCTGGTGGATCGGGGTGTCGATCGTCGCAGGGAGGAGCAGGCACACGTCGACTTCGCCGCGCAGCTCCAGGTGCAGGACCTTCGCGAAGCCGGCGATGCCGTGCTTGCTGGCCGCGTACGCGCCGACGAACGGGGCGGGCACCTCGGAGAAGACCGAGCCGAGGAGGATCATCGTGCCGTGCGCCCTCCGAAGGAGAGGGATGGCCGCACGCGCGGCCTCCATCTGCGCGATGAGGTTCACCTCGAGGATGCGCCGCGTCACCTCGCTCGGCGTGCTCTCGACCGTGCCGAGACTGTAGAGGGAGCTCGCGGCGACCCAGACGTCCACGCGTCCGAGGCGGCGCTCGACCGACGCGAGCATGTCGGCGACGCCGTCTTCGTCGACGATGTCGAGGGGGAACGTCAGGACGTCGGCCGCGCCGAGGCTGCGGCACTCGTCTGCGGCGGCATCGAGGCTCGCCGGCGTGCGCGCGCAGAGCACCAGACGCGCTCCGCGCCGCGCGAAGGCGTGCGCGGCCGCGCGCCCGATGCCGCTCGAGGCGCCGAGCACCACGACCACGGTGTCCGAGTCGATGCGGCGTCTCATGGCCGCTCGCGTGCTGCCATCGGTTCCTCCCGTCGGTGCCATCCCTAACACCGCCGATCGGCGCGCGGCAAGCCCCTGGCGGACGCGGCGGCGCGGACGCAGGGTGCTCTCATGCGCGATCGATCGAGATCCTGGAGCGTGGTGGCCGAGGGGGTCCACCGGCTCGATGTCGCGCACGTGAACTGCTATCTCGTCGTGCGCCCCGACGGCATGACCCTCGTCGACGCGGGCCTGCCCGGCACGTGGGGCGCGCTCCGGGAAGTGCTCGGCCACCTCCGCGCGACACCGGCCGACATCGACGCCGTGGTGCTCACGCACGGCCATTTCGATCACGTCGGGATCGCCCGGCGGCTGCAGCGCGCGCACGAGACCCCCGTGCACGTCCACGCGCGGGATCGACGCCTCGCGCGCCATCCGTACCTCTACCGCCCCGAGCGCGCCCGGCCGCCGTACCTCGCCCGATATCCGAGGGCGCTCCCCGTGCTCGGCGACATGGTCCTGCACGGAGCGCTCGGCGTGCGCGGCGTGACCGCGCGCGCGTCGCTCGCGAACGGCCATCCGCTCGATGTGCCGGGATCGCCCGTGCCGCTGTGGACGCCGGGGCACACCGACGGGCACTGTGCGCTTCTCTTCGACGAGATCGGGATCCTCTTCTCGGGCGACGCGATCGTCACGCTCGACCCGTACACCGCCGAGACCGGGCCGCGCCTCGTCGCGAACGCCGCGACGGCCGACAGCAGGGCCGCGCTCGCGTCGCTCGACGCGCTCGCGCAGGTCGAGGCGCCGCTGATGCTGCCCGGCCACGGCGAGCCGTGGCGCGACGGCGTCCGGGCGGCCGCACGTCTGGCCCGCGCCGCGGGCGCCCGCTGACGCTGGCACCCGCCCCGCCAGTGCACTATGGTGCACCTATGACCTCTGCGGCATTCACGGGTGTGAGCGCGTTCCCGCTCACGCCGCTGCGCGACGACGCGCTGGATCGCGACGCGTACGCGGGCCTCGTGGAGCGCCTGGCGCGCAGCGAGGCCGACACGATCACCGCGCTCGGCTCGACGGGCTGCGCTCCGTACCTGTCGCGCGCCGAGCGTGCAGAGGCGGTGCGCATCGCGGTCGAGAGCGCGGGCGAGAAGCCCGTGCTCGCCGGGATCGGCGCGCTGCGGGCGAGCGAGGTGCGCGCGCTCGCCGCCGACGCGCAGGAGGCGGGAGCGGCGGGTCTGCTTCTGCCCGCGCTGAGCTACCAGCCTCTGACCCACGACGAGGTCTTCGCCCTCTTCGAGGCGCTGACGGCCGAGGTGTCGGTGCCCGTGGTCGTCTACGACAACCCGACGACGACGGGTTTCGCCTTCACTGACGATCTCCTCGAGCGTGTGGCGGCGCTGCCCCACATCGCCTCTATCAAGATCCCCGGCGTGCCCGCCGAGCCGCTCGCTGCCCGGGAACGCCTCCGGGCTCTGCGGGGGCGCATCCCGGAGAGCGTGAGCGTCGGCATCTCGGTCGACCCGCTCGCCGCCGCGGGCCTCGCCGCCGGCTGCGCCGTCTGGTACTCGGTGGTGGGCGGCCTCTTCCCGCGGGCCGCGATGGCGATCGCCGAGCCGGCCGGCCGGGGCGATCACACCGCCGCGGCGGTGGCATCCGAGCGCCTCGAGCCGCTGTGGCAGCTCTTCCGCACGCACGGGAGCCTGCGCGTCGTCGCAGCGCTCGCGGGTCATCTCGGTCTCACGGCGGATGACCCGCTGCCGCGACCGCTCCGCGCGCTCGAGGGGGATGCGCGGCGGCGGGCCGTCGAGGTCGCGCACGAGCTGGGCCTCGACGAGGAGCTCTGAGGAGGGCGGGTCACCCGTCCGGCTGAGGCCGACCGCTCGGCTCCCCGGACGTCCGCGCCTGGACCTCGCGGTACGACGGGTCGCGGATCGCGTGGATCCACGACGCCACCGTCGCGCCCGGCGGAACATGCGCGCCCACGTCGATGCGCTCTGACGTGTCGTGCGCGCCGGTCTCGTGCCGGAGGGTGAGCTCGGCGAAGGGATGCCAGCGTCCGGTCGGGGTGGCGACGTGCAGGCGCAGGCGCCAGGGCGTCTCGCGCAGGGCGGCGGCCAGAGCGGATGGCTCGCTCGGCAGATCGCTCGGCGCGCGCGGCCGCGCGGCGAGCAGCAGAGAGCCCCGGGAGCCCGTGTAGGGGAGGAAGGTGCTCAGCCATGCCGACGAGGGCGACCGATGGACCATGAGCAGCCAGCGGGAGACGGGCCCACGCCCCGTCGACGCCAGCGCGAGGTGCACGGGGCCGCGTTCATCGTCCACGCGGAGCGCAAGGCCGATCACGTCGGGCAGGGGCGCTGGCACGCCGATCGAGCGCGATGCTCGGGCCGACACGCGCTGCGGGCCGTCCGGAGGCTCGTCGACCCAGGCGATCCCCGAGCCGCTCCGGCCGAGCCATCGCATCTCGCCCGTGAGCGCGACGCCATGCGGATGCACGGGGCGCGGATGGCGCAGGCGCACGAGTCCCGAGAAGAGCGCCTTCAGGACCGTGCCGGTGAGCGAGGCGATGCGATGCATGCGTCCATCCCAGCGAGGCGGGCGGTCACGGCGGAACCCGTTGACAGGCTCTCTTCGCTTCCCTGCGGACACTCGCGTCGCCCAAGAGTGCGCGAAACGCGCGCAAAGTGGGAAATAGTTCTGCGCGCACTGCGCGATGTATGCAATACTCGTCTGCACAGGCGCGCGAAACGTGACGTTCTCCCGAGCGTTCGACCCATGCACGCGAACGCCGGCTTCCGCCAGGAGGGCAGCGACCGCGAACCCGAGCGCGCGCCACCTAGTACAAGGGAGTATTCATGCGGACATCACGAGCCCTCGCGGGCATCGTCGGCGCTTCCGCGCTCGTCATCGGTCTCGCGGGATGCACAGCGGGCGGGAGCGAGCAGGCGACAGGTGACGGCAGCGGCTTCAGCTACCGGATCCCGGACCGGTTCAAGAACTGGCTCGAGGACAATCTCTGGAACGAGCCCCTCCAGGAGGGCGCGGGCGTCGATGTCGAGCTCGTCGACGGTGGGCCGGAGGACAAGCACTACCAGCAGCTCGATCTGCTGCTCTCGTCGGGCGATCTCGAGGACGCGACCGTGGCGACGATGGCGCAGGCACAGGTGTATGGCGCCCAGGGAGCGTTTCTCGACCTGGCGCCCCTGATCGAGGAGCATGCGCCGAACCTCGCGGCGTACATCGACGAGAACCCCGAGTTCAAGGCGCTCATCGAGAACGAGGACGGCAGCATCTACGGGCTCGTCAACGAGTACCCGAAGGTGTCGACAGTCTCGTTCTATCGCGAGGACATGCTCGAAGAGGCCGGCATCTCGGAGGCTCCGACCAGCGTCGAGGAGTTCACCGAGGCGCTGCGCGCTCTCAAGAGCACGTTCGGCTCCGACTCGAGCTACTTCCCCCTCGGCGGTCGAGACTCGTTCGTCAACTACCAGTACGCGTTCGCGGCCAACGACGGCATCGACGAATCAGGGCGCGTGCACGGCATCTACGAGTCGGGCCGCGGCCTCGACATCCACTCCCCGGGTGCTCGCGACATGATCGAGTGGTACGCGACGCTGTACGAGGAGGGGCTGATCGATCCCGAATGGGTGAAGGGCGTCACCGGCGAGGAGGACTGGCAGACGAAGATGCTCACGGGGAAGATCTCCGTGTCGAACGACTTCTTCACCCGCCCCTCGTGGTTCCTCTCGAACGCCGACATGGAGACCTACCCGGACTACCGCATCGGCACCATGCCCGCGCTGAAGAACGGCGGCGAGCAGATGCTGCAGGCCGCGAACGAGCGCTACAACGTCGATCGGGTGTTCGTCGTGAACGGCAAGTCGCAGAACTCCCTCGCGATCATCGAGTTCCTCGACTACCTGTACAGCGAGGAAGGGCAGGACACGTACCACTGGGGCGTCGAGGGCGAGTCCTACGAGGTCGTCGACGGCGAGAAGCAGTACACCGCCTCCTACGCGGAGAACGCCGACCAGGAGGTCGGCAAGCCGGTGTGGAACTTCATGCAGGACCGCCTCACCTACCCCGCCCCGGTCAGCGACGAGGCGTTCTATCAGTGGTCCGACGACTTCACGAAGTCCTTTGCCACCGAGTACTTCGAGACGTATCTCGTGACCAACCCCGTCCTGAAGTACAGCAGCGAGCAGCAGGCGGAGCGCTCGAAGCTCCTCGCCTCCGTCGAGCCGTTCGTCGCCGCCGAGCTGGTGAAGTTCGCCACCGGGGCGCGCTCGCTCGACGAGTGGGACGCGTTCCTGGACGAGGCGGACGAGCTGGGCTACGCGCAGATCACCGAGATCGATCAGGCCGCCTGGGACGCGATGAGCTGACGGGCGTCACAGGGGGTCCGCGGCGAGCCGCGGACCCCCGCCCGCGATGAGGAAGACCATGACCCAGACAACAGTGGACGTCTCCGCCCCCGCCGCTCCTGCCGCCGGGCCGTCGAGAGTCAGGCGCGGCCCCACGCTGTGGCGGCGCATGCTCGCGGCGCGCTGGCTGTACCTGATGCTCCTCCCCGGCCTTATCCACCTCGTCCTGTTCAAGCTGGCTCCGGTATCGGCGCTCGTCATCGCGTTCCAGGACTTCTCGAGCTTCCTCGGCATCGGCGGCAGCCCCTGGGTCGGGTTCCAGAACTTCATCGACTTCTTCAACGACCCGGCCGTCGGCCGACTCGTGCTCAACACGGTGATCCTCGCGGTGCTCGTGCTGTTCGTGAGCTTCCCGATCCCGATCGTCTTCGCTCTCTTCCTCAACGAGGTGCGTCTGCGCTGGTTCCGCAAGAGCGTGCAGACGCTGAGCTTCGTCCCCTACTTCGTCTCGTCGGCCGTGCTCGTCAGCATCATGTACACGCTGCTCTCCCCGAGCAGCGGCGTCGTGAACATGGCCATCGAGGCGCTCGGCGGCTCGGCGGTGTCCTTCTTCACCGAGCCGGAGTGGTTCCGCCCTCTCTACACGACGATGCATGTCTGGCAGAACTTCGGGTACTCGGTGATCATCTACGTCGCCGCGATGTCGAGCATCGACCCCGCGCTCTACGAGGCAGCAGAGCTCGACGGAGCCGGTCGCTGGCGCAAGATGTTCAGCGTCACGCTGCCCGGCATCTCCACCATGATCGCCGTCATGCTGATCCTGAATGTGGGTCAGATCCTGACCGTCGATCTCGACAAGATCCTGCTGATGTACAACCCGTCGGTCTACGAGACCGCGGACGTGATCCAGACGTACGTGTACCGCCTCGCCTTCGCCTCCGAGGGTTTCCCCGACTACAGCTACGCCGCGGCCGTCGGCCTGATCCAGGGGCTCATCGCCTTCGTCCTGGTCGTCGCGACCAACCGCGCCTCCCGGCGCTTCTCCGACTCGAGGGTGTTCTGACCATGACCGATATCAAGACCAGACGAGCGCGCACGCGGCGGATCGAGTGGTTCGACGTCGTCAACGGGCTCATCCTGGGCCTCATCGCGCTCGCGTGCGTGTACCCCTTCCTCTACATCGTCGCCGTGGCGTTCTCCGATGGCCGCGCTGTCCTCCAGGACCGCGTGTTCCTCTGGCCGGTCGAGGCGAATGTGGAGACGTTCGCGTACATCCTCACGAACGAGCGGCTCGGCGTCATCCGCTCGCTTCTGAACTCCGTGCTCTACACGACCGTCGGCACGGTGGTCGCTGTGGTGCTGACCTACCTCACCGCCTACGCCCTCGCGAAGCGACGGCTGCCGGGCCGCCGCCTCGTGATGATGCTGTTCATCATCACCTGGATCTTCGACGCCGGCATCGTGCCGGCCTACATCGTCAACAGCGGCCTCGGCCTCGTGAACAACTGGCTGATCATGGTGCTTCCGCTCGCGATCAGCACGTTCCTGCTCATCGTGACGAAGTCGTTCATCGAGGCGATCCCCGACGAGCTGGAGGAGTCGGCGTTCGTCGACGGGGCCAACGACGTGCAGATCCTCACGAGGATCTACATGCCGCTGTCGAAGCCGGTCGTCGCCACGATCGCGATCTTCTACGCCGTGCAGACGTGGAACTCGTTCCTCTGGCCGCTCATCTATCTCCGCGACGCCTCGCTGCAGCCGATCCAGGTCGTCCTCTATCGACTCCTGCTCGGCAACGACGATCAGGCGCTGAACTTCCAGCAGACCGTGAGCAACGGCTTCCTGGTGATCCCGGAGAACATCCGGGCGGCGACGATGCTGTTCGCGATCATCCCGGTGCTGCTGTTCTATCCCTACGCGCAGCGGTACTTCAGCAAGGGGATCCTCGTGGGCGCGGTGAAGGGCTGAGGCCATGTCCGCTGTGAACGAAGGCGTCCGGATCGGGTGCGTGTGGATCGCGCGCCTGGCCTGGCTGAATCTCCTGTGGCTGCTCTTCACCCTCGCCGGTCTCGTCGTGCTGGGCATCTTCCCCGCGACGGCGGCGGGCTACCAGATCGCGCGCGACCTCGTCCACCGGCCTGAGAGCCGCGACGAGCCGATGCTGCCGCGCTTCGCGGCTCAGTTCCGTGCCGGCCTCGTGCGCGCGAACCTGGCGGGATGGCTCATCCTCGCCATCGCCGTGGCGCTCGCGCTCGCTCTGCGACTCGCGTGGACCGCGGAAGGCGCTGCGTGGCAGCTCCCCGCTCTCGGCGTCGCGGTCATCGCCTCCGTGGTGTTCGTCGGCGGCCTGGTGCACCTGCCCTTCCTCGCTGCGCACGTGAGCGCCCCGCACGCGGCGATCGTCCGCGCGTCTTGGATGTATGCGCTCGCGCATCCGGTGGGCACCGCGGCGATCTGCGCGGCATGGGTCGGCCTGTCCTTCGCACTGGGGGCCTTCCCCGCCGCCGCCCTGTTCTTCTGCTTCTCGCCGGTGGCCGTGCTGACCGCTCTCGTCGACGTCCGCGGGTTCCGCCTGCTCGAGCAGCGTCGCGCGGTCGTCGCCGCCTGACGCGGCCAGAGCGCCCGACCTCCGCTGGTCGGGCGCTCTCGCGTGTGCCCAGGATGCGCCGGTCTCTGGACACGCAGAAGGGCGTTCGCCCCGCCGAAGCGGGGCGAACGCCCTTCGCCGGCGGTCAGGCCGACTGCCGCGCCGCCGCGGCGCCGCGGCTCATTTCGGCGGCCTGCTGCACGGCCACCACGAGACTCACGTGGGAGGCCTTGCCGGTGCCGGCGATGTCGAACGCCGTTCCGTGGTCGACGGAGGTGCGGATCACCGGGAGCCCGACCGTCACGTTGACGCCGGCCTCGATGCCGAGGACCTTCACCGGGCCGTGGCCCTGGTCGTGGTACATCGCGACGATGAGGTCGTAGTCCCCGCGGGACGCGAGGAAGAACGCCGTGTCGGCGGGCAGCGGCCCGTGCACGTCGTGCCCTTCGGCGGCAACGCGCTCGATCGCGGGGGTGATCTTCTCGGCCTCCTCGCCGTACCCGAACAAGCCGTTCTCACCCGCGTGCGGGTTGATCGCGCAGACGCCGATGCGGGGCGAGGCGATGCCCGCGTCGTTCATCGCCTTGAGCCCTCGGCGGATGGTCCGCTCGACGAGGCCGGGCTCGATGCGGTCGATGGCGTCGACCAGGCCGACGTGGGTCGTGACGTGGATCACGCGCACGCGAGGCGTCGAGAGCATCATCGAGACCTCGTCCACACCGCACAGGCTCGCGAGCATCTCGGTGTGCCCGGGGTAGAGGTGTCCCGCCGCGTGGAGCGCCTCCTTGTTCAGAGGCGCCGTGCAGATCGCGTCGACGCGGCCGGCGATGGCGAACTCCGCGGCCGCGGCGACGTACCGGTAGGCGGCATCGCCGGCGACAGCGCTCAGCTCTCCCCATGGCAGGCCGTCGGGGATGAGGCCGAGGTCGATGACGTCGATGCGCCCCGCCCGCGGCTCCACCTGCTCGGGAGCGTCGATGACGCGGATCTCCGCGTCCACTCCCTGCAGTCGTGCGGCCTCCCGCAGCCGTCGCGCGTCGCCGATGACGAACGCGCGGCAGGTGCGCGAGAGCTCGGGCTCCAGGAGGGCGCGGACGATGATCTCGGGGCCGATTCCCGCCGCGTCGCCCATGGTCACGGCGATGGTCGGCGTCGCCGCCGCGTAGTCGTCGGTCACAGGGATCCTTCTTTCTGATGGTCGCCTCGGGGCAGTCCCCCGAGGAGAGTCGTGATGATGAGCTCGAGGGAGTCGTCGCGCCCGAAGCTGCCCGGCCGGGTCACGACCGGGCGCCCGCCCGAGACGACGCCGAGGACGGCGCCGGGGTGAACTTCCCCCGTGACCGCGAGGGCGCTCTCGCCCAGAGCCTGGAGCGTTCGCCGCGCGGTCTCTCCGCCGATCAGCGCGAGGCCGATACCGGCGTCGCGACGCACGGCCTCGGCCACCGCCGTGCCGACGCGGCGAGCGACGCTCACGTCGTGAGTGCCGCTCGCCGCGCCGGTCCGCACGACCACGAGACGCGTAGGGGTGTCGAGCGCGGCGGCGATCTGCGCGGCGAGCTCCGTCGGGTCGCCGTGCGGACGGGCTGCGATCTCCACGCGATCTGCCCGGATGGCGGCATGCTGGCGCGTGACCGCCGGCTCGATGCTGCCGAGGACGAGGACGACGCGCTCGGCCGGGTGCGGGGGCGAGCCTGGCGCCGGCGCCGTGTCGAGGACGGCCGAGGCGAGGGCCTCGAGCAGGCCGGCGCTGCCGATGGGGATGATCGACGGCGGTGCCGCACACAGGGCGCGCGCGATCGCATCCAGGTCGGAGGCATCCGCGCTGTCGGGGATGTGGACGGTGCGCTCTCCATCATCGAGCCGCTGCAGCCGCTCAGCGAACGCCCCGGAACGCACCTCGTCGAGGCTCGCGTGTCGCACGGAGACACCCTTGGGGACGAGGTCGCGCAGCCGCTCGGGCGCGGGGTGCGGCTCGCGGTGCCAGGCCGAGCCCCGGGCCGAGCCGAGCGGTGCGTCGTCGATCAGCGGGACGCCGTCGCGTACCGTCCGGCCCAGCGTCGGAAGCGCGGGCGCGAGCACGACGGCCGAGCGCTCGAGGGCCGCGGCGAGAAGAGCCTGCACAGGGCCGCGCAGCTGCGAGTCGATCTTGATGTAGTCCGGTCGAGGGCCCGCCGAGAAGCCGAGCGCGATCCGGTCGGCGGCGGCGTCGCCCGCGTTCCGCACGTCGAGGTCCTGGACCGACGCCGCACCGGTGCTGGCCCGCGACTCGAGGAGGACGGAGGCGGCCAGCCCATGGCGGTGAAGGATGCCCGCGGCCTCCGCCGCACCGGAGAGGTCGTCGGCGAGCAGGCGTGCGAGGGCCGAGGGAGTCACGCTGTGCGGATGTTCGGAGCGACGACGACGTCGATGCCGACGTTGCGGAACTCGTCGAGCTTCGCCTGGGAAGCGGATTCGTCCGTGACGAGGGTCCATGGGAGGTCGAGACGCGCCCACGCGTCGAAGGGCGCGTGCCCGAGCTTCGACGCGTGGGCGAGGACGTAGAGGGAGCGCGTGCGCCGAGCGACGATCTCCTTGAAGCGCGTCTGCTCGAGTTCGGCCTCGCAGAGTCCGCGGTCGGCGGTCACGCCGTCCGCGCTGATGAACGCGCGGTCGAAGCTCATCCGGTCGAGCGAGGCCTCAGCGAGCGGGCCGACGAACGCCCCGCTGAGCGGCCGCAGCCGGCCGCCGAGGCACTGCACCGTGAGGGCCTGGGCCGACTGGAGCTGGCTGACGACCGGAAGGCTGGAGGTCGTCACGGTGGCGGGCACCTGGCGCGTCGTGAGCTCGCGCGCGAGCAGGGCCGTGGTCGAGCCGGCGTCGAGAAACACGGACTCGCCGCGCTCCACCTCGCCTGCGGCCCAGGATACGATCGCGCGCTTCGCGTCGAGCGCCTCCGAGCGCCTCTGCAGCAGCGACGCCTCGGGCAGATGCGACGTCGAGATCGCACCGCCGTACGTCCGGGCAAGTCGCCCGTCGCTGCTGAGCGTCGCGAGATCGCGGCGGATGGTGGACGCGGTCACGCCGAAGCGCTCAGCGAGATCCTCGACGTTCGTGAGCCCCGTATCGGTCGCCAGCGCGAGGATCTCGTCTCGACGCTGCTGGGTTCGGCGTTGCTTCATCGCCCGCTCCTTCCTTGGCATGCGCGGCTGGTGCCGTCGCCATGATCCTAGTACAAACTGCGCGATTCGTGCTAACGTTACTGCGCGAAAGACGCAAAGAATCTCAGCGAGGAGCACTGCACATGGCCGACGTTGTCCCCCAGATCGACGGTGTCCTCACGCGACGCGACGACCGGTACGAGGCGCTGATCCCGACAGAGCGCGCAGAGAACCACGCCTCGTTCCTGCACCGCCTGCCCGACGGCTCACTCGCCGCGGTGTGGTTCGCGGGGGAACGCGAGGGCCTGCCCGACGTGCGGATCCAGATGTCCCGCCTGGACGAGTCCGCGGGGCGCTGGAGCCCGGCGATCGCCGTCTCGCCGAGGTCGGAGCAGTCGCACCAGAACCCCGTGCTCGCGACGCTCCCCGACGGTGCGGTCTGGCTGCTCTACACCGCACAGGAGCTCGGCGCACAGGACACCGCGGTGCTCATGCGCCGCGTCTCGCGCGACGGCGGCGCGACGTGGGGCGACCCGGAGCCGCTGATCGAGGATCGGGGCGTCTTCATCCGGCAGGACCTCGTCGTGCTCCCGGACGGGACGCTGCTGCTGCCGATCTTCCGCTGCCATCCTCTGCCGGGGCGCCAGTGGTTCGGAGACGGCGACGAGAGCTCGGTGCTGCGCAGCGAGGACGGCGGCGCGACCTGGACGGAGGTCCCCGTTCCTGACAGCGTCGGCGCAGTGCACATGGACATCGTCCCGTTCGAGGACGGCGGGCTCGTCGCGTTCTTCCGCAGCCGATGGGCAGACGCCGTCTACCGAAGCGAGTCTCCGGACTCCGGGCGCACATGGACGCGGCCGGAGGTCACCGAGGTGCCCAACAACAACTCGTCGATCCAGATGCGCCGCGCGCCGCACCTCGGAGCCGACAGCGTGCTCGCGGTCCTCAATCCCGTGGCCGCCGCGCCCGGGCGCGAGCGGATCGAGGCGGGGCGCGCGCACGACGCCGGCAAGGTGACCGCTCCGGGGACGCCGCAGCCGCTGGATCGCTACGCGGTCTGGGGTGTCGAGCGGACACCAGTCTCGCTGCTGCGCTCCGACGACCGCGGTCGCACCTGGACCAAGGTGGTCGACATCGACACGGCGGCCGACATCCCTCCGGCCATGCTCGAGCGTGCGGGAGACCGCGCGGGCGAGCTCTCCTACCCGGCGCTCGTCGTCACGGCAGACGGCGACGTGCACGTCTCGTACTCCTATTGCCGAGCCGCCATCAAGCACGTCCTCCTTCCTCGCGAGGTCGTCGGAGCGCAGCGATGAACGCTGTCCTCGGGACCATGACGTTCGGCGACGGCCTGGATGAGGCGTCCGCCCGGCGCGTGCTGGACGAGGCGGTCTCACGCGGGGTGCGCGACATCGACACGGCGAACGGCTACGCCGGTGGAGCGAGCGAGGAGTTCCTCGGGCGCGCGCTGTCCGGCCGTCGCGACGAGGTCCGTCTCGCCAGCAAGGTGGGCATCCCCCATCCGGATGCCGCGGGTGCGGCTCCGCTGTCGGCGGTCGGGATCGAGCGGTGCATCGCGGGCTCGCTCCGGCGGCTCGACACGGACCACCTCGACGTCTACTACCTCCATCAGCCCGACCGCGCGACCTCCGTGGGGGAGACGCTGGACACGCTCGCCCGCCTCATCGACGACGGCCGGGTCCGCGCGTGGGGCGTGTCGAACCACGCCTCGTGGCAGCTGGCGGAGCTCGTCTTCGAATCGCGTGCGCGAGGGATGGCCGGGCCGATCCTCAGTCAGCAGCTCTACAACGCGCTGTGTCGGCAGATCGAGGCCGAGTACCGCGAGGCGGCGGAGCGGTTCGACGCGCCCGTGGTCGCGTACAACCCCCTTGCCGGAGGCCTGCTCACGGGGCGTCACCGCTATGAGGAGATGCCGGCGGGTGGGCGGTTCGGCGGCGACCGTCTCGGGGCGATGTACACCGAGCGGTACTGGGATCCGCGGATGTTCGAGGCGATCGACCGCCTCAGGGTCCTGGCCGACGATTCGGGCATCGAGCTGCGCGAGCTGGCGCTGCGCTGGCTGATCGGACGGCCGGGGCTCCACGGCGTGCTGATCGGCGGGTCGCGTCCCGAGCATGTGCGCTCCAACCTCGACGCGCTGGACCGGGGGCCGCTCGACGCGGATCTCGTCGCGCGCATCGACGAGATCGGCGACTGGATCGCTGGCCCCGTGCCCGCCTACAACCGATGAACGTGAGAGACAAGATGAGCAGTGAGCAGTTCGCCCGGCGGATGAAGGACCGGGAGCAGATCGTGGGGTACTGGTCGGTCCT
This sequence comes from Microbacterium sp. SA156, assembly GCF_049065455.1. NCBI lineage: Bacteria > Bacillati > Actinomycetota > Actinomycetes > Micrococcales > Microbacteriaceae > Microbacterium > Microbacterium sp. SA156. The sequence continues at coordinate 19,150 of NZ_JBAKGU010000004.1, forward strand.
CGACGCTCCGGTGGTGCTCGAGCGTCTCGGGAGACTCGGCTACGACTATGTCGCGATCGACGGGCAGCACGGGCTGCTCGGCTACTCCGGCATCCTCGCGGGCCTCATGGCGATCGACGCCGGTGCGGCAGCCGGCGCCACCGGGACGGTGGGCATCGTGCGCGTGCAGAGCAAGGACCCGGCCGTCATCGGGCAGGCGCTCGACGCGGGGGCGCACGGCGTCATCGTGCCGCTGGTGAATGTGCCGGATGACGCCGTGCAGGCTGTGGCGGCGGCGACGTATCCGCCCAGCGGTGTGCGGTCGTACGGCCCGATGCGCTCCCAGCTGCGCATCGGGCCCACGCCCGTGGAAGCCGACGCTGCCGTCGTGGTCCTCGCGATGATCGAGACCGCCGAGGGGCTGGAGAACGTCGAGCGGATCGCCGCGGTTCCCGGCCTCTCGGGACTGTACGTGGGGCCATCCGATCTCGCCCTCGCGCTGGGAGCCCGGATGCCGGGCGACCCGCTCATCGCCGACCGGTTCGCGGAGGCGCTGGGGCGCATCCGGGCTGCCGCGGATGCCCACGGCCTCCCCGTCCTGATCCACACTCCGGACGGCGAGACCGCGCGACGCCGTCTCGCGGAGGGGTTCACGGGCGTCACGATCGCGAGCGATCTGGTCCATCTCGAGGCGGCGGCGCGGCGGCATCTGGAGATCGCGACGGAGGAGTGACGCTCTCGCGCCAGGCCCCCGTCGTCAGCGCGCGAGTGCGGCGAACCCGGTGACGCGCTTGGGGCGCGGCGGCGCATAGGTCCGCACCTTGGAGGTGCGAAGGCCCAGGCGCACGAGGCCCTCCGCGACCGCGACCGCCGCCTGCACGCCGTCCACGACGGGCACTCCGCACAGCTGCACGACGCGGTCCTTCAGCTCGGCCATCCCGCCGCAGCCGAGCACGATGACCTCCGCGCGGTCCTGCTCGACGGCGCGCTGCGCCTCCGCCGCGATCGCCTCGACCGCGCGGGCTGGGTCGGACTCGAGCTCCAGCACCCCGAGGCCCGACGACCGCACCGAGGCGCACCGATCGTGCAGCCCGGCGAGGACGAGCCGGTCCTCGATGAGCGGGACCGCCCGGTCGAGCGTTGTGATGACCGAGTACGAACGGCCGACGTACATCGCGGTCGACGCCGCGGCCTCCGTGATGTCGACGACGGGCACGTCGAGGAGCTCCTGCAGACCCTCTCGCCCGTGCTCGCCGTATCCCGCCTGGATCACGGCGTCGTACGGGCCCTCGTACCGCGTCACCTTGTCCATCACGGCGATCGCGGCGAGGTAGCTCTCCACGTTCCCCTCGCACGACTCCGCGCCGAAGTCGGGGGTGAGGCCGATGATCTCGGTGCCCGGAGAGGCGGCCGAGCGCGCCGCCTCCGCGATGCCCTCGGTCATCGACTCCGTCGTGTTCACGTTCGCGACGAGAATGCGCATGTCGGTGCTCCTTCTTCCGGGGCGATCAGTGGGTCGGCGTGACGGCGATGTCGGTGCCGGCGACATCGTGGAAGGGCCCGCGGCGGTCGGCGATCACGGCGTACACGACCGCGGCGAGTCCGGCGGCGAAGAACCACGAGAAGTCGCGGACCGCGGCGAACGCGGGCAGGAACGTGAACAGGAGCGAGATCGCGCCCGAGATCGCGAGGGCGATGACGGCTCGCGGGTTGAAGCCGCGGGTGTACGCGTACTCGCCGACCGGCGAGGTCGAGTACAGCTCGGGCACGTTGATCCGCTGTCGGCGGATGATCCAGTAGTCGACCATGATGATGCCGAAGAGCGGGCCGAGGAGGGCGCCGAGGCCGCCCAGGAAGACGTTGATCACGACGGGCGAGTTGTAGAGGTTCCACGGCAGGATCACGAGGCCGATCACGGCCGACAGGATGGCCGCCTTGCGGAAGTCCAGGTGACGCGGCAGGAGGTTCGTGAACGCGTAGGTCGGGGCGACGAAGTTCGCCATGAGGTTCACCGCGATCGTGAGGGCGATGAGCGCGAGCGAGGCGAGCACGAGCAGGAAGGTGTTCGGGATGGCCGCGACGACGTCGGCGGGCGAGGTGATGAGCGTGCCGTTCAGGCGGAACGTGCCGCCCGAGAGCACGACGACGATCGCGCCGAAGAACAGCATGTTGATCGGGATGCCCCAGAAGTTGCCCTTGACGACGGCCGCGCGCGACTTCGCACCGCGCGTGAAGTCGCAGAAGTTGAGCACGAAGGTGCCGTAGATCGACACCCACAGCGACGCCGCGCCGAGCATCGTGAGCCAGAGCTCGCCGCCCTCGGCCGTGCCGAGCGGCGCCCAGTCGATCTGGAACCCGCTCTGGATGAGCACCCAGACGGCGAGGACGACGAAGGTGCCGAGGATGATCGGCCCGGCCCACGCCTCGTACTTGCGGATCATCTCCATGCCGTAGCTGACGATGACGACCTGGATCGCCCACAGGGCGAGGAATGTGATCCATCCGAGGGCCGACAGGCCGAGGAAGGAGCCGGCCTGCAGTGCGACCGCTCCGGGCGCGACCGCGATGATGACGACCTGCAGCACCTGCGACGCGAGGTACGTCTGGATGCCGAACCATGCGATCGCGACGATGCCGCGGAGCAGGCCGGGGATCTGCGCGCCGTGCACGCCGAAGGCGATGCGGCTCATGACGGGGAAGGGCACGCCCGTCTTCTCGCCCATGAACCCCGACAGCGTCAGGAGCAGGAAGAGGAAGAGCGCCCCGAACGCGAGTGCCCCGAGGATCGCGCCGCCGCTCAGCCCGAGGGCGAACAGGCCGATCGCGAACGCGTAGTTGCCGAGGCTGTGCACGTCGTTCGCCCAGAGGGTGAAGATGCTGTAGGCGCTCCAGTGGCGGCCCTCGCGGGTCGTGGGCGCGAGGTCGCTGTTGTAGAGGCGCGGGCTGATGCCGGCCTGGACGGCGAAGGTCGCGGATGGCGGGTTCGCGAGCCCCTCGGAGGCGCGGCTCGGGATGTGGACGTACTCTTCGGTCGACATGGACGCTTCTTTCCTCGACATCGTCGTCAGGGGAGAGGGATGATGGAAGTTCCATAATATGGAACGCCTATTTCGGGTAAAGGAATTTCACCACGTCGTCGGTCGAGCTGTCAACGGTCTGGCCTGCGCCCGCGCCCTAAGATCGACCCCGTGCCGACCCCCTCGCTCCGCCACCCCCTCGACATCGACGGGATCCCGTACGCGCCCCGCGCGCAGGCGCTGCGCGACGCGCTCGCGACGCGCGTCGTCATCGCCGACGGCGCGATGGGCACGATGCTGCAGCGATACGAGCCGACGCTCGACGACTACCAGGGGCTCGAGGGCTGCAACGAGATCCTCAATGTCTCGCGCCCCGACATGGTCGGCCGCATCCACGACGACTACCTCGCGACCGGTATCGACGCGATCGAGACGAACACCTTCGGCGCCAACTGGTCGAACCTCTCCGACTACGACATCGACGACCGCATCCACGAGCTCGCCGAGGCGGGCGCCCGCATCGCGCGCGAGCGGGTCGATGCGGCGGAGGCGGCGGATGGCCGGATGCGCTGGGTCCTCGGGTCGATGGGGCCGGGCACGAAGCTGCCCTCGCTCGGGCACACGACCTATGCGCACCTCAAGGAGACCTTCGCGCAGCAGGCCGAGGGCCTGATCGACGGCGGCGCCGACGCCCTCCTCATCGAGACGTCGCAGGACCTGCTCCAGACGAAGGCCGCCGTGAACGCGTGCAAGCAGGCGATCGTCGCCCGCGGCATCCGCCTGCCGATCTTCGTCGAGGTGACCGTCGAGACGACCGGCACCATGCTCATGGGGTCGGAGATCGGCGCCGCGCTCACGGCTCTCGCACCGCTCGGCGTCGACGCGATCGGCCTGAACTGCGCGACGGGGCCGCAGGAGATGAGCGAGCACCTGCGGCACCTCTCCAAGCACTCGCCCGTCACGGTCATGTGCATGCCGAACGCCGGCCTTCCCGTGCTCACGGCCGATGGCGCGCACTACCCCCTCACGCCCGCCGAGCTCGCCACGGCGCACGAGCAGTTCGTGCGCGAGTTCGGCCTCGGCCTCGTCGGCGGGTGCTGCGGCACGACGCCCGAGCACATGCAGGCCGTCGTCGACCGGCTGCGCGGGGCATCCGCCGCCGAGCGGTCGGCGCAGATCGAGCCCGGCGTCGCCTCGCTCTATCAGCACGTGCCCTTCGACCAGGACGCGTCCTACCTCGCGATCGGCGAGCGCACGAACGCCAACGGGTCGAAGGCGTTCCGCGAGGCGATGCTCGAGGGCCGGTGGGACGACTGCGTCGAGATCGCGCGCTCGCAGATCCGCGTCGGCGCGCACCTGCTCGACGTGTGCGTCGACTACGTCGGGCGCGATGGCGTCGCCGACATCCGCGAGATCGTCTCGCGCTTCGCCTCGGCCTCCACCCTGCCGCTCGTCGTCGACTCGACGGAGCCCGCCGTCATCCAGGCCGGTCTCGAGCTCATCGGCGGTCGCCCCGTCGTGAACTCGGTCAACTACGAGGACGGCGACGGCCCGACCTCGCGCTTCGGGCGCATCATGCCGCTCGTCAAGGAGCACGGCGCGGCCGTGATCGCGCTCACGATCGACGAGCAGGGGCAGGCGCGCACCGCGGAGGACAAGCTCCGCATCGCCTCGCGCCTCGTCGACGAGCTCGTCGGCGAGTGGGGCATGAAGGTCTCCGACATCATCGTCGACTGCCTCACCTTCCCGATCGCGACCGGCCAGGAGGAGACCCGGCGCGACGCGATCGAGACGATCGAGGCCATCCGCGCCCTCGTCGCGAAGTACCCCGGCATCCACACGACGCTGGGCGTCTCGAACGTCTCGTTCGGGCTCAACCCGGCCGCCCGCTCGGTGCTGAACTCGGTGTTCCTGCACGAGGCGTCGCAGGCGGGCCTCGACTCGGGCATCATCGACGCCGCGAAGATCGTGCCGCTCGCGTCGATCGCCGAGGAGCAGCGCCAGGTCGCGCTCGATCTCGTCTGGGACCGCCGCGCATACGACGCCGACGGCAGCCTGACCTACGACCCGCTCGCCCGCATGCTCGACCTCTTCGCGGGCGTCGACAGCGCGGCCCTCCGCGACCAGCGCGCGGCCGAGCTCGCCGCGCTGCCCACGGGAGAGCGGCTCCAGCGGCGGATCATCGACGGCGAGCTGAAGGGGCTCGAGGACGACCTCGACCTCGCGCGCGCCGAGGGGATGACCGCACTCGGCATCATCAACGACCACCTGCTCGAGGGCATGAAGGTCGTCGGCGAGCGTTTCGGGTCGGGCCAGATGCAGCTGCCGTTCGTGCTGCAGTCGGCCGAGGTCATGAAGACCGCCGTCGCGCTGCTCGAGCCGCACATGGAGAAGAGCGACGATGCGGGCAAGGGCCGCATCGTCCTCGCGACCGTGCGCGGAGACGTGCACGACATCGGCAAGAACCTCGTCGACATCATCCTCACGAACAACGGCTACGAGGTGATCAACCTCGGCATCAAGCAGCCGATCGCCGACATCATCGCCGCGGCCGAGGAGCACGACGCCGACGTGATCGGGATGAGCGGCCTGCTCGTGAAGTCGACGGTCGTCATGAAGGAGAACCTCGAGGAGCTGCAGGCGCGCGGCCTCGCGAAGCGCTGGCCGGTCATCCTCGGAGGCGCGGCGCTCACGCGCGCCTATGTCGAGGACGACCTCGCGAGCCTGTTCGAGGGCGAGGTGCGCTATGCGAAGGACGCGTTCGAGGGCCTCGCCCTCATGGAGCCGCTCGTCGCGATCGCGCGCGGCGCCTCACCCGACGAGGTGGGCCTCCCGCCCCTCAAGAAGCGCATCCACCGCAAGGGCGCCGCTCTCACGCTCACCGAGCCGGAGAGCATGCCCGAGCGCTCCGACGTCGCGGCCGACAACCCCGTGCCGGCGCCGCCGTTCTGGGGCACGCGCATCGTGCGCGGCATCGCCCTGGCCGACTTCGCGGCCTTCCTCGACGAGCGCGCGACGTTCATGGGCCAGTGGGGGCTGAAGCCCGGTCGTGGCGAGGACGGGCTCTCGTACGAGCAGCTCGTCGAGCGCGAGGGCCGGCCGCGCCTGCGGTACTGGCTCGACCGCATCCTCGCGGAGGGCATGCTCGATCCGTCGGTCGCGTACGGGTACTTCCCCGTCATCTCGGAGGGCGACGACCTCGTCGTGCTCCATCACGGAGACGATCCGGATGGCCGCATCGGCCGCGCGGGGCTGCTCGCGCCCGACGGAGGCTCGGGCGGGTCGGTCGGCTCCGACCGGCTGCGCTTCCACTTCCCGCGCCAGCGCCGTGATCGGCACCTGTGCCTGTCTGACTTCGTGCGCGCACGCGCATCGGGCGAGGTCGACGTGCTGCCCGTGCAGCTCGTGACCGCGGGCGCGAGGATCGACGAGGTGACCGCGCGGATGTTCGCCGAGAACCGGTACCGCGACTACTACGAGCTGAACGGCCTCGTCATGCAGCTCACCGAGGCGCTCGCCGAGTTCTGGCATGCGCGCATCCGCGACGAGCTGGGGTTCTCGGCCGAGGACCCGACGAGCACCGAGGGGCTGTTCAAGCTCGAGTACCGCGGGGCGCGCTTCTCCCTCGGCTATCCCGCGTGCCCCGACATGGAGGACCGCCGCAAGGTCGTCGAGCTGCTGCGGCCCGAGCGGATGGGCGTCGAGCTCAGCGAGGAGCTGCAGCTGCATCCCGAGCAGTCGACGGACGCGTTCGTCTTCCACCACCCGGAAGCGAAGTACTTCTCGGTGTGACGGCCGGCTTCGCGCGCCGCAGCGCGCGCAGGCACGCGGTGCCGACGAGGGCGAGCCCGACGACGGTCGTGATCGCCCGCAGCGTGTCCCAGCTCAGCGTGGAGGTCACGAGCGAGTACACGAGGAAACTCGCGAGGTTCTCGGCGAGCGGCGCCCCGGGCGCGTAGGACGCTCCCGTGCCGGCCCCGACCGCGAACGGCCAGAACCACATGTTCATGATGAGCCCGAAGGCGTACGACGCCGCGACGCCGTAGACGCACAGCATCGCGATCTCGGCCCGTCCGCGCACGCGGCGGGGGAGGAGCCCCGCGCCCGCCGCGACCCATCCGCACGCGAACATCTGGAACGGCAGCCACGGGCCGACGCCTCCCCAGAGCAGCGCCGACATCCCGATCGACACGGCGCCCAGCAGCAGGCCGAAGCGCGCCCCGAGCACGCGGCCCGCGAGGATGAGCAGCACGAACAGCGCCTCGACGCCGCCGACGCCCGTCCCGACGATGCGGATGGCCGCGCCCACGGCGCCGAGGACGGCCAGGTGCGCGAGCGTGTGGGCGGAGCGCACCGAGCCGTCGAGGAGGGCGAGCACGGCGATGACCGCGAGCGGCGCGACGGCGACCGCCACGTACGGCACGGCGGCCTGGGCTTCGGTCGGGAGGGCGCTCGCGAAGAGGGGCCACAGGAAGGCCCCCGCTGCGACGAGGTTGGCGAGTGCGAGCAGCGCGAGGTTGCCGGCTCCCTCCGCGAGCGACCTGCTTCCGGTCGTTGAGCGAGCGGAGCGAGTCGGTTCGTTCGGGGAGCGCAGCGACCTGCCCCCGGTCGTTGAGCGAGCGGAGCGAGTCGAAACGCCGTGAGTCGAAACGCCGGCCCCCTCCGTCGCCGGCGCCCCCACGCGCCCGTCCGCGATCGCCAGCCGGCGGTCCGCGACGAGCTCCGCGAACGCCGCGTCGTGCGTCGCGAGCAGCACGCCGACGCCGGCGTCGGCCTCGGCGAGCACGGCGCGTGCGACGAGTGCGCGGGCCGCGGGATCGAGCCCACGCGTCGGCTCGTCGATGAGCAGCGCCCTCGGGCTGCGCGCGGTCTGGAGGGCGATGGCCAGGCAGCGCCGCTGCCCCGCGGACAGATCTCGCGGGTGCGTGCGGAGGATGCGCGTGAATGTCGGCGCCCCGGGCTCGAGGCCGAGGAACGCCGCGAGCCGTTCGGCGGTGGGCTGGGCGGGGCGGAAGCGCCGGTCGGCCGCCCGGCATTCCGCGGCGACCGTGTCGCGCAGGAGGAGGTCGTCGGACGCATCGGGGACGAGCGCGACGCCGCGGCGCGCGCCGCCCGCGACCGCGACCCCGGGCGCTCCGGTCGCGAGCGCCTCGAGGAGGCTCGACTTGCCCGCCCCGTTGGGACCGGTCAGCACGAGCACCTCGCCCGCGTGCAGCTCGAGGCTCGCCTCGTCGACGGCGATGCGCGTCCCGCGTCGCACGGTGACGTCGTGGGCCGCGAGGGCCACCACGCCTGCGGGCGGCGGCGTGCGGCGCGGCGCTCTGCTTCGCTCGGGGCCGGAAGGGAGGTCGGCAGGCCCCGCCGTCCCATCCTCGATCCGCAGCGAGAGGTCGGCCATCGACGCGAGCTCGGCCATCCGGTGCTCGGCGACGACGACGCACATGCCGTCGCGATGGGCGAGCGCGTCGAGGAGCGCGACGATCCGGCCGCGGAAGTCGGCGTCGAGGTCGGCGAGCGGCTCGTCGACGAGGAGGAGCGCCGGGTCGTCGACGATGGCCGATGCGAGGGCGACGAGGGTCGCCTCGCCCGCCGAGAGCCCGCGGACGGGGCGCTCGAGGAGGTGCGCGATGCCCATCCGCTCCGCGACGTCGGCGACCTTCTTGCGACGGTCCGCTGCGGAGACGCCGCGCAGCTCGAGGGTGAAGCCGATCTCGTCGGCCACGCGAGCCGCCGCGAACGCCTGCCGGGGCTGCTGCAGCACGACGCCGATGTCTCGCGCGAGGTCGCGCGGCGGCACCGCGCTGCGGTCGCGGCCGACGACCTCCGCGCGTCCCGCCATCCATCCGCCGTCGACGTGCGTGTGGAGCCCTGCGATGAGCCGCAGGAGCGTCGACTTGCCGGCGCCGGTCGGCCCCGAGAGGCAGACGACGGATGCTCGCGGCAGCGCGAGCGCATCGACGCGCACGACCTCGACGGGGCCGAATCCCGCGCGGACGCCATCGAGCAGGACGGCCGTCTCGGCGCGTGCCGCGGGGGATGGCCGGCCCGCGTAGCCGCGGAGCTCGAGTGCTGCGCTCAGCGCGGTCGCGCGCTCGATGGCGCGCTCGAGCACAGGGGCGAGGAGGCGCGCGGCGTTCCGCTCGTCCCGCAGTCGCTGGGCGAATCGCGCGGCGCGCACGGCGTCGGCGAGAGAGGGGACGGTGGCCCACGCGATGGCGAGCGCGCGGCAGATTCCGCCGAGGAAGCGCCCGCGCGCGCCGTGCGCGAGGAGGCGCGGCACGTCGACGAGCGCCGTGAGCACGCCGATCCCGAGGATGACGAGCGCGATCGGAACCGCGCTCAGCGCGGCGTCCGCCAGGCCATCCGCCGTGACCTCGCCGAGCAGGCGCACATGCGCGAAGGGCGGCGGGAGGCGCAGCTCGGGCAGCGCCCAGAGCACGGCGCCGTCGCCGTCGGCGCCGTGGAAGAGGATGCGGTAGACGATCCGGACGACGATGAAGCCCGCGGCCACGACGGCCGCGGTCCTCACCGCCGCGGATCGCGTGGTCACGGTGCCGCGGGTGCGCCGTCCAGCGTGAAGAGGAGCTCGAGGCTCTCGCCCGGTGCGACCTCCTGGGTCGACAAGCCCTCCATCGCGTACCCCCACTCGCCGTCGGCGGGCTGGATCCAGATCGACCAGTAGGCGAACGCGGCGGGCATCGACGCGCACTCCTCGACGTACGCCGGGTCCTCGGTCGAGCCGACCGGCTCGGTCGCCGACGGCAGGCCGTCCACGCGGCAGAGCACCTCGTCGCCGTACTCCTCCGTGCCCTCGGTCTCGACGCCCGCCTCGGACAGGACGTCGGCCGCGACCTGCGGCTCGTCCGCGAGGACGCAGCGCTCGCTGCGCTCGCCGCCCTCGAGCGCGGTGCTGTCGACGATGAGCGTGATGCCCTCGTCGTCGGCGCACGCGCCGTCGACGACTGTCTCGGCCGCAGGGGTCTCGGCCGGTGCCGACTCGGCCGGCTGCTCGGACGCGGGGCTTGCACAGGAGGCCAGGGCGAGCACGGCGATCGCGCCGGCGAGGCCCGAGAGGGCGCGCAGTGTCTTGGTCACCGACTCAGCGTAGGGCGCGCGGCGGCGGTGGTCGGAACCGTGCGTAACAGGAGACCGGTCAGAAGAGCACCTCCGCAGATCGCGGGGGCGGCGTGCTGCGCGCGAGGATGTCCAGGAAGCGCGCGTTGATGAAGAGACGATCCCGGCCGAGCCGCAGATCTCGGAGGACGCCGCCCGCGACGAGTCCGTTCAACCACGAGGCCGCGGTGGGGCGCGAGACACCGCACCGCTCGATCACGTTCGCGATGCGCGCGTACGGATTCTCGAAGAGCACGTCGAGCAGGTCGGAGTTGCTGCCGGCAGTGGTCAGATCGCGGATCTCCTGGCGCACCGCCTCCTGCAGCGACTGGATCTCGTCGATCTTGCCCAGTGTCTCCTGTGCGGTCTGCTCGAGTCCGCGCAGCATGAACCGCACCCAGTCCTCCCACGCGCCGTCCTGGGTGACCGCGAGCAGAAGACGGTAGTAGTCGTTCTTGTTCCGGATGATGTAGCGGGACAGATAGAGAATCGGAGCGTCGAGGAGCCCCGCCTGCACCAGGTAGAGGACATTGAGGATGCGGCCTGTGCGGCCGTTGCCGTCCTCGAACGGATGGATGGCCTCGAACTGGTAGTGCGAGATCGCCATCCGCACGAGCGGGTCGATCTCATCATCTCGGTGGAGGTACTCAGACCAGTTCGAGAGCTTGTCGCGGATGACGCCTTCTCCGACGGGGGGAGTGTAGATCGCCTCGTGCGTTGCGGGGTTCCCGATGTAGGTGCCAGGAAGAGTCCGGACATCCATCTCCCGCCTGTGGATGGTTGTGCAGACCTCGATGGCGGTTGAGGCGGACAGGGGGCGCCGGGCGATGATCTCCAGACCGGCGAACAGGGCAGCGCGGTAGCTCAGAGTCTCCTTGGTGTCCGGGCTGGCGGCTGCCGCGGGGTCGTGCGCATATCGGAAGAGGTCGTCGGTCGTGGTGACGATATTCTCGATCTCCGAGCTCGCCTGCGCCTCGAGGAGCGAGATCGAGTTCACGAGCACGAGCGGATTGGGCATCCGCTTCGCGGCTTCGTTCAGACTTGCGAGTGCGGCGCGGGCGCGGATCGTGTCGCGGAGGACCGCCTTCGTCTCGATCTCCACATTCGGCGGGAGCAGCGGAAGCGCGTTGTACGGCTCCGAAGGCGACCATGTCATGTGGAAAGCCTACGACGACGTGACCATAACGTGTAAAAAATGCCGCCGAACTTTTACACGTTGCGCGGACGTGTCAACCGAGTTGCCATGAGGTTGGCAGGACCCCTTGTCCTTGCCCCCGGCAGCGCCCGCCTGTCGGTCGTTGCCCGTAGCGTTGGCGGTGATGTCCGACGCAGCCTCTCCCGATTCTCCCGCGCCCTCCGGCCCCCGTCGTCCCGCTGACGCGGCGCGGAGCGCATCCGAGCGCCCTGCCTGGCGCCGACTGGGCTGGCGTCGGCTGGGCGGGCCCGCTGCGTTCGCCGCGATCGTCCTGCTCGTCGCGGGCACGACCGGCCAGGCCGCGGGAACCGTGATCGCGGGGCGCCTCTCGGGCGACCCCACGGTGGACGCGCTGCTCCTCTTCGCCCTGTGCGTCGTCGGCGGCGCGGTCGTCGACAGCGTCGGACAGGTGCTGTGGGCCGGGGTCGTCGACCGCGCTGAGGGGCGCCTGCGCGGCGATCTGCTCACGGCCGCGATGAGCCAGCCCCTGGCAGTGCTGTCGGAGCAGGCGGTGGGCGAGGTGCTCGACCGCGTCGACGACGACACGCGCGCGGTCGGCTCGCTCGTGCGGCGTCAGCTGTGGGGAGCCGGTCGGACCCTCGTCGGCGTCGTGCCGCTGTGGATCGTGGCGAGCACGACGTGGTGGCCCGCGTGGATCCTCTTCCCCGTCCTCGGCGTGATCGTGGCGCTCGTCGCGCGCCCGCTGCTGCGCGAGATCGCCCTGCGCAAGGTCGCGGAGGAGGAGGCGTGGACCGACCACGCCGCCGCGTTCGAGGAGGCGGTCGCTGCGCGGAACGACCTCCGCACGAGCCTCGGCCAGGCGTTCGCGGTGCGGCGCCTCGCGCAGATCTCGGCCGTCGTGCACGCGCGGCTCCGCACGCTGACGGGCCTCGAGATGCGGCTCATCAACCGGGCGGAGGTGCTGCTGCACGCCCTGCTGGGCGGCGTCGCGGTGACCGGAGCCGTGCTCGCCTTCGGCGGCAGCCTCCCCGTGGAGCAGCTCGTCACGCTCTTCCTCGCGACGGCCCTGCTCGTCGGGTCGGTGTCGAACCTCGTCCACCACTTGCCGGACATCCAGGAGGGCATCGGCGCGCTCATCCGCATCCGGCAGATGCTCGAGGTGGAGCCCGAGCCGGTGGGTGGACTCGACGTGCCGCCCGGCCAGGTCGGGCTGGAGGTGCGCGACCTCGACTTCGCCTATGAGGAGGGCGCCTTCGCCCTCGCCGGGGTGTCGCTCGACGTGCCGGCCGGGCAGACCGTGGCGCTCGTGGGGCGGACCGGTTCGGGCAAGTCGACGCTCGCCGCGCTGATCTCGCGCGCGCAGGAGCCGCCGCGCGGCACGGTGCTGCTGGGCGGCGTCGATGTGCGCGACCTGGATCTGCAGAGGCTGCGCGCCGCGGTCGGCGTCGTGACGCAGCGCACCGAGATCCTGTCGGGCACGCTCGCGGAGAACATCGCGCTGTTCGCGCCGGTCGACCGGGGTGAGATCGAGGCCGCCGTCGCGGAGCTCGGCATCGCCGACTGGGTCGCCGGGCTGCCCGACGGGCTCGACACCGCTCTCGGGCCGGGGGGAACCGCGCTCTCCGCCGGCGAGGAGCAGCTCGTCGCCTTCGCGCGCCTGCTCGTCCGCCACGTCCAGGTGGTCGTCCTCGACGAGGCGACGGCGCGGATGGACCCGCTCACCGAGGCGCGCGTCGTCGCGGCGTCAGAGCGGCTGCTGCGGGGGCGGACGGGCGTGCTCGTCGCGCACCGCCTCACGACGATCGAGCGCGCCGACCTCGTCGCCGTTCTCGACCATGGGCGCATCGTCCAGCAGGGGCCGCGCGAAGCTCTCGCGGCAGCGGACGGCCCCTTCCGCCGCCTGCGCGAGGCGGCAGCGTCCGACGGTCAGATCGACGACGCCGCGCCCGACGCGCAGCCGGATGGCGCGGAGGCGGATGCCCCGGCGGCGGCTCCCGACGCCGGGGCCAGCGTGGGCACGCGGCGCCGCACCGGCACTCCGCCCGCGCTCTCGGAGCCCGGCGATGGGCCGTCGCTCGCGCGCGGCATCCTGCATGTGCTGTTCGTCCGGCCCCAGTGGGGCATCGCGGGCGCGGCGCTCTTCCTCGTGTCGGCGCTCGCCGCGGCGCAGGGCGCGCTGACCGGCTTCCTCTGGGGGCGGATCGTGGAGGCGCTTCAGGCGGGCGAGCTGCCGTCGGCCCTTCTCATCGGGCTCGTGGTGCTGATGCTCATCAGCCCGCTCGCGCTGGGTCGGGCGATCTACCTCTACCCGAGCTGGTGGGTCGAGAACCTGCTGCGCGTCCGCATGCGCGTCATGTACGGCCAGACCCGCCAGCACCGGCTGCCGACGACTCCCGCGGGCGAGATCGTCGCGCGCGCGATGGACGCCGACCGCTACGTCATGTACGCCGACCGCTGGGTCGACTTCGTGAACGGCCTGGTCATCGCCGCGGTCACGGCGCTCGTCTCGCGCTCCTGGCTCGCGGGCGGCGTGCTGCTCGCGGTCATGGTGGTCTCCGCGCTCGCGGCCGCGGTCGGCCGGCCGATCGCCGGTCGCTCGGCGACCCGCTCCTCGGCTGCCCGCGCGCGATTCGGGCGCTCCCTCGTCTCGGCTCTCGATGCCGCGCGCACGGTCAAGCTCGCCGCCCGCACGCCAGAGGTGCACCGTCATCTCCAGGAGGTCGACAGCGGCCGCGTGCGCGCGGCGATATTCGAGCACCGCGTGCAGGCCGTCCTCGACGGCGTCCCGATCGTCGCCCTGCACATCGGAGCGGTGGCCGCATGGGCGGCGTTCCTCTCCGGCGTCTGGGATCTCGCGACCACCCTCCTGGTCGCGAACGCGGTCACGGGCTTCGGATGGTTCGGCGTCGTCGCGGGAGCGGTCGTCACCGAGGCGCCGGGCACGCGCAGCTGGCAGCAGGCGACCGCGCGCTTCGCGGGCGGCGTCGACCTCGTCGATCCGGTGCCCGGTGTCGACCTCGTCGCGGGAACCGCGCCCGAGCCGCCCTCGACGGGTCGCGAGCCGCTCCAGTCGCTGGAGCTGCGCGGCGTGAGCGCGGTGCACGACGACGGCACGCTCGGCGTGACGGATGTCGATCTCGAGGTGCGCCGGGGCGAGCTGATCCTGCTCCTCGGGCAGGTCGGATCGGGCAAGTCGAGCCTGCTCGCGGCGCTCGCGGGGCTCATGGAGCACACGGGCGAGATCCGGTGGAACGGCGTCGAGATCGCCGACGCGCAGGAGTTCCTCCGCCCCGGCCAGGTCGCGCATGTCGCCCAGGTGCCCCGCGTTCTCAGCGGCACCTTCGCCGACAACGTGCGCCTCGATCACGAGCGCGACGTCGACGGCCCGATCGACAGCGCCCGGCTCAGCGAGGACGTCCGCGAGGCGGGCGGCGCCCACGCGCTCGTCGGGCACCGCGGGGTGCGCCTGTCGGGCGGGCAGGTGCAGCGGCTCGCGCTCGCGCGGGCGCTCGCGGCCGACGCCGAGCTCCTGCTCGCGGACGACGTGTCGTCGGCGCTCGATGCGCGCACGGAGATCGAGCTCTGGCAGGCGCTGCGCGATCGTGGTGCGACCGTCATCGGCGCGACCTCCAAGCGTGCCGCGCTGGCCCGAGCGGATCGCGTGGTCGTGCTGTCCGACGGCGAGGTCGCGGCCGTCGGCCCCTGGCGCGAGCTGGCGCCGCGGTGGGCGCACCTGGCGGGGTGAGGCGCGACGCTCGCCGTCCGGCGCGCGTCAGTCCGCGAGTGCGTAGGCCTCCTCGTGGTGGATGGTGTCGATGCCGGCGATCTCGTCCTCATTCCTGACGCGGAAGCCGATGGTCTTCTCGATCGCGAACCCGAGGAGCCAGGTGACGGCGAAGGAGTAGGCTGCCACGCCCACCGAGGCGATGATCTGCACGATGAGCTGGGAGAGGTCGCCGCCCGTGAACAGGCCCGTGCCCTGCGCGAAGAAGCCCAGGTACCAGCAGCCGAGGAAGCCGCCGACACCGTGGATGCCGACGACGTCGAGGGAGTCGTCGAAGCCGAGCTTGTACTTGAGTTCGATCGCGAGGGCGCACAGCGCCCCGGCCATCAGACCGAGCAGCAGCGCCCAGCCGGGGTCGAGGGCGGCGCAGGCGGGGGTGATGGCGACGAGGCCGGCGATGGCTCCGGAGCCGGCCCCGACCGCGGTGGCCTTGCCCTCCTTCAGCTGCTCGACGAGCACCCAGCCGACGATGCCCGCGCAGCCGGCGACCATCGTGTTGAGGATGATCTCGCCCGCATCGGCGTTGTCGGGGCCGAGCAGGCCGAAGGTGCCCTCGGCACCGGCGTTGAATCCGAACCAGCCGAAGAACAGGATGCCGACGCCGATCAGAGTCAGGGGCACGTTGTGCGGCTTGGACACGCCCTTGGCGAAGTGGATGCGCTTGCCGAGCACGAGGGCGAGCGCGAGGGCCGCGGCGGCGGAGTTGATGTGCACGGCGGTGCCGCCCGCGTAATCGATCGTGGAGGCGCCGAGTCCGAGGATCTCCCCGAGGTCGAACACCCAGCCGCCCGCGCCCCACACCCAGCCGGCAACGGGGAAGTAGACGAGCGTGGACCACAGCGCGGCGAACACCAGCCAGGAGCCGAACTTCGCGCGGTCGGCGATCGCCCCGGACACGAGCGCGGTCGTCGCGATCGCGAACGTGGCGCCGTACGCGGCGGTGATCAGGGTGAAGCTGTCGTAGCCGGCGAGGGCGAAGTGCTCCGTGAACGGATTGCCGGCGAACGTGAACCCGGGGAATGATCCGTCCTCGGCATCCGGGATCGCGGACATCCCGAATCCATAGAGCACCCAGAGCATGCCGACGACGCCCATGGCGCCGAAGCTGAGCATCATCATGCTGATCACCGACTTCGCCTTGACCATCCCGCCGTAGAAGAGCGCGATGCCGGGCGTCATGAAGACGACGAGGGCGGTCGCGACGATCGCCCAGGTGAACTGTCCGCTGTCCATGAGGGTCCTCTCGTGCGCGGCGAGGCCGCGCGAGCTCTGGAGACTGATATGCAACAAGGTTTACGGACAGGAGGCGGCGCGCGGGTTTCGCTGTCATGAAGTGCCTGTTTCGCGTTTCCTCGGGGCTTTTACGTGCTTGCAACACGTGCGGCACGCGCCCGTTATCCGTGAACGGTTAATGTCAGGGAACCAGCTTCACTGTTAGTAAACTCCCGGCATCGAACACGGAGACTCCCATGACTCTGACCACCCCGTTCGCCACGGACATCGCGCCGGCGACGCCCAGCCTCAAGGAGCGTGCCCTCGCCGATGGTGTGCGGTTCATCCTTGCCCTGTTCGTCGATCTCAATGGCAAGCCCTGCGCGAAGCTCGTGCCCGTCAGTGCGTCGGACGAGCTCGAGGGCGGCGCCCTCGGCTTCGCGGGGTTCGCCGCCGGCCTGGTGGGGCAGAAGCCCCAGGACCCGGACCTCATCGCCATCCCGGACCTGGACTCCTACACGCCGGTGCCGTTCATCCGCGAGGGTCTCGCGATCGTCCACTGCGATCCGCATGTGGACGGCGAGCCCTGGCCGTTCGCGCCGCGTGTCATCCTGAAGCGCGCGTTGTCCCGGCTGGCCGAGCGCGGACTGAGCAGCAAGGTCGGCGCGGAGGTCGAGTACTTCCTGCTCGACAAGGATGAGGAGGGCCGCCTCGTCACGGCGGACCGCCGAGACGGAGAGCGCGCGTGCTACGACGCGCGCGGCCTCACCCGCATGTACGAGCACCTCACGGCCGTGAGCGATGCGATGAACCGGCTCGGCTGGGCGAACTACGCCAACGATCACGAGGATGCCTCGGGTCAGTTCGAGCAGAACTTCGCCTACGACGACGCGCTCGTCACCGCCGACCGGGTGATCACGCTGCGCTACCTCATCAACGTGCTCGCCGAGCAGCGCGGCATGACGGCGACATTCATGCCCAAGCCGTTCACGGAGCGCACCGGCAGCGGCCTGCACCTGCACCTGTCGCTGTGGGAGGGCGATGCGCCGGTGTTCCCCTCTGCCGCGGACTCCCGCGGATTGGGGCTCTCGGGCACCGCCTACTCGTTCATCGCCGGGGTGCTCGACCACGCGGCGGGGCTGCAGCTGTTCCTCGCTCCGAGCGTGAACTCGTACAAGCGTCGCGGCGCGACGACCAGTGCCTCCGGCGCGACCTGGTCGCCTCGGCGCGCGACGTACGGCGGCAACGACCGCACCCACTTCATCCGCGTGCCGGACGGCAACCGGATCGAGCTGCGCGCGGGCGACGGGTCCGCGAACCCCTATCTCGCGATCGCGACGACCCTGCTGGCCGGGCTCGAGGGGATCGAGCGCTCGGCTGATCCGGGCGACCCGTGCGGCCCCGGGCAATCGCGCGAGGGATCCGCGGAGCTGCCGCGCACGCTGCTGCATGCGGTCGAGGAGCTTCGCCGTGACGAGACGCTGCTGGGCGCCATCGATGCGGGTCGCGGCGTCGGGCGCTACTTCGCGGATGCGAAGGAGGAGGAGTTCCTGCGCTGGCACAACACGGTCAGCGACTGGGAGATCGATCACTACCTCACGGCGTACTGAACACCACCACGTCCTCAGAACACTTCGACAGGAGAAGACCATGTGCGGGATCGCTGCACTGCAGATCCGTAACCCCGAGCTGCGCGAAAGCCTCGGGCAGATGCTGCACGGCATGCTGTGTGAGATCGTCGACCGCGGGCCCGACTCGGCCGGGCTCGCGCTGTACGGATCGGACCGGCTCACGCCGGATGGCACGGCGACCGTGACCGTGCTCGAGACGGGCTCGTCCGCCGATGTCCTGGCGGCGACGATCGCCGCCGTGCTTCCGGAGGACGCCGACGTCACGGTGACCGACTACGGCGAATCCACCCTGATCAACGCGCGCACCGACGCCGCCGTGCTCGAAGACGCCGTCGCCCGCGCGCTGCCGGACGCGCACGTGATCGGCCGCGGCGAGCATGTGGCGGTCCTGAAGGGCGTCGGTCACCCCGTGGAACTCGCCGAGCTCTACCGTCTCACGGCGACCTCCGGTGTGCAGGGTCTGTCGCACACGCGCATGGCGACCGAGTCGGCGGTCACCGCCGGCGGCGCCCACCCGTTCACGGTCTCCGAAGACCTGTGTCTCGTGCACAACGGCTCGTTCAGCAATCACGCGACCATCCGCGGGCGTCTGCGTCGCGTGGGCGTCGAGTTCGACAGCGAGAACGACTCCGAGGTCGGCGCGCGCTACATCGCCTGGCGGATGGAGCAGGGCGCCGACCTGAGAACCGCGCTGGAGGATCTCGGTCGAGAGTTCGACGGCTTCTACACCCTCGTCGTCACGACGGCCGACAGCATGGCTGTCGTGCGCGATCCGATCGCCTGCAAGCCCGCCATCATCGCGGAGACCGACGACTGGGTGGCCATGGCCTCGGAGTACCGGGCCCTCGCCGGCCTGCCCGGCATCGAGGGCGCCCGCATCTTCGAGCCCGACCCCGGCGTGGTCTACACCTGGAGCATCTCGGCGCCCGTCGCCGACCTCACCGTCGCGGAAGGAGCGATCCGATGAGCATCATCACACCCGTCGCGGAGGCCACCGTGGTGGATCTGGCCGTGCGCACCGTCCGCGAGGTGAACCAGTGCCTGCACGACGCCGAATCGGGCACGTCGTGGCTCATCGAGAACCCCGCGGGGCAGCACAACGTCGCCGTCGGCATCGACCGCGAGCTCGATGTGACGGTCGAGGGCAACGTCGGCTACTACTTCGCGGGCATGCATCAGCGCGGGACGATCAGGGTGCACGGCAGCGCGGGCGTCGGCCTGGCCGAGAACATCATGTCGGGCACGGTGCATGTCACCGGCGACGCGTCGCAGTCCACGGGCGCGACCGGGCACGGCGGGCTCGTCGTCGTGGAGGGCAACACCGGAGCGCGCTGCGGCATCTCCATGAAGGGCGTGGACATCGTGGTCGGCGGCAGCATCGGACACGCCTCGGCCTTCATGGCGCAGGCCGGACGCCTCGTGGTGTGCGGGGACGCGGGTGAAGCGCTCGGCGATTCGATCTACGAGGCCCGCATCTACGTGCGCGGCACCGTCGCATCGCTCGGCGCCGACTGCGTCGAGAAGGAGATGCGCGCCGAGCACATCGCCGAGGTCGCCGAGCTGCTGCAGCGCGCCGGTCGACCAGAGGACCCGTCGGAGTTCCGCCGCTATGGATCGGCACGCACGCTCTACCACTTCCACGTCGACAACGCCGGCGCGTACTGAGCCGGAAGGGAACCGCATCATGACTCTCGACCTCGCCCCCGACCTCGCCGGCCCGACGCGCGCCCGCGACCTGTCCGCTCTCGGACTGCGCGAGTCGGCCACGTTCGACCGCGCGACGATCCATGACATCCAGCGCGCCGCGGCCACGGGCATCTACGACATCCGCGGCTGGGGGGCCAAGCGCGCCCTGCCGCACTTCGACGATCTGCTGTTCCTCGGCGCCAGCATGTCCCGATACCCGCTCGAGGGCTATCGCGAGAAGTGCGGAACCGACGTCGTGCTGGGTTCGCGCTACGCGCAGAACCCCATCCAGATCGACATCCCGATCACCATCGCGGGCATGAGCTTCGGCGCCCTGTCCGGCAACGCGAAGGAGGCTCTCGGTCGCGGTGCGAGCGCCATGGGCACCACCACCACCACGGGTGACGGCGGGATGACCCCCGAGGAGCGCGGCCAGTCGTCGAAGCTCGTGTACCAGTACCTGCCATCCCGGTACGGGATGAACCCCGATGACCTGCGCAAGGCCGACGCGATCGAGGTCGTCCTCGGTCAGGGCGCCAAGCCCGGAGGCGGCGGGATGCTGCTGGGGCAGAAGATCACCGAGCGCGTCGCCGGCATGCGCACCCTCCCCGTCGGCATCGACCAGCGCTCCGCCAGCCGCCACCCCGACTGGACGGGCCCGGACGACCTCACGATCAAGATCGCCGAGCTGCGCGAGATCACCGACTGGCGCGTGCCGATCTACGTCAAGGTGGGCGCATCGCGCCCGTACTACGACACGGCGCTCGCGGTGAAGGCGGGGGCGGATGTCGTCGTGGTGGACGGCATGCAGGGCGGCACGGCGGCGACGCAGCAGGTGTTCATCGAGCACGTCGGCATCCCGACTCTGGCGGCCATCGGGCCGGCGGTCGCGGCCCTGCAGGACCTCGGTGTGCATCGCACGGGCGTCCAACTCGTCGTCTCCGGCGGCATCCGCACCGGGGCCGACGTGGCGAAGGCTCTCGCGCTGGGCGCGGACGCGGTCGCGATCGGCACTGCCGCGCTCATCGCGCTGGGAGACAACGATCCGCGCTACGCGGACGAGTACGCGCAGCTCGGCTCCGCGGCAGGGTTCTACGACGACTTCCAAGACGGCCGCGATCCTGCCGGCATCTCCACGCAGGATCCGGATCTCGCCTCCCGGCTCGACCCGGTCGCCGCCGGTCGCCGACTGGCGAACTACCTCAGCGTGCTGACGCTGGAAGCGCAGACGATCGCCCGTGCCTGCGGCAAGTCGCACGTGCGCAACCTCGAGCCGGAGGACCTCGTCGCCCTCACGGTCGAGTCCGCGGCGATGGCCGGCGTGCCGCTGGCCGGAACCTCCTGGGTCCCGGGCCGCGCATGAGGGCGGAGCCGGGCGCGACGGCGCGCTTCGAGAGCGATGTCGTCGCGCCCGGCTCCGTCGTCGCCGAACCCTGGTCCAACGGCGTCGGCATCACCCGGGTGCTCGCGCGGCGTCTGGGCTGGCGGCTGAGCGTCGCCGACATCCGCGGCGCGCACCGCTTCTCGCACTTCCCGGGGCTCGACCGGCTGCTGCTCGTGGCGGGAGACCAGCCCCTCGGCCTCACGATCGACGGACGGGCGCACCGGCTCGACCCGGGTCAGGGTGTGGAGTTCGCGGGCGAGGCGCGGGTCGTGCCGGCGCCGACCGCGCTCGGCGCCACGGTCGTCAACCTCATCACGTCCCGCGCGCTGACCACGACGCGATGGGCGCTCGCGGCGTTCGACGGGAGCCGCCCTGTGCGGGCGGACGAGACCAGCGTCGTCGTCGTGCTGACCGGCGACGTGCGCCACAACGGCGTCCTTCTCCCCCACGGCACCGCGTTCCTGCCCTCCGAGCGCCCGCGGACCGTGACGGGACGCGGCGTGCTCGGCGTCCTGACCATCGAGTCGCAGCGCGACGCCCTCTCCCTCTAGCCGACATCGATCCGAACCGGAGCATCATGTCCGTCACCTCCATCGCCGTCATCGGCGCAGGCCTCGCCGGCGCCGCCACCGCCTGGCAGCTCGCACGCCGCGGTCACGATGTGACCGTGCTCGAGCGCAGCGAGCCGGCTAACCCCTGGGGCAGCTCGCACGGCTCGGCCCGGATCTTCCGGTACGCCTACCCCGACCCGCTCTACACAAGGCTCGTCGTCGAGTCCCGCGCCGGATGGGACGAGCTCGAGCGCGACGGAGGGCGGCGGCTGATCGCTCCCGTCGGCGCCCTCGACCACGGCGCCGAGCGCGACCCGGAGGGTCTGGCCCGCGTCCTCGAGGCGGCGGGCGTCGCGCACGAGCTGCTGTCCGCGGCAGCGGCATCCGAGCGCTGGGGCGGCATCTCCTTCGATGGGCCGGTGCTCTGGCATGGGGACGCCGGAGTCGTCGACGCCGAGTGCGCGGTCCAGACCATGCTGCGTCTCGCCACAGCGGCCGGTGCTGTCGTGCACCGCGGCTGGTCGGTCGCAGCCGTGACGCCCCGGGGGTCCGGGTACCGGGTCGTCTCGCAGACGGGCGAGATCGTCGAGGCCGCGCAGGTGGTCGTCGCCGCCGGCGGCTGGCTGCCCGACCTGCTGCCGCGCCTCGGCCTCGGCCCCGGCGTCCTCCGCGGCCTTCCGACGCTCCAGGTTCGTCAGGAGCAGGTGTTCCACTTCCCGTACCGCGATGGGGTGGGCGAGTGGCCCACGATCATCCACAAGACCGCGCCCATCCGGGTGTACGCGCTTCCGGGCGGACGCGATGCCGGCTTCCGCGGGCAGAAGGTCGCCGAGTACAACGGCGGCCCGGCGATCCCGTCCGCCGCGTGGCACGATCGCGTGATCGACGAGGCCCGGCGTGAGCGGGTCGTCGCGTACGTGCGAGAGCACCTGCCCGGCCTCGAGCCGGAGCCGTACGCCGAGTCCACGTGCCTGTTCACGAACACCCCCGACGAGGACTTCGTGATCGACAGGGTGGACGGGATCACGATCCTCTCTCCGTGCTCGGGCCACGGGGCGAAGTTCGCTCCGCTCATCGGGGAGCACGCCGCTCGACTTGTCGAGGGCGATGCACGGGTGCCCGAACGGTTCCGCCCGCTGTCGGCGCGTGGTGTGCGCGCATGACGGGCGTTGCACGCCTGCTCGGCGAGGTCGCGCACATCGGCGTCGACGCCCGCGGCGGGTACGCGCGTCCCGGATACGGCGACGCCGACCGCGAGCTGCGCGAGTGGTTCGTGGGGCATGCGCAGGCGCGGGGGCTCGACGTGCACCGCGACCGCAACGGCATCGTCTGGGCGTGGTGGCGCCCTCCCGGCAGCAGCGGCCCCGCCGTCGTCACCGGCAGCCACCTCGACTCCGTGCCGGGCGGCGGCGCCTACGACGGCCCGCTCGGGGTCGCGTCCGCCATCGGCGCGATCGACGTGATGCGCGCCCGCGGCCTCGCCCTTCAGCACCCGATCGCGATCGCCGTGTTCCCCGAGGAGGAAGGCTCGCGGTTCGGGCTCGCCTGCCTCGGCTCCCGTCTCCTGGCGGGCGGGGTGCAGGCGGAGCGCGCCCTCGCCCTCACCGACCGCGATGGGGACACGCTCGCCGAAGTGCTGCGGCGCGACGGTCTCGACCCGCGGCATGTCGGCCGCGACGACGAGACGCTTGCCGGTGTGGGGTGCTTCGTCGAGCTGCATGTCGAGCAGGGCCGCGGGCTGGTCGACCTCGGTCAGCCGGTGGCGATCGGCTCCTCCATCCTGGGACACGGCCGGTGGCGCATCACGATCGACGGCCAGGGCAACCACGCGGGCACGACGCGGATGAGCGATCGCAGGGACCCGATGGTGGCGGCGGCGCGCACGGTCGTGGAGATCCGCGATCTCGCCCGGGGGATCCCCGACGCCCGCGCCACCGTCGGACGGATCGAGCCGGTCCCGGGCGGCACGAACGTGATCGCCTCGCGCGTCTCCTTCTGGGTCGACGCCCGCCATCCGGACGACCTCGTCACCGCGGCGCTCGTGACATCGATTCGCGACGCCGTCACCCGGGTCGCAACGGAGGAGGGGTGTGCCGCGGCACTGCAGGAGGAGTCGCTCAGCCCGACCGTCGACTTCGACCACGGTCTGCGGGACCGCCTCCGCTCCGCCCTGCCGGATGCGCCTGAGCTCGGCACGGGAGCGGGCCACGATGCGGGCGTGCTCGCCTCGCGCATCCCCACCGCCATGCTGTTCGTCCGCAACCCCACGGGCATCTCGCACTCGCCCGAGGAGCTGGTCGAGGACTCGGACGCGGATCACGGTGCTGTCGCGCTCGCGGACGCGCTGGAGGCGGTGGCGGGAAGCGCGGCTGATGGCTCCATATGATGGGTCGATGACGATCGACGAAGGCGACCCTGGCGGCGTCCTCGAGCCGATCATCGCCCAGCAGGTGCGCCGATACCGGGCCGAGCTCGGGTACACCGCCGCCGAGCTCGCCGCCCGCACCGGGCTGTCGAAGGCGATGATCTCGCGCATCGAGTCGGCAACGACATCCTGCTCCCTGACCACCCTCCAGCGGCTCGCGGAAGGGCTGGGAGTCCCGGTCACCGCGCTGTTCCGGGGAAGCGACAGCGACCGCGAGGCCTCGTTCACGAAAGCGGGGCACGGGAGCGTCAGCGTCCGCAGCGGCACTCAGCACGGGCATGAGTACCGGATGCTCGGCGTGCTGAAGGATGTCCCCGGCGCGATCGAGCCGACCCTCGTCACCCTCACCGACGCGTCGAACGTCTTCCCTCTGTTCCAGCACCCCGGCACCGAGTTCCTCTACATGCTCGAGGGCAGCATGGTCTACGGACACGGCGGCTACGAGTACGAGATGGAACCGGGTGACTCGCTCCTGCTCGACGGCGGGGCGCCCCACGGCCCGGTCGAGCTGCGCGAGCTGCCGATCCGGTTTCTCGCCATCCGAGATCGGTGGCGTCTCTAGCGCTCGAATCGAGCGCTCAGCTCTCTGCGGGACGGGCCATCGTGGACGCGATGCGCGAACAGTGGGCGCTTCCGATCCGCGTCCTGTTCGGTGCTCACCTCAGAGTCGGGGAACTCGTCGCGCTCCAGCGCGGCGACTACGACCCCGCCGAGCGGCTCCTCAACGTGGAGAGGTAGACGGTCCGGTCCTCGGCGAGTCCATCACCACGCCCACGAATACGGGCAACGCGCGCCCGTCGCGCTCCCATCCAGCGTTGCCGCGGAACTGGAGGAGCACCTGGCCGCCTCGACCGGATTCCCGAAGTTAGTCCCTCGTGCAGACGGAGCCAGCATCACCTGGAACGCGCTCGGGCAGGCGTGGCGGAAAGCGGCCCTCAGCATCGGGCTCGGTCAGTTCCACGTCCACGACGTGCGGCACGCGGGGCTCACGATGGCCCCTGAGGCCGGAGCCACGGTCCGCGTACTGATGGCGCGCGGAGGTCACCGCACGGCCCGCGCGTCGCTGATCTACCAGCACGCCGCAGAGGAAAGGAATGCGACCCTTGCGTCCGTACTGCACCGCGACTTGATCCGACGCGTCGCCCCGTTGGGCTCTTCGAGTACGGGAACGCTGCCCTGCGGCTGGCTGAATCGGTAGCGGCGTGGGGCGGCTCCCTACAATATCTAGAGTCCTTGGGTAGGGTCGTGACGTGACGCTGCCTGGGCTTGAACTCGTTGAACCTCGTACCCCCAAGCGGGTACGGCGCGCGGCTGTCACCTTCGAGGGCGGCCTGGACGCTCCGTTCCATCGATGGTTCCGTCTGACGCCGAGTTTCTCTCCGGATCTTGTCCGCGGATGGCTCGGCAAGCACGACATGGGTCCGGGGCAGACGATCCTTGAGCCGTTCGCAGGCGCCGGAACGACGAACATCGTCGCGAAGGAGGCTGGGATCGACTCCATCGGTGTGGAGATCAATCCTTTCCTGGCCTTCGTGGGGCAGACCTGTCTCGACTGGACTCCGACCGCACAGCGCTTCAGAGAGGCCGCGGCCAACGTTGTAGCTGCCGCAGCAGAGTCAGTCGACGGTGGCCCGCGCGACCCGGCCGAGTTCGCGGAGAGTCTCGGAGAAGCCCTGCCCCCAATTCACAACGTCAGCCGCTGGTGGCGGGATCAGGTGCTTCGCGAATTGGTGGCAATCCGTCACGCGATCAATAGGCAGGATGGTGACGTCGCGAACCATCTGAAGTTGGCGCTCGCCCAGATTGTATACTCCACAGCGAACATCACGCTGGGGCGCCTGCAGGTCGCGTTCGTCGATCGCTCCTCCGAAGAGATCGCAGTGTTCGGCCCCTTCGCGCACATGGCTGAGAAGATCGCCGCCGACCTCGAGATCTCCGATCGGTTCCCCCGAGCTATCGGGACTATTCACAACGCAGACAGCACCATTCTGGACTTCGTCGAAGACGGATCTATCGATGCCGTGTTCACATCGCCCCCGTATCCCAATCGCTACAGTTACGTCTGGAACACTCGTCCGCACCTTTACCTGCTCGAGTTCTTCTCGACTCCAAAAGAAGCGGCGACGCTTGATCTGCGGACGATCGGCGGTACCTGGGGCGCGGCGACTTCCGCATTGATGAAGGGGGTCATTGAGCCGCGCCCTGCCGTGGAAAGTGCAGCGGGATCCGTCATCGCACGCCTCCATGAGGTGTCGCCGCTCATGGGCAACTACGTCACCAAGTACTTCAACTCGATGGACCTTCATATCTCAGCAGTCCGGCCGAAACTGCGGAGTGGGGCGAGCGTCGGATATGTCGTTGGCAATTCGGAGTCCAAGGGGGTCATGGTCGAGACTCACGACATTCTCGGGGAGATTTTGGTAGCCAATGGATTCTCGCGGATCGACCACGAGGTGCTCCGGAAGCGGAACAGTGGGGCGGGCTTGATCGAGGTCACGGTGTCCGCCACTGCGAACTGATGACTATATTCTGTCGATAACGGACGGTCGTTCTAGCACCGTGGGGGAGTGACAGAAGCACTCAACAAGCGACTCGCGGCCCGGGTTGCTGCTCTCAGGGCGGACCGCGGGTTCAGCCAGGAGCGCCTGGCCGAGCACGCTGGACTTCACCGGACGTACATCGGTCAGATCGAGCGTGGCACAGCAAACGCCACGCTTGCCGCGGTCGAAAAGATTGCGGCCGCGCTTCAGGCCGACACTGATCGCCTGCTCTGCTCGGGTGGACAGGATGGCTGAGTCATCAGCGACGACGCAAGCGCGATTCCTGCAACTGCTCCGGCGCGCGCTGCAAGGTTGGCGGGACAAGGTTGACGCTGACTTCAGCGCCGCGAGCGCGCTGCGTGAGTTGAATAGTCTCGAGTCGGATCCTGTCTACTCGCAGTTCGGGCTCGCGTCCAATGGGTATGTGCTCATACGACTCATGGGGCGGATGAGTATCAGCATTGGTCGGCGCCTCGGCGAGCTGTACGACAACCTTCCGAAGTTCGTTGCTGCGGCACGCTTTGGCCTGACTCCAAGCGATGTGGCCGCGAAGATCGCTGGTCTGAATCTTGACGTCTGCATCCCCTTCGGTCTGCTGAGTGCGGAGGATCGGGAGCTCGCTATCGCATCGACCGAGTTGGCCACGGGGGCGACCGTGCCAGCGGACCGCCGAGGGCTCGGTATCGAGATACGTTACAACTTCAACCCGAACGACAGTGCTCGTCTTCGTAAGGACGTTGCGATGGCGGAAGGATTGATCGCGGAGAACCTCGTGCCCATTTATTTGGTCTTCAGCGGGATCTCTCCGCGGGCTGAGGCGATCGCTCGGCTCAAGCGGGCGGGGTGGCTCTTCCTCGTCGCACACGATGCAGCCGACTACACGAAAGCGCTACTCGGTCTAGACCTGTCCTCGTTGTTGAGCAACGCGGACGTACAGGACGAAGTCCGGGCAGAGACAAGCGCCCTCATGTCCGCGATTGCGACTTCGGACGCTATGCGGAACGCGCTTCGGGACTTCCCAACCGATCGCGCCTAGGGTATACAGCGCGACAATCTCGCGACGCTCGGGTGCAAGACGGGGCCCTTGATCTGGCTTCCCTGATGTGGCGAGACCTCCCGGCAGAGTGGAGCTGCTACCGCGTCCGCTCTGAACCAGGGAAGTTCTCGTGTCTCACGCTAACCCGGCGCTCCCCCCGCGCCAAAGGCTGCGCCTTGCCCAGAAGGTCGTCGACGAGGGGTGGACGATCGCCGCAGCGGCGGACTACTTCCGGGTGTCCTGGCCACGGCGAAGAAGTGGGCTCTGCGCTGCCTTGAGCTCGGCGACGAGGGCATGGTCGACTGCTCCTCCCGGCCGCACACGCATCCGAACCGGACCGCGCAGCATCTGGTGAAGAAGATTGTGCGCTTGCGGATCCGCAAGCGCCTCGGCCCGGTCGAGCTCGCGGGAGGGCTGGAGATGGCGTCGTCAACCGTTCATGCGGTGCTGAAGCGCTGGCGGCTGAATCGGCTCTCCCGCATCGACGTGAAGACCGGTGAGCCCGCGCGTCGCTACGAACACGAGACTCCAGGAGCTCTGATCCATGTCGACGTGAAGAAGCTCGGGCAACATCCCCGACGGCGGCGGCTGGCGCTACGTCGGACGGTTCCAGGGCGACCGCAACCGAGCAGTCACGGCCAAACGCACCGGAAAGCGAGGCATCGCCCGGACATGGTCACCGGCACCGCGTACGTCCACACCGTCATCGACGACCACTCCCGCGTCGCTTACGCCGAGATCCACGACGACGAACGCGCCGAGATCGCGATCGGCGTCCTGTAACGGGCCGTGTCCTGGTTCGCCGACCGCGGCGTCCGCGTCGAACGGGTCCTCTCCGACAGCGGCCCCGCCTACCGCTCCCACGCCTGGCGACGCGTCTGCGCCGAGCTCGGCATCACACCCAAGCGCACGCGTCCTTACTGGCCGCAGACGAACGGGAAGATCGAGCGATTGCATCGCACTATGGCCGACGGCTGGGCCTATGTGAAGCACTACAACAGCGAATCAGCCCGCCGCGCAGCCCTGCGAGCCTGGCTGCACTTCTACAATCACCACAGGCGCCACATCGCGATCGGGAAGCTCCCGCCCATCAGCCGGATCTCAAACAACCTAGCTGGGCAGTACACCGAGTGGCGCGGACGGCACGAATCAGCCGATAGGTGCTCTTTCACGCTCGTTGACCGCGAACGGAAAGCCGACGTGACCCGGGGATAACCGCGTGGAGGGGCTGACGGGAATCGAACCCGCGCTGTCTGCTTGGGAAGCAGAAGTTCTGCCATTGAACTACAGCCCCGCGCGCGTGGAGCACGCGACTCCGCCAGCATAACAGGGGCTGCGGGCGCCCCGGGATCCCCCGACAGCAAGTAGCGTCGGCTTCATGGGACGCGACGACCGGTACACCGAGACCTTCACCTCGGTGCCCGAGGGGCATCAGGGGCCCTACGTCATCCCGCCTCTCGACGAGATGCGCCGTCGCGGGCGGCGCGCGCCGACCCCGCAGGCCTCCCGACCCCGACGGCGCGGACGCGGGTGGCTCGTCCTCCCGATCCTCGTCGTGATCGTGGTGGCGGCGTTCGAGACACGGCTCTTCGGGCTGTGGCCGGTCGTCGTGGAGACCGTCGAGACGTGGATCAGCGGCGCGCCGGACGAGCCCGAGCCCGAGCCCGTCGTGCCGTCCGAGGATGCCGATGCCGAGCCATCCGCCCCGCCCGCGCCGCAGCCATCCGAGTTCCCTCCCGTCGACGCGGCCCGGCTCGCGGCCATCCTGGATGCCCCCGAAGCGCACGTGGGCGAGGGGTTCGTCGCGTACGCGGAGATCCTCGCCCCGGACACACCCGAGGCTGACGTGCCCGCCGACGCCGCCGCGCACCTCGTCACGCTGAGCGCACGGCAGCCCGCGACCGCGTACGAGTACGTCGGCGACAACCAGACGGTCATCGTCGACCCCGAGGGGCGCCCGGTCGAGACGGGCGACGTGCTCCTCGTCTCGCTCGCCGTGCCCGATCCTGAGAGCTTCGAGTCGTACTACGACCTCGCCGGCATCGACTCCGCGCGGTTCGACGTCGTCGAGCTCGAGGTCGTCGGGCTCTACGACCTCGCGCAGGACGTGACCCTCGGCGAGCTGAGGCTCGACGGCGACGAGCCCGTCCTGCCCGTGAGCGTCCGGAACTCCGCCGACGTGCCGATGGAGTACGCGATCGACATCACGGCCCTGAACCCCGACGGGTCGGAGGCGGCCACGTCGATCGCCTGGTCCGCCGACATCGCGCCGGGCGAGACGGGTGCGGCCGACGTCACGCTGTATGGGGCAGTCCCGGATGGCGTCACGTTCCGCATCGACAGCGTCTCGCGCTACGCGCACTGAGGCGGATGGCCGCGGCCGACTACGCTGGCACCGTGCTGCTCTCGGATCGCGACATCAAGGCCCAGCTCGACGCCGACCGCATCAGGCTCGACCCGCTCGATCTCGCGATGGTGCAGCCCTCGAGCGTCGACGTGCGCCTCGACCGGTACTTCCGTCTCTTCGACAACCACAAGTACCCCTTCATCGACCCCGCCGAGGACCAGCCCGAGCTCACCCGCCTCATCGAGGTCAAGCCCGACGAGCCGTTCATCCTGCACCCCGGCGAGTTCGCGCTCGGCGCGACGTTCGAGCAGGTCACGCTCCCGGATGACATCGCGGCCCGTCTCGAGGGCAAGTCGTCGCTCGGTCGCCTCGGCCTCATCACCCACTCGACGGCGGGCTTCATCGACCCGGGCTTCACCGGCCATGTCACGCTCGAGCTCGCCAATGTCGCGACGCTGCCGATCAAGCTCTGGCCGGGCATGAAGATCGGCCAGCTCTGCTTCTTCCAGCTGACCTCGGCGGCCGAGAACGCCTACGGCTCGGGCCCCTACGGCAACCGCTACCAGGGGCAGCGCGGGCCGACCGCCTCCCGCTCGTTCCAGAACTTCCACCGCACGGACGTGTCGGTGAGCGACGCGGGCGCGAGCGGGGCCTGACCTACAGCCGCTTCAGATGCACCGCGGCCATCGCGAGCGCCGCGATCGACTCGCCGTCTGAGATCTCCCCGGACACGGACATCCGCAGCGCCTCGTCGAGCGGCACCCACCGCGAGGCGGTGATGCCCTCCTCGGCCTGATGCGCGGCCGCGTCGTGAGCGGACGTGAGCCCGCGGGCGAGGAACACCGTCTCGGGGGCGACGCAGATGCCGTTGAGCGCGTTCATCCGCCCCACCTCGATCCACTCGGCCGCCTCGAGCCCGCTCTCCTCGAGCAGCTCGCGGCGCGCGGCCTGCTCGGCCGGCTCGCCATCGCTGCCGCCCGCGACGACCTCCCACGACCGTCCGACCGTGTAGCGGTCGACCTCGACGAGCAGCACGCGGCCCTCCTCGTCGAGCGCGACGACGAAGACCGCCGGATGCCGCAGCTCGACGACGCCGTAGATGCCCTCCCCGCCGTCCGGCCGGGCGACGTCGTCCTCCCGCACGCGGATCCACGGGTTCTCGTACACGGTGCGCGTGCGCTTCGTCTGCCAGGCCATGGCCCCATCGTAGGAAGGCGCCCCGCATGTCGCCGATCGGTGCCAGGATCGACTCTCGTGGCATCACTGGGTGAGATCGTCGCGCCGCGGCGGATGGGGCGCGACTTCCGATGGCTCCTCGCGTCGTCGTGGACGAGCAACATCGGCGACGGCATCGCGCTCGCGGCAGGGCCGCTGCTCGTCGCGTCGCTGACCGACTCCCC
Organism: Microbacterium sp. SA156; assembly: GCF_049065455.1. NCBI lineage: Bacteria > Bacillati > Actinomycetota > Actinomycetes > Micrococcales > Microbacteriaceae > Microbacterium > Microbacterium sp. SA156. The sequence goes on from NZ_JBAKGU010000004.1 coordinate 50,411, forward strand.
GTTCCTCGTGGCCTCGGCGGCACTGCTGCAGTACCTGCCGTGGCTGCTCTTCGGACTGCACGCCGGCGCGATCGCCGACCGGTTCGACCGCCGCACGCTCGTCATGATCGCGAACGCGCTCCGCGCGCTGGTCGTGGCGATGCTCTGCGTGTTCATCGTCACCGGCGCGGTGAACATCGGGATCGTGCTCGTCACGATGTTCGCCTACGGGGTCGCCGAGGTGTTCGCCGACTCCGCGAGCAGCACGCTGCTGCCGATGCTCGTCGACCACGACGACCTCGGCATCGGCAACGCGCGCATGCAGGGCGGCTACCTCGTCGCGAACCAGTTCGCGGGGCCGCCCCTCGGCGCCTTCCTCTTCGCCGCCGGCTCCGCCTGGCCGTTCGCCGCGCAGATCGTCTGCGTCCTGCTCGCGATCCTCCTCGTCTCGCGCATCGCCCTCCCGCCGCTCCCGCCGCGCGAGGGCGGCCATCCGCCCGTCCGCCGCGACATCGCGGAGGGCCTGCGCTGGACGTGGCGCAATCCGCCCATGCGCACGCTCGCGATCGTCATCCTCGTCTTCAACATCACATGGGCGGCGCCGTGGGGGGTGCTCGTCCTCTACGCGACCGAGCACCTGCACATGGGCGCCGTCGGCTACGGGATGCTCACGACGGCATCCGCCGCGGGCGGTCTGCTCTCGACGATGGCGTTCGGATGGCTCGAGCGGCATGTCTCGTTCGCCACGCTCATGCGCGTGTGCCTGTCGCTCGAGGTGGTCATGCACCTCGCCTTCGCGCTCACGACCGAGGGATGGCTCGCGCTCGTCATCATGGGAGTGTTCGGCGCGTACGCGTTCGTGTGGGGCACGATCTCGACGACGGTGCGCCAGCGGGTGGTGCCGAACGAGCTCCAGGGGCGCGCGAGCTCGCTGAACATGGTGTGCGTGTTCGGCGGGATGGTCGTGGGTCAGGCACTCGGCGGCGTGATCGCGCAGCTGTGGGGCCTCACCGCCCCGTGGTGGTTCGCGTTCGGCGGCGCCGGCATCACGCTGCTGCTCGTCTGGCGGCAGCTCGGCCACATCGCCGCCGCGAAGCGCGCGCCGGCGTGATCGCACGGCGGGCGCCGGGCGGACCGTCAGGAGACTGCGGCACGCTGAGGGCGTGAGCAGGCGCCGGAGGAGCACGACGCGGGCCGCCGCGGTCGTCGTGAGCGGCGTCGTGGGTGCGGGCGTGCTCGTCGGGCTGATCGCCCTGGCCATGCGGCCGGCGGAGCCCGCTCGGCCGGCACCCACCTCGGCCGTCGCGCTCGCGACGCCGTCGTCGGACGGCGTCGCGGTCGACGCCGAGTGGCTCGCGGCGACGGCCGCGGCGCAGGGGATCCCCGAGCGCGCGCTCGCGGCATACGGGGCGGCCGACCTCGGCGCGCGGGCGACCTACGGCTGCGCGGTCGGATGGAACACGCTCGCCGGCATCGGATGGGTCGAGAGCCGGCACGGGGCGCTCGAGGGCGGAGCCGTGGACGGCGACGGCGTCGCCCGTCCGGCGATCATCGGCATCCCGCTCGACGGCACGAACCGCACCATGGCCATCCCCGACACCGACGGCGGCGCTCTCGATGGGGACGCGGTCTGGGATCGCGCGGTCGGGCCCCTGCAGTTCATCCCGGAGACCTGGGCCATCTGGGCCGTCGACGCCGACGGCGACGGCCGCACGGACCCGCACGACATCGACGACGCCGCGGCGACGGCCGCGCGCTACCTCTGTCAGGCGCACGGGACGCTCGATTCGCCCGAGGCCTGGATCGGCGCCATCCGCTCGTACAACGACACCGACGACTACCAGCGGCAGGTCGCGGAGACCGCGACGCGATATGCCGAAGGCGGATGAGCCCGATGTCGCCCGCTCGCGCTAAGGTCGCGCCGTGATGCGCGACTCCCTGCCGCCTCCTCCGTCGCGTCGCCCCGACGTCGAGGACGACTTCGCCGACGGCCCCGATCCCGCCCTCTGGGTCGCGCACTACCTGCCGCACTGGACGACCCCCGACCGCTCCGCGGCGCGGTTCGACGTCGCCGCGGATGGCCTGCGCCTCCGGATCGATGAGGACCAGCTCGACTGGCGCCCCGAGGACGCGCCGCTGCGCGTCTCGAATCTGCAGACCGGGGTCTTCTCGGGGCCGCTCGGGTCGACGCGCGGCACGCATCGGCATCGCCCCGATGGCCTGACGGTTCGAACCGAGACACCCGCGCGCCTGCTGTGGGCGCCGCGCTCGGGCCGCGTCGACATCACCGTGAGTGCGAGCACGGATGAGGGCGCGATGCTCGCCGCGTGGCTCGTCGGGACGGAGCATGAGCGCGCAGAGGACGCGGGCGAGATCTGCATCTTCGAGATCGACGCGCCGGCTGTGGGGTCATCGACTGTCGCCCGCACGGGCATCAAGGCCCACGGCGACCCGGGGCTGCGCACCGACATGGCCGAGGTGACGCTGCCGTTCGACGCCGCGAGACCGCACACGTGGACCGCGATCTGGGGCGCGGGCGAGACCGTCATCGGATGCGAGGGCGTGGTCGTGCGCCGGATCCCGCAGGCCCCCGACTGCCCCCTGTTCCTGCTCGTCGACCTGTTCGAGGTCGGCGGGCGCGGCGGCTCCTACCCGAAGACGGCGCGGCTGCACCGCGTGCGCGGCTGGAGCGGCGCGTGACTCAGTCGGCGACGTCGCCGTCGACGTAGACCCAGCGGCCGCCGCGGCGCGCGAAACGGGAGCGCTCCTCGAGCCGGCCGGGGCCATCCGCCGTCGTGAAGTGCGCGACGAACGCGACCTCGTCGCCCGCGGCCTCGAGGATCTCGAGGCGCGTCCACGTCGTGTTGTCGTCGAGCGCGAGGTCGGCGGGGCGCGTGCGCGGGTGCCAGGTGCGCGCGAGATAGTCGACATCGCCCTTCGCGAAGGCGCTGTACCGCGAGCGCATGAGCTCTTCCGGGGTCTCCGCGAGGCGCGCGCCGGAGTGGAGGGCGCCGCAGCATGACGGATACGGCCGCCCGCTCCCGCACGGGCAGGTCTCGGCGAAGCTCATGACTCGAGCCTACGGTCCGGGGCCGAGACCGCCCGTGTGCAGGGAGACCGCGTCACGACGCGTCGCGGTGGCCGTGGTGGAAGCCGCGCGCGCCGAAGCGGTGGGGCCCGAAGCCGTGGCCGTGGCCGTGGGGCCCGAACCCGTGGGGCCCGAAGCCGTGGCCGTGCGGGCCGAAGCCGTGTCGGCCGCGGGGACGCGTGCGGCGGGGCAGGGGCTTGCCCTCCTCCCAGCCGAGCTCGCGCGCGATGGCTTCGAGGGAGGCGAGGGTCGTGGCGAAGTCCTCGGGAGAGACCGCGGCGGCGACGCGCTCGCGCACGGCGGCGACCCGGGGCGCGAGCCGATCGAGCGTCGTGCGCCCCTCGTCGGTCAGGGTCCATTCGCCGTCGACGAGCTCGACCCATCCGTGCTCGGCGAGCATCGTGACGCGGTGGGGCTTGCGGGCGAGTCGGTCGTGCAGACCCGGCGCGTCGGCCGTGCCCGCGAGTGCGTTCAGCAGCCGCCAGTCGCGGTGGTCGATGCCCTCGCTCTCGAGCGCGGCGTCGATCTGCTGGGAGAGCAGGGAGTCGACGGCCTTCAGCCAGAAGCCGAGGGGGCGGCCGTCGTCCTGCGGGGTGCGGTGTGTGGTGTCGGTGTTCATGGAGGTCTCCAAATCAATGTCATCGTGCATGTATATGCAGGATGACATGCATCGGATCTCCATGTCAAGTGTCATGTACTTTAGAGGGGTGGCAGAGCCGACCGATCCCGCAGCCCGCATCGCCGCCGCCCTCGCGCGGCTGCGGCTCGGGCGCCGCGGCGGGGAGGGGCCGTTCGAGCACGGGCATCCGCTTCACGGCGGCCCGTTCGGAGGCCCCCACGCCGGGCCGCACGGCGGTCCGCTCGGTGCGCACCACGGGCACGGCGGTCCGCACGGCGATCACCCGCGCGGTCCGTTCGGGCGCTCGATCGCACGTCTGCGGCTGCTGGAGATCCTCGCCACGGCGGATGGTCCGCTGTCGGTCGGGCAGATCGGCGAGCGCCTCGGCGTCGATCAGCCTCGCGCGAGCCGGCTCGTGCAGGCCGTCGTGGAATCGGGACACGCTCGCCGGGAGGCCGATCCTGCCGATGCGCGTCGGACGCTCATCGCGCTCACCGACGAGGGCCGCGCGATCGCGGCGCGCACGCACGGCGCGCGCACGGAGGCCGTCGAGCAGGCACTGGCCGGCTTCACCGCCGAGGAGCGCGCGCAGCTCGCGGATCTCCTGGGGCGCCTCGCCGACGCGTGGCCCGACCCGCGCCGTCCGCAGGGCTGAGCCGGCCCGGGCTCCGAGCCGAGCCATCCCGCTCCCGCCCCGCTGACACGGAGAGGCCGGGCCGCCCGGAGGGGCGACCCGGCCTCGGTGTCGTGCCGTCGTCAGGACCCGGCGTTGACCTCGATGGTCATCGTGCCCTCGCGGCGGTCAGCGCCCACGACCTGGATGGTCGTGCCCGTGCCGCCGACGATGACCGAGTTCTGCGGGTTGGCCTCGTCGTAGTAGGCGTACGGGTCGGAGTCGTCGAAGAGGGACACCGGCTTCTGCTTCTTGAGCTCGAGGGTGCTCATGCCCTCCTCGGTCTCGCGGTGCAGCGACAGCTTGTCGGTCTTGTCGAGCCCGAACGTCGCGTCGAACGTCTGGATGCGGTTGCGCGCGATCGTCCCGTCCGTCCAGGTCAGCGCCTGCGCACGCGCGTCGACCGGCAGGGCCTGGCCGCCGCCCGGGTGCGCCGAGGTGTTGTTGTCCTCGTAGAGCCCGTTCACGTACCAGATGAGCAGGCCGTCCTGGAACGGGAAGTGCTCGACCCGGTTCGGGTTGGTCTGCGACCAGCCGAAGTTGTACGGGCCCTCGGCGAGCGTCGCGTCGTAGCCGCCGTACACGCGGTTCTCCGCGATGTAGCGGTGGTCGTACTGCACGGTGTACCCGCCGTCCTCGATGAGCACGAAGCCGGCGCGCTCCCAGTCCGCTGCGCCGTCCTCGACGTCGGTCGACAGCGCGTCGCCCACGGCGATGTCGTCGACCTTGAAGCCGGGGTTGTTGACCGCGCCGTCGGTGACGTACCGGAAGCGGATCTGCGCGGTCTGCCCCGCGTAGGCCGCCAGGTCGGCGGTGAGGGCCGTCCAGCCCTCGGTCGCGCCCGTGATGCCGTTGCCGAGGTTCGCCCCGTTCGGGTCCTCGGTCGTCGAGTGGTCGGTCGCGAGCGGCGTCCAGCTGGCCCCTGCGTCGGTCGAGATCTCGGCGTAGGCGTAGTCCCAGTCGGCTTCGATGTCGTAGTCGACCTGTGCGGTCAGCGCGGCGCCTGCCGGCACCTCGAACGCAGGGCTCGTGACGGTGCTGTCGAGCCCAGCGCCGCTGCCCGAGAAGAAGTACTTCGTGCCGGATGCCGCGGGCCCGGTCTCGACGAACTGCTCGCCGGGAGGCAGATTGACGATCACGGCCTGCGGGCGCGTCGTCGCGTGGAAGGCCGGTCCGAGGTCGACGGTCGCCGACTCGCCCGCCTCGACCGTCTCGTAGTCGAGCCAGCCGAGGAACAGCTTCTCGGTCGCGCCCATGTGGTTCGGGGTCGTGCCGATCGTGCCGTCGCCGTGCCCGAGCCACGAGCCCGAGCTCATCAGCGTCCAGAAGGCGGTGCCGTTGTCGCCGCCGTCGGTGTCGTAGTAGTCGGGAAGGCCCAGGTCGTGCCCGAACTCATGGGCGAAGACGCCGAGGCCGCCGTTCTCGGGCTCGGTCGTGTAGTCGCGGATCCAGATGTCCGTGTCGCCGATGCGGACGCCGCCCGCCTTCGGGTGGTCGGCCGGTCCGTCGACGCCGAGGCCTGCCTGGTTCGCCGCCCAGCGGTGCGACCAGATCGCCCACTCGGGAGCGCCCGCCTCCTCGCCCTCGCCGGCGTGGATCGCCTGGAAGTGGTCGATGTAGCCGTCGGGCTCGTTCGTGATGCCGTCGCCGTCGAGGTCGTACCGGTCCCACACGTCGAACGTCTGGAGGTACGCCACGATCTCGTCGTGCGTCTTGCCCTGTGCGAGCTGGTCGGCGTACCAGGCGTCCGCGGAGTCCTGGATGAAGCGCGTCATGTCGTCCTGCGACTCGGTCTGCCCGTACGACGCCTCCGCGTAGGGCACGGTGACCCAGTCGGACACGTCGCCCTGCAGGTCGAAGCGGCCGGACGACATCTCGTCGTAGACGCCGCGGAACGACTCCCCGCCCTGGTCCTCGAGGCCTGTGAAGAACATCTCGAGGAAGTGCTCCCGCGAGAAGTCCTCCTCCCAGTAGGTCGAGTTGTCGTCGGCGGCGGGCTCCGGGATCTCGTTGTGGAGCGGACCCGCGGCCGGGGCCTCGGGGAACCGCTCGTCGGGGGTGTCGCCGAACTCCACGAGGATCGAGAACAGCTGGGCCGTCTCCTCGACGCCGTACTCCACCCAGTCATCGGGGGCGATCTCCACGACGCGGGTCTTGTTCTTCCCCTTGCCGCGCTCGGTGACCTCGGCCTGGCCCGTCGCGACCAGCTCAGCCGCCCGCATCTTCTCCGCCGTGCGCTTCTCGGCGAGCGGATCGGGGCGGTCGTCCTGCTGTGCGGGGACGGTCGGGTCGAGCGGCGGAGCCGTGTCGGTGTCGCTCGGTGCCGCGGTGGCGGCCGTCGGTGCGAGCGCTCCGGCGAGCAGGATCGCTGCTCCCAGTGCGCATGCGGTGCGTGACTTCACTCTTCCTCCAGGTTTCACGCGTCGACCGCGAGGTCGGCGCCCGGATGCCTGCGACACGGCGTCGTCGCCGTGCGCAGACGGATGAACCCAACCTAGAGACCCAGGTGTTTCACAGAAATGACATTCTGTAGAACCGCGATGGGGAGTTCTGCCCATGAGGTGCCCATTCGGTGCGTCGTTCCGCTCATCCACGCGGATGCGGACGATCGGTCGGATCGCCCGGACGCGCGGTCGGGCAGCGAGCGCCGGGCTCCGCGACGCTGGAGGGCATGACGAACACCGCCTCGCTTCCGACCGTCGACGAACGCCTCTCACCTCCGCGCGAGCGCCTCCGCTACGGCGCGCTCGTGACGATGATGGTCATGAGTTTCGTGCTGGTGACCGCGGAGTTCCTTCCGAACGGCGTGCTCACCGAGTTCGCGCGCGACCTCGGTGTGACGGCGGGCCAGGGGGGACAGGCGGTCACCGTGACCGCCCTCGTCGGATTCCTCGTCGCCCCGACGATCGGCCTCCTCGTGCCGCGCCTCGACCGCAGGGACCTGCTCGTGTGGCTCGCGGTCGCGGCCGCCGTGTCGAACCTGCTCGTCGCGCTCGCGCCGTCCCTGGGCATCGTGCTCGCGTCGCGGGTCCTGCTCGGCGCGGCGCTCAGCGGGTTCTGGTCGATGTCGCTCACGGTGGCGTCGCGCATCGCCGGCCCGGAGCGGCTCGGGCGCGCGGTCATGTTCACGACCGCCGGGACGTCGCTGGCGACGGTGCTCGGAGTTCCGCTCGGCGTGCTCCTCAGCACGTTCGCCGACTGGCGCGCCGTCTTCGCGGGCGCCGCCGTCGTCACGGCCGCCGTCGCCGTCGCGCTCCGCGTGCTCCTGCCGAAGGTGCCGGCGCAGAGCGCAGCGAGCCTCGCCATCCTCGGCAGCACGCTCCGCCGACCCGGGATCGCACTGGGCCTCGCCGGCCACGTGCTCACGGTTCTCGGCCACTTCACCGCGTACACCTACATCCGGCTCGCACTCGAGCGGATCACGGAGGGCCCCCAGCGCACGCCGCTCGACGAGGGGGCGATCGTGCTCCTCCTCGCCCTCTTCGGCGTCGGCGGGCTCGTCGGCAACGTCGTCACCGGCGTGATCGTCGACCGCCACCTCGGCCTGCTCTCGGCTGCCGTGCCGGTGCTCGTCGGCGCGCCGATCGTCGCGGTCATCCTGTGGCCGACCTCGCTCGCGGTCGTCGGCGTCGCCGTGGTCGTGTGGGGTGTCGCGTTCTCGGCGTGGCTCATCGTGCTGAACGCCTGGATCGGCCGCCGCCTGCCCGACCGCCTCGAGGCCGGCGGAGGCCTGGTCGTCGCGGGATTCCAGCTCGCGATCATGCTCGCGGCCGGCATCGGCGGGGTGCTCGTCGACGCCGCGGGAGTCGACGCGGCCTACATCACGGGAGCCGTCGCGGTCGCCCTCGGCGCCGTGCTGTTCGGCCTCGCCGGTCGCCGGTAGGGCCGGTCGCGGCTACGCGCGGACGAGCGCTCGCGCACGCCACGCCGACGGCGTGACGCCCGTGTGGCGTCGGAATGCGCGGCTGAAGCCCTCGTCCGACGCGTAGCCGAGGCGGCGGGAGATCTCGGAGACCCCGGCACCGCCCGCGAGCAGGTCCTGCGCGGCCGCCATGCGCACCTCCGTCAGGTATCCGAGCGGCGACCGTCCGACGACCGAGCGGAACCGCTCGGCGAAGACCGAGCGAGACATGGCCGCGATCGCGGCCATCCGCTCGACCGTCCAGTCGCGCCCGGGCTCTGCGTGGATGGCCTCGATCACGCGCGCGAGGAACGGATCCGCGGTGCGCGCGGGCCATCCGTCGGGTGCGCAGCCGGCGACGGCCCACGCGCGCAGCGTCGCGAGAGCGAGCGTCGTCGCCATGAGGCGGCAGATCACGGGAGCCGCCCCGGCGTACGCGCTCGTCACCGCGGGGAGGCCGAGGTGGGCTGCGAGCGCCGCGGCGGCGGGCTCGATGCGCGAGAACCCGCTGACCGACACGAGATCCGGCACGATCGCGAGCTGCCGCTGGACGGACTCGGATGCGCTCAGCCGCGAGACGATCACGAAGGCTCCGTCGCCGCGGATCCGCATCGGCTCGCGGCCCAGGGAGAGAAGCGTGTCGCCCGCTACGAGCTCGGTTGGCGGCGCTCCGTCGCGCGCGCCGCAGTCGTAGGCGCGCGGCGGCAGGGCCAGTGCCCCCTCGAGCACGTACACGAGCGCGGCATCGCCCGCGCCGAGGGCGATCTCCCGCTCGATGCGGAGCCGGTCGGTGCTGCGCACCTCCCACTCGAGCGACGACAGCAGGCGCTCGAGCGCATCGCCGTCGCGCAGTGCGGGGAGCGGGGTCAGCAGCGTCACACCGGCGTGAACCGCCGTCGGCGCGCCCCTATTCCGTCTGCGTCAGAGGAGACCGTGCCGCGCGAAGGCCTTCGCGAGGCCGTCCTCGTCGATCGGAGCGGTCACCTCGTCGGCCGCCTCCTTCGCCTGCAGCGTGCCGTTGCCCATCGCGATGCCGACACCCGCGAGCTCGAGCATCTCGAGATCGTTGTTGTTGTCGCCGATCGCGATCGCGTCGGCGAGGTCCATCCCGATCCGATCGACCAGCTCGCGGATCGCGCTGCCCTTCGTCACCGCGGGCATCGACACCTCGCCGCTCGCCGTGCCCATGCCGGGGATCGTGCCCGTGATGACCGTGAACTCGGCGCCCACGGCACGCTGCACGGCGTCGTAGGCCCCGAGGTCGTCGCCCGAGAACACGGCCTTCGCCGTGCGGTCGTGGCGCAGCGGCGGGATCTCGCCGAGGTACCGGCCGAGCCCGCGATCCGAGACGCCCTCGCCATCCGAGACGCCGAGCTGACGGCGCAGGTGCCGCTGCATGCCCGCGGTGGCATAGAAGTACTCGCGTCCCTGGAGCACGTAGTCCAGCCCGAGCGCGTCGAACTCCTCGCGCAGCCTCCGGCAGGACGCCTCGGGCATGAGGCGCTCGATGATCCACTCGCCGTCGTACTCGACGAAGGCGCCGGCGCCCGCGACGATGCCGTCGAACCCGATGTCGGTCACCTGCACGTCGACCTCGTAGGGCGTCCGCCCCGTCGCGAGCAGCACGAGGTGGCCGTTGGCGCGAGCGCGGCGGATGGCATCGGGCGTCGAGGGCGGGATGGTCCCATCGTGGTCGAGGATCGTCCCGTCGATGTCGAGGAACACGATGCGACGGCGGGCGGTGCGGGGCATGCTCCCGACGCTACCCGCCCCGGATCACCGCGCGGCCTTCACGGGCAGCAGCAGGAGGAATCCGAGCAGGAGGACGAGCACGAGGCCGAGGATGCCGAACGTCGTCTGGTGCGTGACGGTGATGAGGAGCGCCCACGCGGCCGAGGCCATCCAGCTCGCGGCGCGCCCCGTCGTCGCGTAGAGGCCGAAGATCTCGCCCTCGCGGCCCGCGGGCGTGACCCGGGCGAGGAACGACCTCGACGCCGCCTGGGCCGGTCCGACGAACACGCACAGGATGAGCCCGCCGATCCAGAACACGGTGCGCCCGGCATCGGCGAGTGCGAAGACCGCGAGCCCCGCGAGGGTCATCGCGCCGAGCGAGAAGAGGATGATGCGCTTGGGCCCGAACCGGTCGTCGAGGCGACCCGAGATGATCGTCGAGACGCCCGCGATGACGTTCGCGGCAACGCCGAAGATCATGAGCTCGAGCGTGCCGAAGCCGAAGACGCTCGCCGCGATCACCGCGCCGAACGTGAACACCCCGGCGAGGCCGTCGCGGAAGACCGCGCTCGCGAGGAGGAACCAGAAGGTCGGGCGCGTGGCGGGGGAGCGGTAGAGGCCGGCGACATCCTTCACGAGCAGCGCGTACGACTGCACGAAGCCCACGCGGCGCTCGGGGCGCCCGAGCGAGGGCTCGGGCACCTTCACGAAGATCGGGATGGCGAACGCGATCGTCCACAGGGCGCAGCCGACCGCGATGACGCGGAACGGGAGGCCGCCCTCCGACGAGAGCCCGAACCAGTCGCCCAGGTAGAAGACGATGACGAGAGCGAGGGCGACGATGCCGCCGAGGTACCCGAACCCCCAGCCGAGGCCCGAGATGCGCCCGATCGTCTTCGGCGTCGCGATGCCGACGAGGATGGCGTTGGAGTTGACGGCCGCGATCTCGCCGAACACCATGCCCGCTGAGATCAGCGCGACCCCCAGCCAGAACAGGGTGGGGGTGGGCTCGACGAACCACAGGCCGAGCATGCAGACGATGAGCGCCCCCGTGCCGATCGCGAGCCACAGCTTCTGCCGGCCCGCGGCATCCGCCTGCTGTCCGAGAACCGGGGCGAGCAGGAGGATGAGGAGGCCCGCGACCGTGGTGCCCCATCCGAGGCCCGACGCGAGGTCGGCGAGAGCCGCGACCTTGACCGGGTCTTCGTCGGCGAGACCCTGCACATCGGGCGGAAGGAAGGCGTCTGTCGTCAGGTAGAGCGCCGTGAAGATGAACGTGAGGATGACCGTGTTGAACGGCTGGGTCGCCCAGTCCCAGAGCGCCCAGGCGAAGACGGTGCCGCGCGATGCGGGAGCGCGCTGAGGGAGCTCGAGCCCCATCACGGTCAGCGCGGCGGTGCCGGCGGCCGCGGGCGGCGCGGAGGGGCGGGCGGGCTCGGGCATGTCGGTCACGCTAGGCCTCCTCGGTGAACGCGCGGTGGCGCGCCGTCGCGCCGCGCTCGAGACGAGTCTCCACCACATCGCGGAGGACGTCGAAGGCCCGTTCCGCGCGCCGCTCGTCGCCTGTGCTGATGAGGTCGACCATGAGGCCGCGCAGCGACGCGAGGACGAGGGTCGCGAGCGGCTCGGCCTCCTCCTGCGGGCAGCCCGCCCGTGTGAGCCCCGCGGCGAGCAGGTCGACGCGCTCGCCGACCGACCGGACGACCGCCTCGCGCAGGGCGCCGTCCGCGTGCGCTGCCGCGACGGCGATCTCGAGGAAGGCGGTCGACAGGGCTCGGCCCCGCGAAGACCGCGCCCTCTCCCAGAGGGCGGCGAGCGGATCGGGATGGCCGTCGGGGATCTGCGGTGCGGCCAGCGCGGCACCGAGGATCGACTCGACGACCTCGGCGACCAGCTGCTCTCTGCTCCCGAAGTGGTGCAGCAGCGTGGCGTGGCTGACGCCGACGTGCTCGCTGAGGCGGCGAAGGGACAGCCCGGAGAGTCCGTGTGCGAGCACCGCTTCGGTCGCTGCCTGCAGCACCTCTCCGCGGCGGTGCTCGAAGCGGCGTCGGCGCCCATCGTCGTCCGTCATGGACCCAGGGTAGACAGCGCGACACCCGCCTGGCAGATTGATCTACCAATTGGTAGATCAATCCAGAAAGGGAAGCCATGGGGGGACGCACGACGTCATTCAGGAGGAGAGTTCGCGCGGCGGCGATCGCGATCGCGCTCGCCGCGGCGTCGCTGGCGGCAGCGGGGCCGGCGGCCGCGATCGTTCCCGCGGTCGAGATCGGGCCGCCTCCGACGCAGCAGACGATCGAGGCGGCGCGGGGCCCGTTCGCGGTCGCGGAGGAGCGCGTGCCGGGCTACGTCGTGCGCGGCTTCGGCGGCGGCACGATCTACTTCCCCTCCGGTCAGCAGGGCGTCGCGTTCGGCGCCGTGGCCATCTCGCCGGGGTACACGGCCTCGCAGTCGAGCATCGCCTGGCTCGGGCCGCGGATCGCCTCGCAGGGGTTCGTCGTCTTCACGATCGACACGCTCGGGCGCTATGACCAGCCGGGCCAGCGGGGCGACCAGCTCCTCGCCGCGCTGGACTACCTCGTCTCCTCGAGCGACGTCCGCGACATCGTCGACCCGAACCGGCTCGCCGTCATGGGGCACTCGATGGGAGGCGGCGGGGCCTTCGAGGCGGCCAAGGACGATCCGTCGCTCCAGGCCGCGATCGCGATGACCCCGTGGGACGCGGACAAGACGTTCCCCGAGGTGTCGACCCCGACGCTGGTGTTCGGCGCGGAGCGCGACACGGTCGCTCCCGTCGCTCGTCACGCCATCCCGCTGTACGAGGGGCTGCCCGCCGATCTGCCGCGCGCCTATCTGGAGCTGCGCGGGGCGTCGCACTTCGCGCCCAACACGTCGAACACGACGATCGCGGCGCAGTCGATCGCCTGGCTGAAGCTGTTCGTCGATGACGACCCGCGCTACAGCCCCTTCGTGTGCCCGGGCCCTGCGGTGGGCATCACCCTGAGCGACGCCCGCTCCACCTGCCCCTTCTGACCGGCGCCGGCCCCGCCGCCCCGTGCCGCCCGTGCCGCCCGGCCCCGCCGCCCGTGCCGCCCGTTCCGCCGCCCGTTCTGCCGCCCGTTCTCCCGCTGAGACTAGTGTCCGGCGTCGAGACCTGTGTTCCCGACACCGGTCTCGACGACCGGCGCTAGTCTCGGACGCCCGCTACACCGGTCTCGATGACCGGCGCTAGTCTCGAGGGCGCGGGGTGAAGTTGAGTCGGGGTGTATCAAGTTTCTTGACTTCGACCGCTCGTCGCCGTATGCTTGAGTCAGCGCGACTCAAGATCGCGCGCAGACTTCAGGCAGCGACAGAAGGAGAAGCAACATGGCACGTGCTGTGGGTATCGACCTCGGGACGACCAACTCGGTCGTCTCGGTCCTCGAGGGCGGCGAGCCGAAGGTCATCGCCAACGCCGAGGGCTTCCGCACGACCCCGTCGGTCGTCGCGTTCACCAAGGATGGCGAGGTGCTCGTCGGCGAGACCGCGAAGCGCCAGGCCGTCACCAACGTCGACCGCACCCTCGCGTCGGTCAAGCGCCACATGGGCACCGACTGGACGTTCAAGGTGGACGACAAGTCGTACACGCCGCAGGAGATCTCGGCGCGCATCCTCCAGAAGCTGAAGCGCGACGCCGAGCAGTACCTGGGCGACACGGTGACCGACGCCGTCATCACCGTGCCCGCGTACTTCAACGACGCCGAGCGCCAGGCCACGAAGGAGGCCGGCGAGATCGCGGGCCTCAACGTCCTGCGCATCATCAACGAGCCCACGGCCGCCGCCCTCGCGTACGGCCTCGACAAGGGCAAGGAGGACGAGCTCATCCTCGTCTTCGACCTCGGCGGCGGAACCTTCGACGTCTCGCTGCTCGAGGTGGGCAAGGACGACGACTTCTCGACCATCCAGGTGCGTGCCACGGCGGGTGACAACCGCCTCGGCGGCGACGACTGGGACCAGCGCCTCGTCGACTACCTCATCAAGCAGTTCAAGGACTCCACGGGCGTCGACGTCTCGAACGACAAGATCGCCCTGCAGCGCCTCAAGGAGGCCGCCGAGCAGGCGAAGAAGGAGCTCTCGAGCTCGACGTCGACGAGCGTCAACCTGCCGTACCTGTCGCTCACGGAGAACGGCCCCGTGTCGCTGTCCGAGACGATCTCGCGCGCGAAGTTCGAGGACCTCACGAAGGACCTCCTCGAGCGCACGAAGAAGCCGTTCCAGGACGTCATCCGCGAGGCGGGCATCAAGGTCTCCGACATCGCGCACGTCGTGCTCGTCGGCGGCTCGACCCGCATGCCCGCGGTCAGCGAGCTCGTGAAGAGCGAGACGAACCAGGAGCCCAACAAGGGCGTCAACCCGGACGAGGTCGTCGCCGTCGGCGCCGCCATCCAGGCTGGCGTGCTGAAGGGCGAGCGCAAGGACGTCCTCCTCATCGACGTCACCCCGCTGAGCCTCGGCATCGAGACCAAGGGCGGCGTGATGACCAAGCTCATCGAGCGCAACACGGCCATCCCGACCAAGCGCAGCGAGACTTTCACGACCGCAGACGACAACCAGCCGTCGGTGGCCATCCAGGTCTTCCAGGGCGAGCGCGAGTTCACCCGCGACAACAAGCCGCTCGGCACCTTCGAGCTCACCGGCATCGCGCCGGCGCCCCGCGGCGTGCCGCAGGTCGAAGTCACGTTCGACATCGACGCGAATGGCATCGTGCACGTGTCCGCCAAGGACAAGGGCACGGGCAAGGAGCAGTCGATGACCATCACGGGCGGCTCGTCGCTCTCGAAGGAGGACATCGAGCGGATGGTCCGCGACGCCGAGGAGCACGCGGCCGAGGACAAGAAGCGCCGCGAGGCCGCGGATGTCCGCAACCAGGCCGAGACGCTCGCGTACTCGATCGAGAAGCTCATCTCGGAGAACGACGACAAGCTCCCCGCCGACGTGAAGGACTCGGTCAAGGCCGACGTCGACGCGCTCAAGACCGCGCTCGCGGGCGAGGACGACGACGCCGTGAAGGCCGCGTTCGAGAAGCTCAACGAGAGCCAGACCAAGCTCGGCGAGGCGATCTACCAGCAGGCTCAGGCCGCGCAGGAGCAGGCGCCGCAGGACGCCCCGGCCGGCGAGCAGAGCTCGGCGGATGAGGACGTCATCGACGCCGAGGTCGTGGACGACGAGGACGAGAAGAAGAGCTGATGACGGACAAGGACTTCGAGGAGCCCCAGGGCGAGCAGCCCGACGGCGACGAGGTCCAGCCGGACGCCGAGGGGTCGGAAGCCGCCGCTTCCGACCCCGCGGCGCAGCCGGCTGAGACCGCGGAGGAGGGCGACGGCCTGACGGTCGACGACATCCTCGGCGCCGAGCAGACCGACGAGGCGGCGGAGGCGGAGAAGAGCGACTACGAGACGCAGCTCCTGCACGACCTCAAGCGCCTCCAGGCGGAGTACGCGAACTACCGTCGCCGCACCGAGGAGCAGCGCGAGATCGAGATCTCCCGCGCCAGGGGCGAGGCCGTGAAGGGCCTCCTCCCCGTGCTCGACGACCTCGACCGGGCCGAGAAGCACGGCGACCTCGCCGAGGGCAGCCCGTTCTCGGCCGTCGCGGCCAAGGTGCGCGGCGTCGCCGAGCGCCTGGGCGTCGTCGCGTTCGGCGCGACCGGCGAGACGTTCGACCCGCAGCGTCACGAGGCGATCTTCCAGCAGCCGGTCCCCGGCACGACGGAGAGCACGATCCTCGAGGTCGTCGAGGTCGGCTACCTGCTGGGCGACGTCGAGCTGCGCCCCGCCAAGGTCGTCGTCGCCGTCCCGGCGGAATGACTCCCGGTCGGCCCCGCTGCGGCGGGGCCGACCGCTTTCCGGATCACGCGTAGAGCATTCGCAAGAAGAAGGTGCAGATGGCCAGTCAGGACTGGTTCGACAAGGACTTCTACAAGATCCTCGGCGTCGACAAGAACGTGAGCGACGCGGATCTGAAGAAGACCTACCGCAAGCTCGCGCGCAGGTACCACCCCGACTCGAACCCGGGCGACGCGGCCGCCGAGTCGCGGTTCAAGGAGATCAGCGAGGCGTACTCGGTGCTCTCCGACCCCGAGCAGCGCAAGGAGTACGACGAGCTGCGCGCGATGGGGTCGGGTGCGCGGTTCACCGCGCCCGGCGGCGCCGGCGGCGGGTTCGACGACGTCTTCAGCCGGTTCACGCAGCAGCGCACGGCGTCCCCGGGCGACTTCGACGACATCTTCTCGATGTTCTCCGGCGGGGGCGGAGGCTTCGGCTCCGGCCGCTTCGGGCAGTCGACGGGCGGGTACCGCGGCTTCGGCGGCCCCCAGCGCGGCGCCGACGTGCGTGCGCGCACGACGATCGACTTCACCACGGCCGCCAAGGGCGAGACCATCACGCTCCAGGGCGAGGACGGCAAGCCGTTCAAGGTCAAGATCCCCGCGGGCGTCGCGGATGGCCAGAAGATCCGCCTGCGCGGGCGCGGGCGTCCCTCGCCGGACGGAGGCGAGAGCGGCGACATCGTCGTCGAGGTCGCCGTCCGATCGCACCCCGTCTTCACGCGCGACGGCCTGAACGTCCGCGTGACCGTTCCGATCACGTTCACCGAGGCGGTGTTCGGCGCGACCATCGAGGTTCCGACGCTCGGTGGCGACCCCGTGAAGCTGCGTGTCGCCCCCGGCACGCCCTCCGGCCGCGTGCTCCGCGTCAAGGGACGCGGCATCGCGTCCAGCAAGGGCACGGGCGATCTCCTCGCCGAGGTGCAGGTGGCTGTGCCGTCGCATCTCGACGACGCCGCGCGCGAGGCGCTTCTCGCCTACCGCGAGGCCGAGCCGAAGGAGAACCCCCGCGCTGAGATGATGGCGAAGGCGAAGCAGTAGCCCGCTGCCGCCATCCGCCCCCGACACCTTCAGGAGGTGAGCACCATGCCGATCCCGGTCGACCCGGCCGACATCGACCCCGATGCGCCGATCTTCCCCATCGCGGCGGCTGCCGAGCTCGCCGCCATGCACCCGCAGACCCTGCGGCAGTACGACCGCATGGGCCTCGTCGTCCCCGGGCGCACGCGCGGCGGATCGCGGCGCTACTCGCTGCGCGACATCGAGCAGCTGCGCGAGGTCGCGCGGCTGTCGTCCGAGGGCGTGCGCCTCGCCGTCATCGAGCGCATCCTGCACATGGAGAACGAGGTGCAGGAGCTGCGCGGCCGTGTCCGGGAGCTCGAGCGCGAGCTGCGCGCCGAGCGCGAGCAGCGTCCGGGCGCGCGCGTGTTCGCGACGAGCGCGAACGGCGCAGTCGTGACGCTGCGCGCGGGCACCCGCGTGCGCCGGCAGACCGACGTGGTGCTCTGGCGTCCCACCGACTGACGCCGCAGGCGTGCGCGCCCGTCAGGGCTCGATGCGCGAGTGCTCGCCGAGGCGGTGCCACGTGCGGTTGTGATAGACCAGCGCGTCGCCGGCGTCGCCCGGGTGGACGTCGCGCTCGATGTGCGACTGCAGTGCGTGGGCCGCGACGACCGTCGACGTGCCCGCATCCATCCGGTCGATGACGGCGCAGCGCACCCACGCGCGCACGCCCTCGTACACGGGCTCGCCCGTGGCGAGGCGCGTCCACGAGTGCTCCTGGGCGAAGCGGTCGACACCGCTCGCGGCGCCGAGCTTCGCCACCTCCAGATCGTGCGCGTCGAGGAAGTGCACGACGACCGTCTCGGCGCGCGAGAGGACGTCCGACGCCGACGACAGCGCCGAGATCGAGAACACCAGGAGCGGGGGCTCGGCGCTCACCGACGCGACCGAGGTCGCCGTCAGGGCGACGGGCCCGTCACCGGCATCCGCCGTGATGACGGTGACGCCCCCGGGGTGCCCCCGGAAGAGGGACTTGAAGTCGTCGGGCGACAGCGACGGCGCGAAGCCGTGACGCGGGGTCTCGGCGGGTGCGTCGGCGGGCGACGCCTCAGACGCGCGCATCGGCCAGCTCCTCGCGCAGGATGGCCGCGCCCGCGCTGAGCGCGCTGAGCTTGCGCAGCGCGACCTCCCGGGGGAACGGCGCCATGCCGCAGTTCGTGCTGGGCACGAGCTTGTCCGCGTCGACATAGGCGAGCGCACGGCGGAGGGTGTCGGCGACCTCCTCGGGGGTCTCGACCGTCTCATCCGCGACGTCGATCGCGCCGAGCATGACCTTCTTGCCGCGGACGAGCTCGACGAGCTCGAGCGGGACGCGGGAGTGGTGGCACTCGAGCGAGACGATGTCGACGGCCGACCGCTGCAGAAGCGGGAACGACTCCTCGTAGTGGCGCCACTGCGAGCCGAGCGTCGCCTTCCAGTCGGTGTTCGCCTTGATCCCGTAGCCGTAGCAGATGTGCACGGCGGTCTCGGCGCGCAGCCCCTCGCACGCGCGCTCGAGGGCGGCGACGCCCCAGTCCTTGACCTCGTCGAGGAAGACGTTGAAGGCGGGCTCGTCGAACTGGATGATGTCGACGCCCGCGGCCTCGAGCTCCCTGGCCTCCTGGTTGAGGATGGTCGCGAACTCCCACGCCAGCTTCTCGCGGCTGCGGTAGTGGGCGTCGTAGAGCGTGTCGACCATCGTCATCGGACCCGGCAGCGTCCACTTGATCGGGCGGTCCGTGCTCGCGCGGAGGAACGCCGCGTCGTCGACGAAGACGGGGCGCTCGCGGTGCACCGCGCCGACGACCGTGGGAACGCTCGCGTCGTAGCGGTCGCGGATGCGCACGGTTCTGCGCTGCGCGAAGTCGACGCCGTCGAGGTGCTCGATGAACGTCGTCACGAAGTGCTGGCGCGTCTGCTCACCGTCGCCGATGATGTCGATGCCGCGGCGCGTCTGCTCCTGGACGGCGATGCGCATCGCATCCTGCTTGCCCTCGGTCAGCGCGGCGCCCTCGAGCTTCCAGGGGGACCAGAGCGTCTCCGGCTCGGCGAGCCACGACGGCTTGGGAAGGCTGCCGACGATCGAGGTCGGCAGGAGCGCGGGGGTCATGGATGGTCCTCCGGGGGTCATGCGACGAGAACGGGGTCGCCGGCGGTCCACTGCTCCAGCAGCTCGCGGTTCGGCTCGATGAAGTGCTCCTGCGCGTACTTCCCCTGCGTGACGGCGAGCTGGCTGCGCTCCTCGCGGTCGTAGGAGATCTGCGTCCGCGAGAAGTCCTGCGCGCCCAGGCTCGGGCGGTAGACGGCGGCGGCGGCCGAGTTCGCGTTGTAGATCTCGGGGCGGTAGATCTTCTGGAACGTCTCCATCGTGCTGATCGTGCTGATGAGCTGCAGGTTCGAGTAGTCGTTCAGCAGGTCGCCGCGGAAGTAGAACGCGAGCGGCGCGACGCTTCCGCGCGGCATGAAGTAGCGCACCCGGAGCCCCATCTTGCCGAAGTACTCGTCGGTCAGAGAGTGCTCGTCCTGCTGGTACTCGACGCCGAGGACGGGGTGGCTGTTGCCGGTCTGGTGGTAGGTCTTGCTCGTCGAGACGCTGATGCAGATGACGGGCGCCTGCGGGAAGCGCTGCCGGTAGACATCCGAGTCGAGGAAGTGCTGGAAGAGCCTGCCATGCAGGACGCCGAAGTCGCGGGGGAGCGCGGGCGCGCCCGTGCCATCCTTCGCCGCGGGCAGGACGACGCTGAAGTCGTAGTCGCGGATGTAGGACGAGAAGTTGTTGCCGACGATCCCGTGGTGGCGGGCGCCCGTGTGCCGGTCGATGATCCGCGTGTCGAGGACCTCCAGCAGCGGGAACGGCTGAGCCTCGTCATCCGCCGATGTGCGCAGCTGCACGGAGACGATCTCGAGTTCGAGGGTGTAGCGGTCGCGGGTCGGGTTGTCCCAGTGCGCGAGGTCGTTGAACCGCCGGTCGATCATCGTCAGGGTGCTGCGGAGGTTCTCCTGACGGCGCTCGCCGCGCGCGAGGTTGGCGAAGTTGGTCGTGATCCGGGAGCTCTCCGACGGCGTGTAGTCCTCGTCGAAGGGGGTGGTCGTGATGCTGAACTCGAATGCGCTCGCCATGGGCCAATCCAGGGGTGATGAGGGTCGGGTCGATCCTCGGTCGTCGGAGCCTCCATCGTGCCGGGATCCGGGCGATATCGGGTAAGAAGACGACGCTATCCCTCCATATAGTCTGTGGCTATGGCACAGGGAACGAGCGGTCTCACGCTGCAGCAGCTCCGCTACTTCATCGAGGTCGCAGCCGAGGGCTCGATCTCGGGTGCCGCTGACCTGCTCTACGTCGCGCAGCCGACGATGTCGGCGGCGATGAAGGAGCTCGAGGCGCGCGTGGGGCGCACGCTCCTCGTGCGCTCGGCACGCGGCGTGACGCTCACCCTCGACGGGGCGGAGTTCCTCGGCTATGCGAGGCAGGTCGTCGAGCAGGTGGAGCTCCTCGAGCAGCGCTACCTCGACCGGCCCCCGTCGCGGCGTCTGCTCGGCATCTCGGCGCAGCACTACTCGTTCGCGGTCGACGCGTTCGTGCGGATGGTCCAGGCGAGCGGGGCGGCCGAGTACGAGTTCTCCCTGCGGGAGACCCGGACGGGCGACATCATCGAGGATGTCCGCACGCTCCGCAGCGAGATCGGCATCCTCTACCGGAACGACTTCAACCGGAAGGTGATCGACAAGCTGCTCCGGGACTCGGGGCTCGCGTTCCATCCGCTGTTCCTCGCTGAGCCGCACATCTTCATCTCGCGGCGCAACCCGCTCGCCTCCCGGAAGCGCGCGACCCTCGCCGACCTCGAGGATCTGCCGCGACTCACCTTTGACCAGGGGGCGGACAACTCCTTCTACTTCGCCGAGGAGATCCTCTCCACCATGTCGAGCAGGCGCGAGATCCGGGTCTCCGATCGGGCGACGATCTTCAACCTCATGATCGGCCTCGGCGGGTACACGATCTCGACCGGCATCATCAGCGACGAGCTCGATCCGGAGATCGTCGCCATCCCGCTCGACGTCGACGAGCGCATCGAGATCGGGTGGATCGACCACGCCGCGATCCCGCTGACGGAGCAGGCGCAGCGCTACCTCGACGAGGTGCGCGCGGTCGTCGCCGGGTTCGGTGTGGAGGTGCTGGGATAGCCATCGACTCCGGCGGCTCCGTGCGGGAGGATTCTCCACATGACGACCGCATCCGAATCCTCGATCGCCGACGCCCGCCAGGCTGTCGCTGACGCAGCCGCCGCGTTCCCGCTGTGGTCGGCGCAGGGGCCCGGCGCACGCCGGGCCGTGCTGTCCGCCGCTGCCGACGAGCTCGTCGCGATGGCGCCGGAGATCATCGACGCCATGCAGGATGAGCTCGGCGCCACGCTCGGGTGGGCTCAGTTCAACATCGGGCTGGCGGCAGACATGCTGCGGGAGGCGGCAGCCCTGACCACAGCCGTGCAGGGGCGGACCATTCCCTCCGACAAGCCGGGGGCGCTCGCGATGTCGCTGCGGGTGCCCGCGGGGGTCGTGCTCGGCATCGCTCCCTGGAACGCGCCTGTCATCCTTGGGGTACGGGCGATCGCGACCCCGCTCGCGTGCGGCAACACCGTGGTGCTGAAGGCCTCCGAGCTCTGCCCCCGCACGCACGGGCTCATCGTCGAGGCGTTCCGCCGCTCCGGGGCGCCAGAGGGCATCCTCATGCTCGTGACGAACGACCCGGCTGAGGCCGCCGAGGTCGTCGGAGCGCTGATCGACGAGCCGGCCGTCCGGCGGGTCAACTTCACCGGATCGACGGCTGTGGGGCGCGTCATCGCGCAGCGCGCCGCGGCGAACCTGAAGCCGGCCCTGCTGGAGCTCGGCGGCAAGGCGCCGTTCATCGTGCTGGAGGACGCCGACATCGACGAGGCGGTCACAGCCGCCCGCTTCGGCGCGTTCATGAACCAGGGCCAGATCTGCATGTCGACGGAGCGCATCATCGTGGTCGACGCGGTCGCCGACGAGTTCGTGTCCCGCTTCGCCGCCGCGGCGGCGGCGCTCACGGCCGGCGATCCTCGCGCTGGCGACCATCCGCTGGGAGCGCTCGTGTCGGACAAAGCCGCGGATCACGTTCGGGGCCTCGTCGAGGATGCGGCCGAGCGCGGCGCGACCGTCGCGGCAGGCGGTGTCGGCGACGGGCGCCTCATGCCCGCCACGGTGCTCGATGGCGTCACCGCGGACATGCGGGTCTACGGCGAGGAGAGCTTCGGCCCCGTCGTCTCCGTCATCCGGGCTCGCGACCTCGACGATGCCGTGCGCATCGCCAACGACACGGCGTACGGGCTCAGCTCCTCCGTGTTCACGCGCGACATCGCGACCGCCTTCGCCGTGGCGCAGCGGCTTCACGCCGGGATGTGCCACATCAACGGCGCCACCGTGCACGACGAGGCCCACATGCCCTTCGGCGGCGTCGGCGACTCAGGCTACGGCCGCTTCGGCGGCGAGGCCGGCATCGCGGAGTTCACCGATCTGCGCTGGATCACCGTCGACACCCTCCCCGGCGCCTACCCGCTCTGATCTCGGCCGGCAGCCCTTGGTCGCGCACGCCGGGGTCTTGGAGTCTGCGTGGTCCCGGTCAGAGGCGCGGCGCGTGCCGCGCCGACGTCTCCTTCGTCCCTGATGCAGCAGCAAGACGCCAGAGGGCGCTGACGGATGCGTCCACCTGTTCGCGGGTGATCGCGCCGCCGACGTACTGGAGCACGAGACCGTCCAGTGCCGCGAAGACGGCGCGAGCCAGGGCGTCGTCTTCGGCTGTCGCGGCGCTGCCGAACATGCTCCGCGAGACTCCCGCCGTGTAGCGGTCGTACATATCGATGATCTGCGAACGGACATCGGCGTCCCGACTCGCTTCGAGAATCATCTCGAACTGGTAGACGTGCAGATCCCGACGCTGGTCGAGGGTGGACCACAGCGCGGCCTTGTAGTCGCTCTCCGAGTCGAGGAAGCCGTCGAGGTGGGAGTCGCGCATTGCGGTCGCGGCCGACCACTCGAGGGCGGCGCTGGCCAACGCTGACAGCGACCCGAAGTGGTGGGCGACCAGCGAGTTGTTGACTCCCGCCTCCTGCGCGACCTTTCGGAAGGTCATGCCATGCAGGCCGTGTCGCGCGACCACGCGAACGGCGGCCTCGATGAGCGCCTCGCGGCCGGTGCCGTACTTGATGCGTTGAGGTTCATCGGCCATGTTCGCACCCTATCTCCCGATGAAGGGGCGGCAAATCTAAGCAAATGCTTGACTT
Organism: Microbacterium sp. SA156; assembly: GCF_049065455.1. Taxonomy (NCBI): domain Bacteria; kingdom Bacillati; phylum Actinomycetota; class Actinomycetes; order Micrococcales; family Microbacteriaceae; genus Microbacterium; species Microbacterium sp. SA156. Next base: position 73,605 of record NZ_JBAKGU010000004.1, read on the forward strand.
TAAATTGAGCAGATGCTGGAATTGCCCGCATCATCCGACGTTCAAAGGAGAACGCCATGGCAACCGCTCGAACGGATGCGACCGCCGGACCGACGACGGCGCTGAAGCGCAACAGTCTCGGCGTGGTCGGCATCGCCTTCTTCGTCATCGCCGCCGCTGCCCCGATGGCTGCCTTCGTCGGTGCGTCTCCTGTCGTCTTCTCCCTCGTCGGCCCTGGTGCACCTGCGGTGTACGTGATCGTCGCCGGAGTGATCGCGATCTTCGCGATCGGATATCTGAAGATGAGCCGGCACATCACGAACGCGGGCGGCTTCGTGGCGTACATCGCTCGCGGGCTGGGATCGAGGACGGCCACCGGCGCGGCGGGGATCGTCGTCGTGACCTACCTCGCCCTTCAGATCGGCCTGGTGGCTCAGTTCGGTGTGTTCGCACAGCAGCTGGCTGCCGAGGCGGGGCTCGACCTCCCTGTGTGGGCCTGGGTCATGCTCGCCATCGTCATCACCACCATCCTCGTCATGCGCGGCGTCGACCTGAACATGCGCGTGCTCGGCGTGATCATCGCGCTCGAGGTCGTCGTCGTCGGCATGCTCGTCGTCGGCATCCTCGTCGCTTTCCCGGGCCAGGACCCCTCGCTGGTGAGCTTCAGCCCCGCGGTTCTCGCGAACCCGGGGGTCGGCGTCGCCGGCCTCTTCGTCTTCACCTGCTTCACGACCTTCGAGGCGACGACGGTGTTCGCTGAGGAAGCCCGCAACCCTCGCCGCACCATCCCCGTCGCGCTGTTCGTCGTGATCGGCTTCGTCGCTGCCTTCTACACCCTCGCCACGTGGGCGGTCAGCTACGGGATCGGCGCCGACGACGTCCAGCAGGCGTCGGCAGACGATCTCTCTGGGGTGATCTTCGATATCGCCAGCCGTGCCGTGGGCCCGTGGTTCTCGCTCGTCCTCCAGGTCCTCGTGCTCACGAGCTTCCTGGCGATGCTCATCGGCGTGCAGAACATGTTCGCCCGCTACTGCTTCGCGCTGGGCCGAGCCCGCGTCCTGCCTCGCCTCTTCGCTCGCGTGTCCGAGGTCAAGCGCGCCCCGCACCTGGCCGCGCTCGTGGATGCCGCAGTCTGCGTGGTGATCCTGGCAGCGTTCTTCGCCGCCGGGGCGGACCCCATCGTCGTCATCTACGCCTGGTTCGTCGCGCTGGGCACCATCGGCTTCATCGTGATGATGACCATCGCCTCGGTGGGCATCCTCGCCTTCTTCATCCGTGAGCGGCTGGAGACCGGATTCTGGAGCACCAAGTTCGCGCCGACGCTCGCGATGCTCCTGAATGCCGCGGTTCTCGTCATCGCTCTCTCGAACTTCGACGTGCTGCTGTTCGATGACGGCACGGTCGCGAAGACGATGCTCTGGATGATCCCCATCGCCTTCGCCATCGGGTTCGTGATGCCCAGCTTCCGCAAGAACATCGACTTCCACGTCGTCGCGATCTCCTGAGCCCCACCGCCAGCTTCAGCAAGGAACGAATCATGAGCACAACCACCGACTCCCAGGTCCAGGCACGGGACTTCGTCGCCCAGAGTGACTGGCCCGACGTCTCCGCCATGATCAGCGGCTTCGGCGACCCGAGCCTGCCCGCCAGCAGCGCACTCGTCGGCCAGACCATCGACATCACGTACGACAACGGATGGATGGTCCGGCACGAGTTCCGTACCGACGGTGAGTTGACCTGGACCCTTCTCGAGGGTGACGATGCCGGCGCAGCGGGCACCCATCCGTACCGTGCCGTCGAAGTGCGCCCCGGCATCCAGCTTGTCGACGTCCTCAAGGGCGAGGGGCCGCGTACGCACTCCTTCACCTTCGTGCTCGACCTCGCTGACGGACGGGTCACGGCCGCGGACAGCGGCATCACCATCGCGGATGGCATCGGACGGACGAACACGACGTTCCTCTCGGGTCGGGTCGTCGGCACGGGCGAGATCGAACCCCGTCGTCGCAGTGACGAGCTCGTGGGCAAGCGCATCTACTACCGCTACAGCGAGACCGAACGGTACGAGCACATCTACCTCAATGGCGGCACGTTCGTGTGGCACTGCATCTCTGGTGCCGAGGCCGGCCTCGCCGACGTCGACGAGACGAAGGCGTTCGAACTCGCCGACGGGATCGTCGTCTTCTTCTGGAAGGAAGGCGTGATGCCGGTGGAGAGCTTCCTGGTGGTCGACCTCGACGAGAAGCGCTCCGTCGGACGCATGTTCTGCTGGGAGAACTCGACGCGGAGCGTCGTGCACATCCCCTTTGACAGTCGCTTCACCATCCTCAACGAGACCACCTATCCGAACGACTGATCGGCACCATCCACAAAGGAGATCACGATGCCAGACTTCATCAGCCACGCTCGTTTCGACCGCTCGAATGCGGAGCCGTTCGAGGTCGGCGTCGTCCAGTGGACCCGACGCCCGGGCGACGGCGAGCGACCCCATCTGTCCTCCGGTTTCTGGTTCGTCACCCCCGAAGAAGCGCCTGGTGCAATGCGTGTCGTCGGGCACGCCGACGAGACCGTGTACATCCTCGAAGGGCATCTGCGGATCGAGCCCGAGGGTGGCGAGCCCTTCGAGCTGACCGCAGGTTCGGTGGCCTCCTTCAACAAGGGCGCTGCCGCGCTGTGGACCGTCTTGGCGCCCACGGTCGAGTTCTTCGTCTACTCCTGAGAAGCGCGCCATGATCGATCAGCACTACGAGGTCATCGTCGTCGGAGCCGGGTTCGCAGGCCTCACCGCCGCACGCGAACTCACCTGGAGCGGAAAACGCGTCCTCCTCGTCGAAGCGCGCGACCGAATCGGCGGACGCACATGGTTCGACCGTCGGCTCGGCATCGAGATCGAGCTCGGCGGCACCTGGGTGCACTGGACGCAGCCGTACGTCTGGGCCGAACTCCATCGCTACGGACTCGGAGTCGTGGCCAGCCCAGCGCCCGCCACTGCGTGGTGGCACGTGGACGGAAAGCCGACCGTCGTCGCGCCCGATGCGCTACTCGAGCTCATGGACGAGCCGAACCGCGAGCTCGGTGCAGAAGCGCGTGCCGTCTTCCCGCAGCCGTTCTCGCCCCTGAGTTCTGCACCCGGAGCGGCATTCGATGCCCGCGGGATCTCCGAGCGCATCGACGCTCTGGATCTCGACGCGAATCGTCGCGCACTCCTCCGCGCGTTCTGGACGCTGAACTTCAACGGGCGCCTCGGCGAGGCCGCCTACACTCAGGCCCTGCGCTGGCTCGCGGTCGCCAATGGTGACTGGAAGGTCATGTTCGAGGCGTGCGCGAGTTACAAGATCGCGGGCGGTACGCGCGCTCTGGCCGAAGCGATCCTCGCCGACACGAACGCGGAGCTGCGACTCGGCGCAGAAGTGACGGCCGTGGTCGAAGGTGACGGCCCCTCCCGCGTGGAGTTCGCAGACGGCACGCGCGCTCGCGCGGACGCCGTGATCCTGACGGCTCCGCTGAACGCACTCTCCCGCATCCGCTTCGAGCCCCCGCTGCCGGAGAGCGCCGGGCGGGCGGTCTCCGCCGGACAGATCGGACTCGGTACGAAGATCTGGTTCGCGGTCCAGGGGGAGCTTCCCCACTTCGTCGCCTTCGGCAGCGAGGACGATCCCTTCACCTTCCTTCAATCCGAATACCACGTGGACGGACGCACCATCGTCATCGGCTTCGGCCCTGATGCGCGCGCGATCGACGCGAGTGATGTCGCCGCCGTGCAAGCCGCGGTGGACAGGCTCGTGCCCGGGCTCGCCGTCGTCGCTGCGACGGGTCACGACTGGACGGCGGATCCGCTGTCGGGGGAGACCTGGCCGATGCACCGCACCGGATACCTCTCACAGGGGCTGCCGGCGCTGCGCGCCGGACATGGATGCGTCGTCTTCGCCGGCTCAGACGTCGCCGAAGGGTGGGGCGGATTCATCGACGGCGCCATCGAGAGTGGCCTGTCAGCTGCGCGGAAGGTTCTCGACCGCGCACCCCACGCCGTCGATTCGACACTCACCCGTACCGCCTGATCACCCCACTCAGCCCAGGAGCAATCATGACGACCGCCACCAGCATCCTCGATGCCATCACTGTTCCCGTCTCAGAGGGTCGTGCGATCCCTGATGCCGCGACGCGGGAGACCATCGGCTACGCGCCGATCCACACCCTCGCCGACCTCGAGTCCGCCGTGTCCGCCGCCCGCGCCGCGCAGCCTGCCTGGGATGGCCTCGGCCACGCGGAGCGCAGCCGTGTGCTGCACGCCATCGCCGATGACATCGATGCCCACGCTGAGGAGCTGGCCGTCATCCTGTCTCGCGAGCAGGGCAAGCCGCTCGACGGGCCCAACGCCCGATTCGAAGTCGGCGCGTGCGCGGTGTGGACCCGCAGCGCGGCGGACACCGTTCTCGAACCGGAAGTCGTCTTCGAGGCGGGCGCAACGCGAGCCGAGGTCCACTATGGGGCACTCGGAGTGGTGGGAGCGATCGGCCCCTGGAACTGGCCGATGATGATCTCGGTCTGGCAGATCGCGCCATCCCTGCGCATGGGCAACACGGTCGTCGTCAAGCCCAGCGGGTTCACACCGCTCTCGGTTCTCGCGCTCGTGGAGATCTTCAACCGCCACTTGCCCGCGGGTGTCCTCACCGCCGTCACGGGCGACCGGGAGATCGGATCGACTCTCGCTGCGCACCCTGGCGTGGACAAGATCATGTTCACGGGTTCGACACCGACGGGTCGGAAGATCGTCGAAGCCTCGGCGCAGAACCTCGCCCGCCTCACCCTCGAGCTCGGCGGAAACGACGCCGGCATCGTCCTGCCGGGCACCGACGTCGCCGCGCACGCCGAGGACCTGTTCTGGGGCATCTTCATCAACACCGGGCAGACCTGCGCCGCGCTCAAGCGCCTGTACGTCCACGATTCCGTCTACGACGAGACCGTCGAAGCGCTCGCGCACCTCGCACGCACGATGCCGATGGGGCGGGGGCTCGATGAGGGCAACGTCCTGGGACCTCTGCAGAACCAGAATCAGTTCGACATCGTCCAGCGCCTCGTCGAGGACGCCCGTGCCCGTGGGGCGCGGATCGTCGCCGGAGGCGAGCCCGCGGCCGACCTCGGGCCTCTGTTCTTCCAGCCGACCGTGGTTGCGGACATCGCCGACGGAGCAGCGCTCGTCGACGAGGAGCAGTTCGGGCCGGCGATCCCGGTCATCCGGTACAGCGATGTCGATGATGCGATCTCGCGCGCGAACGCCGCCGAGCAAGGTCTCGGTGCCTCCGTATGGTCCGACGACCCTGAGGCGGCGCTCGCGGTGGCGCAGCGCCTGCAGGCCGGTACCGTTTGGATCAACCAGCACGGCGTGCTCAACCCCCAGGTCCCGTTCGGGGGCACCAAGTCGTCCGGATACGGACAGGAGTTCGGTGTCGCCGGCCTCAAGGCCGTTGCCGCCCCGAAGGTCATCAGTCGATGACGTGCGCCGGGGTGGCTGTCAAGGCGGTCGAGCCCGACGGGATCGCGCAGGTCGTGCGGGGCTTCGCCGACTCGGACGCAGTCACTGATGGTGCCTGTGGTGATCGGCGTCGGACGTCGGGGCCTGCTCCAGAGCGCGGCTGTGCGCCACGAGGGCGTTGTAGTCTCGCGCGGCCCCGCGCAGCAGGATCTCGACGGCCTGCTGCGCCTCGGCGTCGGTGATGTGGCGGTCGCCGAACAGGGCGAGGTAGTGCACGAGGGCGCCGACCATGTCGAGCAGCACCTCCCGATCCGCATCTGGGCGCACGTCGCCGCGCCCGACCGCCCGGTCGATCGTGCAGGCGACTGCGCGCCGCGCGGGTTCGATCAGCGTCTCGAGGTACTGCGCTCTCAGATCGGCGCTCGTCGCGCACTCGGCGAGCAGGGCGCTGAGGACGTCCGGCCGGATCCGTCGGTAGGCGGCGAGGAACAGCGAGATGCTCTCGTCGAGATCGCACAGGGTGCATCCGGTGTCGGGGGAGCGCGGCGACTCCAGGCGTGAGCTGATCGCGGCCAGTGCGAGACGCGCGCGACCCGGCCAACGTCGATAGATCGCGGGGCGAGACGTCCCGGCCTTCCGCGCGACGGCCTCGAGGCTGAGTTCCTGGTACCCCGCCTCGTCCAGGATCGCCAGCGCCGCGTCGAGGATGGCGTGATCCAGCTGGGCGTCGCGGGGGCGCCCCGCGCCAGCTGGGCGACGGGAGGGTGTGGACATGCAGTCAGTGTAGCCGTAACATTACGTGCCATGATGGAACATAACTTGCGAGCCACGGTGGCACCGGTTCGCGCATGGTGGGGGCTCGCCCTGCTCATCGCTCCGATGCTCGCCCTCTCGACCGATCTCACCGCGCTGTTCTTCGCCATTCCCACGCTGGTCGCGGATCTCGATGCCTCGTCGACGGAGTCGCTCTGGATCGTGCACGCGTACGGCTTCCTCATCGCCGGCTTCCTGATCACGATGGGCCGGGTCTCGGAGCGGGTCGGCGCCCGCAGGCTCCTCCTCTGCGGCGCCTTCGCATTCGCCGTGCTCTCCGTCGTCGCGGCGTTCGCGGCGACTCCTGTCGCGCTCATCGTCACGCGCGCACTGCTGGGCATCGCCGGTGCGACTCTGATGCCCTCGCTGTTCTCCCTGCTCCGCGTGATGTTCCGCGACGATGCTCAGCGTCGGCTCGCGATTGCCGTCATGTTCAGCGCCTTCACGGTCGGCGGCGCAGTCGGCCCGCTGCTGGGCGGGGCGCTGATCGAGGGGTTCTGGTGGGGTGCGATCTTCCTGATCAACGTCCCGCCGATGCTCCTGCTCGTCTTGCTCGGAGTGTTCGTTCTGCCGGAGCATCACGACCCCGGGGCGGGCCGCATCGACGCTGTCAGTGTCGCGCTGTCGGTGTCGGGGATGCTGATGCTGGTCTACGGGCTGCAGGAGGTCGCGGCCGGTGCGGAGGGAGGCGACGCGCCGTCTTCGCTCTGGGTCGCCGTCGCCTGCATCGCGGCAGGCCTTGCGCTCCTCGGCCTGTTCGTGCGGAGGCAACGGCGGGCCGCCGACACGCTGTTCGATCCAGCACTGCTGGCGAACCGTCGCGTCGCGGCGTCACTGCTGACCCTGCTGATCACCGGAATCGGCACAGTGGGACTGTTCTTCGTCTTCACGCAGCACCTGCAGTGGGTGGGAGGCTTCCCTCCGCTCGTCGCCGGCGTCCTGACCCTGCCATACATCGTGACGGACATCCTCGGAGCGCTCGCTGCTCCCGCTATGGCTCGACGGTGGTCTCCTGCTCGTGTGATCACCGCGGGGCTCGTGGTGGTCGCGCTCGGCGCAGGGCTCACCGCGATCGCGGTCGCAGACGGCGCGATCTCGTTCCTCGTCGTCGCGGTGTCCGTCATCGGACTCGGGCACGGGGCCGCGATGGCCCTGGTGAGTGACGCGATCATCTCGAGTGCGCCGGAGCACCGCGTCGGATCCGCCGCCGCCGCGCAGGAGGTCGGCGGCGAGCTCGGAGCAGCGCTCGGCGTTGCAGCGGCCGGGACTGTGGGGATCGTCGCGTTCCGCGCGTCGCTCGACGACTCGCTGCCGCCGAATATGCCGGCCGACACGACGGAGGCCCTGCGATCGAGCATTCACGAGGCGTTCGCGGTGGTTCACGAGGGCGCGGGCGGGTCCGCGTCCCTCGTCCAGATCCTGCGCGATGCGACGGCGCAGGGGCTGCTGGTATACGCGCTGATCGCGACCGTGCTCGTCGGGGCGACCGCGGGGGTGTTCGCAGCCGCATTCTCCGGGCGCGCCGCGCCCTCACGATCGGCGGGATGAACGACCGTCGCGCCAGTCCTGATGACAGCTATCCTGACAACGCACTGAAATATCGTTATTGCGGTGGTCAGGGATCGCCTCATAGGTAGGAAGTGTCCGGCGGCTCGTCGGACACTTCCTACCTAGTCGAAGGTTGATATGCGCAAGACTGCTGCTCCGCTTGGAGCACTCGCCCTAGCTGCTGTGCTCCTAGGCAGCGGGCTCACACCCGCTGCCGCCGCCGAAGACCACTCGGTTGCTTCTCTCGAAGAGGGGACCTCTTACACTGCGGCGGACGATCCCATCGTCGCCGAGCCTCCGGTCGGGACAATCCAGCTCTCCATGACGGAGGAGGAGGCCCTCGCCAGCGCGCCCGGCGCGGAGCTTTCCCCCCTTCAAGTCGCGGAAGCCGCGGCAGCCTCGCTTGACACCGAGCCGGTGTGCATGCTTGTGTCGACCGTCGCGTTTACACCCAGAAGGTGAGCGGGCCGGTGGCGCTCAACAAGCGGTTCGTGAGGTACCTAACGGGAGCATGGGCCTACTCGACGGGTTACAGCTGGAGCACGTCGACCACCGCGAGCTCTACCCTCTCCGCTGACATCGGCGTCAGCGCCTCTAGCGCATCGGGCTCTCTCGGGGTGAGCAGGAGCGTCACCAAGACCTACGGCATCACCGTCAACATCTATGCTGATCGCAAGCGGATGTCGAAGCTCGGCCTCTACTCGGACTACAACAGGTACTACGTCCGCAGTGGAGTGGGTTATGGCGGCGCAAGCCCCAAGTCCTGGAAGTACGCCTACCTGTACTCCCCGCGCACGAACCAGTACCTCCTGACGACCTACAAGTAAGAACGAGGCCCTTGCCGTGTCCACGATGACGCGGGCGCTAACGGTCGCCAGCAGCGGAGCTCTGCTGCTGGCGACCGTTAGTGGATGCTCCGCAGACCACCAGTCTTCCGAACTTCATTTCGCACTGACATCCGCTGAGGCAGTGTTCGACGCTGAGTCGAGCTACCCAGTGAACTTCGTCTTCCTCGCGGACTCCGACGACAAGATCTGGACAGAACTCGAAGGTGTCGCCCTTCCTGATGGAACAAGTTACGGCTCCGGTGAGTTCGACCTGTACCGCGGCGACCAGGACAGCTCGTCGCAAGTCGGCAACATCACGTTCCCGTACGACGGCGCTAATGGTGACGCGCGTTTCTCGACCGTCGAGCTCTACTTCACCGGGGAGCGGGAGCCGCTGGAGGTCGAGGTGGGGAACTGGGCTCTGGATCCTCGCCCTGTCGACGAAGCGAACTTGCCGATCGGCGATGCCGTCGCTGGAATGGCGAGCTGTGGCTGGTACGAGGTAGCGTTCGAGAGCTCCACCGCGATGAGCGCTGGTGCTGAACTCGTCATCGATACCCCTGGCATCGAGATGCTGCAGCCGACGGTGAGCGTCGAAGGTACAAGCCCGCAACAGCTCAAAGCCAACGCGACGCTGGGCTGCTCCAGCGACTTTGACTTCTTCGTTGTTTCCCCTCGGGTGATCGCTCACGACCAGTCTGGGGCGGAGATCGTGTTTCAGGCACCGCCGGCGGCGATCGGGTTTCAGTCGATCGATGAAGCTGCGTTGACACAGATACGCAGTCGGTAGCCGCCTTCGGCCGACTCGATGAAGCTCAAATTGAAGGGCGTCAGGTGCCCACGTAGGTGCATCTTCGGGCGGAGCTAAGAGAGGTAGTCGCGCGCGCTCACGCGCGTTGTATGACCCATGCTCGGTATCCGAGGCCCTTGGTAATTCCCAGGTCTTTGGCTCGATAGCTGCGAACGGGGACACGTCTGTCGGCGTCTGACGTCAGCTGTACGCTCCGCGGCATGACGAGTGAGTTTCCGTTCGATGCCGCGGAATGATCCCGCCGCGGCAGAGCAAGAGCTGCGAGCTGCCGGCGCGAGGGGGAAGGTGCCCTACCCGGGGTTGCACAAGCCCTGGCTGAGCGTGGACGATGCGTGCGGACGTGAGGTCGCACCGAACCTCGGCAACGTCCGCCGACGGGGGACGGCCTGCCGCCAATGCACTGCCACGAACCGGGGCGCCGCCCGCAAGCGCTCAGTAGCCGGTGCGGCGGTCGCGCTCGTTGAGGCGACCGGGTGGGAGCCGCTCGAGCCTTATCCGGGGGCGAAGCAGCCATGGCGTGTGCGTCACATGGCGTGTGGTCTCGAGACCGCACGCGCTTTCAACACGATCTGCAGCAAGGGTGCCATGACTGCCCGCAGTCGCGAGCATCCCGCGCGCAAGAGCAGGCTCGCCGGGAACAAGCACGAGGCGCACCGAGCCTCGGGCGAGGACGACGACCTTGCCCGCAATGCGGCCCGCGCCCCCCTCGGCGCGAAGAGTGGGTAGCTCGGTCAGCGGGATGCGCCGCGTCACCTCGACCTGCAGCGCGCCGGAGTCAACGAGCGACACCAGCACGGCGAGCCGCGCGCGATTCGACTGCACGAACACCGTCGTCGCTCGTACGCCGCGCGACTCGTCGCCCGGCTCGCCATGAACGCCGTCGTGCTGACCACGGCGCCGCCGTCGCGCACCGGCGACACGTACGACGCGAACGGCTCCGGATCGATCGGCGCGAGGTTCAGCAGCACGTCGACCTGTCCGTCGACGGCGTCGAGCAGGTCCGCCTGGGTGCGGTCGATGATCTCGTCCGCACCCGCCGCGCGCACGGCATCGATGCTCCGCGGGCTCGCCGTCGCGAGCACGTGCACGCCGGCGCGCTTCGCGAGCGCGACCGCGTACTTGCCCACCACGCCGCCGGCCCCGACGATTAGCACCCGCTGGCCGGCTTCGAGCTTCCCCTCGTCGAACAGCGCCTGCCACGCCGTCAGCGCGACCGACGCCTGTTGACGCGCTACCGGACTTCGTGCGAGGGATCCAATGCAATTCGGTGAATGAACGTGCGCCGCCGTGGATTGATCAGCCTTGCTGCATCTACTGGCCGCATCGCAGCCCCTCTCGCACGTGACTCGGCGTTCAGATGATGCGAAGACCGTGGGGCAACTGGAGCCCATCGCTCCTGTATCACTCGGGATGCTCCTCCGCGAAGCGACTTCTGATGGGAGGCCTGTCGGCGTTTCTCGACACTCCATGTCAACACCGGCGGCCCGTGTGTCACCTAAAGCTGCAACTTGTCATCGCGACGCAGGCTCGACAGCAACGGGCCTTGACACACGCCCGCCGCGGCTCTAACGTACAACCAAATGGTTGCACAAATGGAGTTGAGCGAGACGGAGATCGATCGTGTCTTCCACGCACTGGCGGCGGCGACGCGGCGCGACATCCTGCGTCGGACGATCGAGCGCGAGCAGTCCGTCTCCGCACTGGCCCGCGACTACGACATGTCGTTCGCCGCGGTCCAGAAGCACGTGGCCGTGCTCGAAGAGGCGCGGCTCATCGTCAAGCGCGCGGAGGGGCGCGAGCGGCTCGTCCGCGCGAACCCCGAGATGATCGCGCGCGCCAGGGCCCTGCTGGGCCGATACGAGCAGCTGTGGCGCACTCGCATCGCGCGCCTCGACGACCTGCTGGCCGAACCGCACGACACCACTGGATCAGGAGATTGACATGCCCGTCACCGATGTCACCACCGACGCCGAGAGTCTCACGATGACCGTCGTCGCCGACTTCGCAGCGCCCATCGAGCGCGTGTGGAGCGCCTACGCCGACCCGCGCCAGCTCGAGCGCTTCTGGGGTCCTCCCGGCTGGCCTGCGACGTTCACGGCCTTCGACCACACGGTCGGGGGAATGGCGCAGTACACGATGGCCGGCCCGCGCGGCGAGCGCTCCTCGGGGTCGTGGGAGTTCCTCGAGATCGACGAGCCGCGGGGGTTCGCGGTGATCGACCGGTTCGTCGACGACGGGGGCCGTCCGCTCGAGGGCTTTCCCTCCCTGCGCATGACGTTCTCCTTCGAGGAAGCGGGCGACGGCACGCGGATGGTCACCACGAGCCACTTCGACTCGATCGAGGCGCTCGAGCAGGTCGTCGAGATGGGCGCGATCGAAGGCACGCGGATGGCCATGGCCCAGCTGGACGCCGTGCTCCAGGACCTGCGCGCCTACGCACAGGGGAAGGGGACGCGCGTCGAGGAGCTCGACGACACCCATGTGCGGATCACGCGTCTCGTGGAGGGCCCGCGGGAGCTCGTGTGGCGGGCCCACCACGACCCCGACCTGCTGCGGCAGTGGATGCTCGGTCCCGACGGGTGGGAGATGACCGAGTGCGTCGTCGCGCTCGCTCCCGGCGACCGGCACAGCACGTCGTGGGCGCCGGTCGGCGACACCGAGGGCGAGGCCTTCGGCTTCGAGGGGGAGGCCCTCCTCATCGAGGCTCCGCGGCGGGCCGTCACGACGGAGCGCATGAAGGGCACCGAAGGGCCCGAGACGCTCAACGACCTCAACCTGTACGAAGAGGATGGCGCGACCCTCATCACGCTCCTCATCGAGTACCCCGACAAGGAGACGCGCGACATGATCCTCGCGACCGGGATGGCCGACGGCATGGAGGCCTCGTACGCCCGGCTCGAGCGCGACGTGCTCGTCGCCTCCGGTCGCTGACTCGCCGCGGCCGCGTCACCCGAGGTGGCGCGGCCGCGTTCTGGGCGTCGGCCCGTTCCGGGAATCGGATGGCTGTGGCTGGTGTGCGCGTGTCGTCCTCACCCGGCGACACGCGCACCGGCGATCCGAATCCCGGTACGCGATAGCGTGGCGACGTGACTCAGATCGTCGTCCTCGGCAGCGCCAACATGGACCTCGTCACGCGGCAGCCGCGCCTCCCCGAGCCGGGCGAGACGATGGCCGGCTCCCACTTCTCGACGGGTGCCGGCGGCAAGGGCCTCAACCAGGCCGTCGCCGCCCGCCGCGCCGGCGCCGAGGTCGCGTTCGCGGGCGCGGTCGGCGACGACGGGTTCGGGCGCGAGCTGCGCGCCTTCCTGGAGGGCGAGCGCATCGCGACCGCCGCGCTGCGGACATCCGCTGCGCCGACGGGCATCGCCCAGGTCAGCGTGCTCGACGGCGGCGAGAACAGCATCGTCATCGTCGCGGGCGCGAACGGCGAGGAGGAGCTGACGGATGGCGACCGCGCGCTGATCGCGTCGGCTGCGGCCCTCGTCGTGCAGCTCGAGCGCCCGCTCGCCCTCGTCGAGCGCGCCCTCGCCGCGGGTCGTCAGGCCGAGGCGCTCACGGTGCTCACCCCCGCCCCGGTCGACGCCGAGGCGGCGCGCCTGCTGCCGCTCGTGGACATCCTCGTGCCGAACGAGTCGGAGGCGCTCGCGCTGTCGGGCGCGTCCGATGTCGAGACCGCGGCACGGCGCCTGAGCGAGCAGGCGTCGACGGTCATCGTCACGCGCGGGTCGGCGGGCGCCCTCATCGCACGCGCCGGCGAGATCGCCTTGGCCGTGCCCGCGCGCGCGGTGGAAGCCGTCGACACGACGGGCGCCGGTGACACGTTCGTCGGCGTGCTCGTCGCGTGGCTCACCCGCGGCGAGCCGCTCGAGGCGGCGGTCGAGGCGGCGACGGCGGCTGCCGCGATCGCGGTGACCCGGCCTGGGGCCGCGCCCGCGATGCCGACGCGCGAGGAGATCGATGCCGCGCTCGGGTGAGCGGCGCGCATTGTGTCCGTACTGTGGCCATCCGGTTACCGGAACGGCGGGTTCTGTCATCTGAGCCTGGGACAATCGCCCTGTGAGCCCGGAGATCTGGACCCGCATGGGTGAGACAGCCGCCATCTGGCCAGGACGCAACTGGCCGCTCGGAGCGACCTGGAGCGAGGAGTCGACGAACTTCGCGGTCTACGCGCCCAACGCGACGCGCGTGTGGCTGTGCCTCTTCGACGAGAACAACTCCGAGACGCGGCACGAGCTCACCGAGCACTCCCAGAGCATCTGGCACGGCGCTCTTCCCGGCGTCCGCCCCGGGCAGCGCTACGGCTACCGCGTCGACGGCCCGTGGGATCCGGCGCAGGGCCTCCGGCACAACCCGCAGAAGCTCCTCCTCGACCCGTACGGGCTCGCCACGAGCGGCACGATCATCGCCGAGCAGCCGATCTTCGGCGTCCGCGAGGACGACCCCGCCGTGCGCGACGACACCGACTCGGCCGCGTACACGGCGCGGAGCGTCGTCGTGGACCCGTCGTTCGACTGGGGCGACGATGAGCCGATGAAGACGCGCTGGCGCGACACGGTCATCTACGAGCTGCACGTGAAGGGGTTCACGAAGCTGCACGACCGCATTCCCGAGCACCTGCGCGGAACCTACGCGGGCCTCGCCGAGCCGGCGGTCGTCGAGTACCTCCGCGACCTCGGCGTCACGGCCGTCGAGCTGCTGCCCGTGCAGCAGTTCTTCTCGGAGCCGGGCCTCCTCGAGCGCGGGCTCGTCAACTACTGGGGCTACAACACCCTGTCCTACTTCGCGCCCGATGCGGCGTACTCGTCGTCGGGCGATCGCGGCGAGCAGGTCGACGAGTTCAAGCGGATGGTGAAGGCGCTGCACGGAGCGGGGATCGAGGTCATCCTCGACGTCGTCTACAACCACACGGCCGAGGCCGGTCCGCACGGGCCGACCCTCTCGTTCCGCGGGCTCGACGACCGCGGCTTCTACAAGCGGCTGATCCCGGAGAACGGCGGGTTCGACGACACCTACTGGGATGTCACGGGCTGCGGCAACACCGTCAACACGGGCGACCCCTACGCGCTGCGCCTCATCCTCGACTCGCTGCGCTACTGGGTCACCGAGATGCACGTCGACGGGTTCCGGTTCGACCTCACCTCGGCGCTCACGCGCACGGGCTACGACATCGACTTCGCGTGCGCGTTCCTCATCGCGGTCGACCAGGACCCGGTGCTGCGTCACGTCAAGCTCATCGCCGAGCCGTGGGACGCGTCGATGGATGGCTACCTCGTCGGCCGCCTGCCGCAGCCGTGGGTCGAGTGGAACGACAAGTACCGCGACACCATCCGCGACTTCTGGCGCGGGCACGCGCAGATCAAGGACGTCGCGACGCGGCTCGCGGGCTCGAGCGACCTCTACGCCGACGACGGCCGCTCCGCGTACAACTCGGTGAACTTCATCACGGCGCACGACGGCTTCACCGTGCGCGACCTCGTCAGCTACGACCACAAGCACAACGAGGCGAACGGCGAGGACAACCGCGACGGCACCGACAACAACCGGTCCTGGAACCACGGCGTCGAGGGCGAGACCGACGACGCCGAGATCGTCGCACTGCGCCGTCGCCAGGCCGCGAACCTCATGATGACGCTGTGCCTGTCGAACGGCGTGCCGATGATCACGGCCGGCGACGAGCGCGGCCGCACGCAGCGCGGCAACAACAACGCCTACTGCCAGGACAACGAGATCTCGTGGATGGACTGGCGCCCTGACGACGCGTGGCTCGACGTGTACGAGCTCACCAAGGCGGCGCTCAGGCTCCGGCGCGAGCACCTGGCGCTGCGGCAGCGGCACTGGTTCGAGGGGTCGCCGACGATCAAGGGCGGCCCGGCCGACCTCGTGTGGCTGCATCCCGAGGGGCGCCGCATGCGCACGGCCGACTGGGCGGATGGCGGGCTCAGGACCATCGGGATGTTCCTGTCCGGCGGTCCGCTGCGCGAGCCGGGCCCGCACGGCGAGCAGCTCGTCGACCACTCGTTCCTGTTCTGGTTCAACGCGGGCGAGACCGAGGTGACGATCACGTTCCCCGAGAACGAGTGGATCAGCATGGGCGACGTCGTGCTCTCGACCGATGAGGCGGTGCCCCCGGGCACGCGCGTCACGGTGGAGGCGCCGCTCGTCATGGCGCCGCGCACCGTGGTCGTGATGCAGTCGCTGCAGGCTCCGCTCTGACGCGGGCCGGGCCGCTCGACCCTACGCGGTGGTGACCAGGCCCAGCTCGGCGACCGAGGCGAGGTGCTCCTCCTGGGGCACGACGCGCACGGTGTACCCGAACGCGCCCGATCGGTCGAGGGTGATCCCGCCCGCGAAGCAGACCCGTCCGCCCTCGTAGCTCTCCACCGGCGAGAGCGCCGTGTACGTCGGGTCCGCGATCTCGTCCTCGCCGACCGCGCGCCCCGAGACGAGCTGCACCGCGACATCCGCCGGCCGCAGGTCGCCCAGCGCGACGAACGCGCGCACCGACAGCTCGCCGCCGACCTCGGCGGCGTCGCCAGGGCCACTCGACTCGACGTGCTCGACGCGCACCGCGTGCCATCCGGCCGCGACGCGCGCCTTCCAGGCCGCGAGGTCGATCGCCGCGGCGAAGCCGTCGTCGAGCGCCCGCCCCGACACTGCGGCCGGCGCGTAGAGCTCGGTGACGTAGTCGCGCACCATGCGGGTCGCGAGCACCTTCGGGGCGAGCGACACGAGCGTGTGGCGCACCATCTCGAGCCAGCGGATGGGCAGCCCGTCGGCGTCGCGGTCGTAGAAGCGCGGCGCGATCTCGCGCTCGACGAGGTCGTAGAGTGCGGCGGCCTCGAGGTCGTCGCGCTTGTCGGGGTCGTCGAGGCCGTCGGCCGAGGGGATGGCCCAGCCGTTGTCCCCGTCGAACCACTCGTCCCACCATCCGTCGAGGATCGAGAGATTGAGCCCGCCGTTCAGTGCGGCCTTCATGCCGCTCGTGCCGCAGGCCTCGTAGGGGCGCAGCGGGTTGTTGAGCCAGACGTCGCAGCCGGGGTAGAGCGGCAGGGCCATCGCGATGTCGTAGTTGGGCAGGAACACGATGCGGTGGCGGACCTCGGGGTCGTCGGCGAAGCGCACGAGATCCTGGATGAGCTTCTTGCCGCCGTCGTCGGCGGGGTGCGCCTTGCCCGCGACGACGAGCTGGATGGGCCGCTCGGGGTCGAGAAGGAGGCGCTTGAGTCGCGCGGGGTCGCGGAGCATGAGGGTGAGGCGCTTGTACGACGGCACGCGCCGCGCGAAGCCGATCGTGAGCACATCCGGATCGAGCGCGTCGTCGATCCAGCCGAGCTCGGCCTCCGCTGCGCCGCGCTTGCGCCACGAGGCGCGCAGCCGGTCGCGCGCATCGAGGACGAGCCGCTCGCGCATCGCGCGCTTGAGCTCCCACATGCGGCGCGACGGCGCGGTGTCGATCGCCTGCGCGAACTCCGCGGGGTCGCCGTCGGGGTCGGCGCCGAGCTCGGCCACGAGCTGCTGGAACTCGCGAGCCACCCACGTCGGGGCGTGCACGCCGTTCGTGATGGAGGTGATCGGCACCTCCGCCTCGTCGAACGCGGGCCACAGGCCGTGGAACATCTCGCGGCTCACGTGTCCGTGCAGCTGCGAGACGCCGTTCGCGCGCTGCGCGAGGCGGAAGCCCATCACGGCCATGTTGAATACGCCGGGGTCGCCGCCCGGGTAGCTCTCGGCGCCGAGAGCGAGGACCCGGTCGAGCGGCACGCCCGGCGTCGCGCCGTCGGATGCGAAGTACTGCTCGATGAGCGTGCGGGGGAAGCGGTCGATGCCCGCGGGCACGGGCGTGTGCGTCGTGAACACGGTCGAGGCGCGACACACCTCGAGCGCCGCGTCGATGTCGAGGCGCGGGCCCGCTGCGTCGACCGTGAGCTCGCGGATGCGCTCGAGCCCCTGGAACCCGGCATGGCCCTCGTTGGTGTGGTACACCTCGGGCACGGGCGCGCCGGTCAGGCGGCTGTAGGCCCGCAGCGCGCGCACGCCGCCGACGCCGAGCAGCAGCTCCTGTCGGAGCCGGTGCTCGCTGTTGCCGCCGTACAGGCGGTCGGTGACGGCGACGTGGTGATCCGGGGCGCCCTCGACCGCCGTGTCGAGCATGAGCAGCGGCACGCGCCCGACCTTCGCGACCCAGATGCGCGCGACGAGATCGCGGTCGCCGGGCTGGGCGATCGAGATCGTCGCGGGCGTGCCGTCCGGCTCGCGCAGAGCCGTGATCGGCAGCTCGTCGGGGTCGAGCAGCGGGTAGCTCTCCTGCTGCCAGCCCTCGCGCGACAGGGCCTGCGAGAAGTAGCCGTGTCGGTAGAGCAGGCCCACGCCGACGATCGGGACGCCCAGGTCGCTCGCCGCCTTGAGGTGATCGCCCGCGAGGATGCCGAGGCCCCCGGAGTACTGCGGCAGCACCGCCGTGATCCCGAACTCGGGGGAGAAGTACGCGATCGCGCGCGGACCGTCCGCGACCTGGCGCTGGTACCAGCGGTCCTCGGCGAGGTAGCGCTCGAGGCTCGCCTCCGCCTGCCCGAGGCGCGCGAGGAAGCCGTCGTCGCCGGCGAGCTCCTCGAGCCGCTCGCGCGAGACCGATCCGAGCACGTGCACGGGATCGTGCGTCGCGGCCCACGCGTCCGGCGCGACCTCGGCGAAGACGTCCTGCGTGGCGGGATGCCAGGACCATCTGAGGTTCCCGGCGAGGCTGCCGAGCGCCGCGATCGGGGCGGGGAGGACGGGTCGGACGGTGAAGCGACGGATGGCGCGCATGCGCACACGGTAGTGCATGGACGTAGCCATGTCAGCACAAGGGGGTTGACACGAGGTGTCGGAGCGTGCGGCTCCGTCAGTCCACGGGCGACGCGCCCCACGCCGTGTACTCGATCACGGTGTCGGCGGGCAGATCGAGTGTGTCGCTGCCGCCCCGGTACACGACGTCGGCCGCGATGAACTGGCGCGTGTCCTCGTCGAGCACGACGGTCACGTCGAACGCCGGCCGCTGCTCGGCGGTGACGGAGAGCGCGACGCCCTCGCGCCCGAGGCGATCGGTCACCGAGCCGAGCAGCTCGACATCGCCCGTCCGCATCAGGAGCTCGAGCGCCGCGGCGGACTGCTCTCCGGACAGCATCCATTCGTCGAGGAGCGCGTCGACCGCACCCCACACCTGCAGGCCGTCCGCCTCCTCGGGCAGATACGCACGCTCCCTGAGGTACGCCGCGAGAGCGTCGGCGTCCGACGGGGGAGATTCGTAGAACCATCCCTCGTAGCTCGCCTCGTCCCACTCCTCGGCGGTCATGCCCTTGGCCGCGGGCGGAAGCGGGAACGCCTTCTCGACGACCTCGCCGTCCTCGATCGAGTAGGCGTCGCCGGGGACCGTCTCGAGGTGGCCGGTGCCGTCGTCGTCCCAGACCCAGCGCGCCCAGAAGGGGGCGATGACGCGCTCATCCGCGATCTCGGGGTCGTAGTGCCAGGTGACATGCCAGCCGCCGCGCTCTCCGGCCGTGCCCGCGGTCTCCAGTGCGGCGAGCGACTCGTCCACGACCTCGTCGAGGGATGCCGCGAGCGGCGCGGTCTCGAGCAGGGGCGGTGTCACCGCCACCGCGGGTGCGGGCGCCGCGACCTGGGCGGCGACGACAACCGCCGTCGCGAGCGCCATCGCCGCGAGCGGCGTGATCCAGGCCACGCGGATGGCCGTGCGCGACCGCCGAGGGCGGCTCGCGTCCATCGCGCGCTCGAGGCGCGCCCATTCCGCCGCGGTCGGCCGGGCATCCGCGCCCGAGGCCGCGGGATCCATCGCGCGGAGCCCTTCGGCGATCCGCTCATCCGTCCACTGCATGCCACTCACCTGCTCTCTGTCTCGCGGGGCTCGGCGGGTGCTGCGAGGCGGGAGCGGAGCGCGTCCCGCGCCCGGCTCAGCCGCTTCCATACCGCGGCCTCGCCGCATCCCAGCACCTTCGCGGCGTCTGCCGCGGAGAGTCCGTCCCAGTACACGAGCGCGAGGACCTCGCGCTCCTTCGGCCGCAGCCCCGCCATCGCGATGGCGAGCTCGGCGCTCTCGAAGCCGTCCGACCCGTCGGCGTGCCGGCCCGCCTCGAGGAGGTGCGCGGTCGCCGCGCGCTCCCTGTCGCGCTTCCGGTAGGCGTCGCCGATGCGGTTCCGTGCCGTGCGCAGCAGCCAGGGCAGCTCGAACGGCGCCGCGGGGTCGAAGCGGCGCCACGCGATCTCGAAGCTGTCCATCGCGATCTCCCTCGCCTGCTCGCGGTCGTCGACGCGGCGCTCCGCGAAGCGGAGGACCGTGGCGAAGTGCGCGCGGAAGAGGCTCTCGAACGCGGCCCTCGCGCCATCCGCGGCGGTTCGCGCCGAGGCTCTCGCCGTGAGGGGGAGGTCGCTCTCGGAGCCGAGATCGGCCGGCACGCTGCTCACGTCGGTCAGCCCTCGACGGTGTAGCCGTCGACGGCCGCCAGCATCTCCGTGCGGAGCTCCGACCAGCGGTCGCGCTGCGCGCGGATCTCGTCGGCGTGCTCGACGATGTAGGCGACCTGCGCCGTCCACTCCGCGTCGTAGCGCTCGGCGTTCCACCCGCTCGTCGCGCGGCATGCTGCGTCGGCGGAGGCCAGTTCGATCTCGGCGGCCGTCGGCGCCGGCCAGGGGACGACGTCCTTGAGGCCCGTGAGGCCCCAGTCCTCCGCGTCGGCAGTCGTCGGCATGAGCGTCGGGTCGTCCGTGAGCCGCTCGAACCCGGCCTCGGCGAGGCACCGGGACCACGTCCTCGCCGCCGCCGCGACCTCCTCGTCCTCCGCGGCGCGCTCGGCCGCGAAGGTGAGACCGGGCGACAGGATCCCGTTGAGGATCTCGACCTCGATGCGCGACCAGTCGTGCTGCTCGCGGATGCCGTCGAGGCAGTCCTGGAAGGCCGTCTCGAACCCGGGGGTCGAGCCCGCGATCCGGTTCAGCAGCTGATGGGCCTCCTGGCCCGCGACGTCGATCTCGCCCGCCGTGTGGTACCCGTGCACGTCAGCCCACTCCTGAGTGAGCGGGGCCCGGCCGTGCGTGCTCGCGTCGATCTCCGCGACGTCCTCCTCGGGGATCGGCCAGTCGAGGCCGGCTCCCTCGAGGCATGCCGCGACGAGCACGTTCTCGGCGTGGTTCCCGAGACCGCCCTCGACCCCGGGGAACAGGCTCGGGAGCGGCAGCCTCCAGGCGGCCAGGTCCCGCTCGGGCAGCTCGATGCCCTCGATCACGTCGCCGGGCTCGGCGCTCGCGGCGATCTCGGCTCCGTGCGCCGACGCGCACCCCGCCGCGAGCAGCGCGACCGCGCCCACCGCCACCGCGGCCATCCCGTGTCGCATCCGTGTCCTCATGCGCATGTCCTCTCGTTCCGACCGCGCGGTTCACGGGCGGTCATGGGGGAGGTTGTCGCAGGTGCGGGATCCTGACGCGATTCCCGAGACCGCGGGACCGTGAGCCCCTCCGCAGACATTCTGCGGGGCGAAGGGCGCCCCTGCCGGCGAGCCCATGTGCGGTGGTCGAGAGCAACGCTGGATGATGTGAAAAATATCCTATAGGATCGTGCTCGACCACGGATGACGACGTCCACGAGGAGGCGGCGCGATGACGCGACTGTTCAACGACCCTGCGGCGTTCGCCGACGAGATGACCGAGGGCTTCGCCGATGCGGCCGCGCGCTGGGTGCAGCGCGTGCCGGGCGGCGTGGTCCGCGCGACGGCGGCCGACGAGCCGACCGTCGCGCTCGTCGTCGGCGGCGGCAGCGGCCACTATCCGGCCTTCGGCGGCCTGGTCGGGCCCGGCCTGGCGCACGGAGCGGCCATGGGCAACCTGTTCGCCTCGCCCTCGGCGCAGCAGGTGTACTCGGTGGCCAAGGCCGCTGATCAGGGCCGCGGCGTCCTGCTGTCGTACGGCAACTACGCCGGCGACGTGCTGCACTTCACGCAGGCGCAGGACCGCCTGAACGCCGAGGGGCACGACGTGCGCACGGTGCTCGTCACCGACGACGTCTGGAGCGCCCCGGCCGATCAGCAGGAGAAGCGCCGCGGCATCGCCGGCGACCTCGTCGTGTTCAAGATCGCGGGCGCCGCGGCCGAGGCCGGCATGGACCTCGACGACGTCGAGCGCCTCGCCCGGCACGCCAACGCCCGCACGCGCTCGTTCGGCGTCGCGTTCGGCGGGTGCACGATGCCGGGGGCCGACGCCCCGCTCTTCGAGGTGCCGAAGGGGCGGATGGCCGTGGGCCTCGGCATCCACGGCGAGCCAGGGATCGACGAGGTGGACATCCCGACGGCCGAGGGCCTGGCCGGGATGTTCGTCGCGAAGCTGCTCGAGGAGCTGCCCGACGGCGTGACCGTCGCCGGGGCGCGCGTGGTGCCGCTGCTGAACGGCCTCGGAAGCGTGAAGAGCGAGGAGCTCTTCGTCGTCTACCGCACCGTGCACCGCCTGCTCGATGAGGCGGGCGCGACCGTGGTCGAACCCGAGGTCGGCGAGCTCTGCACGAGCTTCGACATGGCGGGCTGCTCGCTCACCCTGCTGTGGCTGGACGACGAGCTCGAGCGCCTGTGGGCGGCGCCCGCCGACAGCCACGGGTACCGGAAGGGAGCGGTCGCTCCGCAGCGTCGCGTCGAGGTCCACGTCGACGAGGAGGATGCGCAGCTGCCGATCGGCCCCGCGTCCGAGGCCTCGCGGGCTCTGGGCGACGTGATCGCGAGTGCCCTCGCCGATGTCGCGCAGGCCCTGGACGACGCCGCCGACGAGCTCGGCCGCATCGATCGGGTGGCCGGCGACGGCGACCACGGCATCGGCATGCAGCGCGGGTCGCATGCTGCTCGCGACGCCGGTCGCCGCGCGAGCGAGGCCGGCGCCGGCGCCCAGACGGTGCTCGCGCATGCCGCCGAGGCCTGGAGCGACAAGGCGGGCGGGACCTCGGGGGCGATCTGGGCCGAGATCCTGAAGACCGTCGGCACGGCCCTGACCGACGACGAGGCCGTCACCGCGCAGCGGGTCGCCGACGGCGTGCGCGCGGCGAGCGACGCCGTGCGGGCGTTCGGCAAGGCCGAGGTGGGCGACAAGACGATGGTCGACGCCATCGTGCCCTTCGCCGAGACGCTGAGCGCCGAGGTCGCCGCCGGCCGCCGCCTCGGCGACGCATGGGCCGCCGCGACCGACGCCGCCGAGGCGGCTGCCCGGTCGACCGCCGACCTCGTCGCGACGCTGGGCCGCGCTCGCTCGCACGGCGAGAAGTCGATCGGCACGCCCGACCCGGGCGCGGTGTCGTTCGCGCTCGTCTGCCGCACCGTCCACCGCGCCTTCGTCGACGCACCCGCGACGACGTGATCCCCACGAGACCGAAGGAGTGACCATGGCCCTGCGCCTCATCGTCGGCTGCGACGACGCCGGCTACCAGTACAAGGAGATCCTCAAGGGAGACCTCGAGGCGAGCGACCTCGTCGAGAGCGTCGCCGACGTCGGCGTCGACGCCGACGGGCACACCTCCTACCCCCGGATCGCGATCGAGGCGGCCGAGCGCATCGCGCGCGGCGAAGCCGACCGGGCCATCCTGATCTGCGGCACGGGGCTCGGTGTCGCGATCGCTGCCAACAAGGTCAAGGGCATCCGCGCCGTGACCGCGCACGACTCGTTCTCGGTCGAGCGCTCGATCCTGTCGAACAACGCGCAGGTGCTCTGCATGGGCCAGCGCGTGGTGGGCATCGAGCTGGCGCGCCGTCTCGCCGCGGAGTGGCTGACGTACACGTTCGACCCGTCCAGCGCGTCGAACGACAAGGTCAACGACATCTGCGCGTACGAGGGCGACTGAACCGTGGCGCGCTTCGTCGTCGGCGCGAGCCTGAAGGCCTACTTCGGGCGCGAGCGCACGATGACCTGGGCCCGCGCCGTGGATGAGCTGAGCCGAGCGCATCCCGCGGTGCGCTCGGGGGCGGTCGAGCCGTTCGCGATCCCGGGCTTCCTGTCGATCGCGGAGGTCGCGGCGGTCGCCGCCGACGGGCCGCTGCGCGTCGGCGCGCAGGACGCGCACTGGGACGACGGCGCGTTCACGGGGGAGGTGTCGCCGCGGCAGCTCGCCGAGTTCGGGGTGAGCCTCGTCGAGGTCGGCCATGCCGAGCGGCGTCGCCACTTCGGCGAGACCGATGAGACCGTCGCGCGGAAGACGGACGCCATCCTCGCCGCGGGGATGACGCCGCTCGTGTGCGTCGGGGAGGAGAGCGAGGGGTCGCCGCAGGATGCGGCGCGTGCGGCCGTGCGGCAGCTCCGGGCGTCGCTCGCCCCCGCGCTCGCCGCGGGACGCGACGGGCGGGTGCTCGTGGCATACGAGCCGGTCTGGGCGATCGGAGCGCCGGAGCCGGCGCCCGACGGGCACATCCGCGTCGTGTGCGCGGAGCTGCGCGCGGCACTGCGGGCGATGGGGATGGCCGCCGATTCGGCCGTCCTCTACGGCGGCAGCGCCGGGCCGGGGCTGCTCTCGCGCATCGGCGCGGCCGTCGACGGGCTCTTCCTCGGTCGCTTCGCACATGATCCCGAGGCGTTCGGCCGTATTCTCGACGAAGCGGGATCCCTCGCCCAGAGCGACGGGGTCCGGCGGCCGGGAACGGAGTGAGCGCCGAGGAGGAGCACGCGTGAGCAGTCTGCCGCTGGGACGCGTCGTCGAGATCGAGCGGCGCGGTCTGCGAGACCGTGTCTACGATCTGATCCTCGAGATGCTGCTGACCGGCGAGGTCGAGCCGGGTGCGCGCCTGTCGATCGACTCGATGGCCCGCCTTCTCGACGTGTCGCCGACGCCCGTGCGGGAGGCGATGGTCCAGCTGGAGCGCACCGGCCTCGTGACCCGCGAGGCGCTGCGCGGCTACCGCGTGGCTCCTCCGCTCGCGCCCGAGGAGCTCGAGCAGCTGTTCGACGCGCGCCTGGTCATCGAGACGGCCGCTGCCGGGGGCGCCGTCAGGGGAGGCGCTGCCGCGGTGACCGCACTCCGCGCAGCGCATGCGGGGCACGTCGACGCGGCCGAGGCGGTCATCGCCGCCCACGACGACGCGGGCGTGCCGCTCGAGGTGACGAAGGCCTATTTCGCCGCGGACGGCGAGTTCCACCGGCAGCTGTTCCTCGCGAACGGGAATCACTACCTGCTGGAGATGCACGACGGGCTCGGCGCCCTGACGCATCGGATGCGCCAGGCCGTCATGGGCGGGCCCGACGACGTCCGCGAGGCGGTCGCCGAGCACGAGACGATCCTCGACGCGGTCGAGCGCGGCGACGCCGAGGCGGCCGTCGCTTGCATGCGCGCGCACCTCGAGAAGGTGCGGGCGCGCTCCCTGCGCGACACCGACCGCTGATCCCGCGCGCACGGTCGCGCAGCCGCCGCGTCTGACGGCGGGGTCTCCGCTGATCCCTCGGATCCTCGGATCCGCCCTTGACGCGTCCGAGCAAAGATCCTATAGGATCGATGATGCGCCGCCGATGGCGCGAGAACGCAACGGAGCACACCACATGGCGACTGCATACGAGTACACGCGCGAGGGATGGCCGATCGCGACCTGCCTGCACGGATTCCCCACGGTGGGGCGCGACGGCACGGCCCTGCACGACGCGGCCCCCGAGGTGTGGGACGACATGTTCGAGCAGATCGAGGAGGTCGGCTTCGACCTCGCCGAGCTCGCCGACAGCCACGTGCGCCCCGCCGATCTCGAGGCGAGCCGCCGCGACGAGCTCCTCGCGATCGCCCGATCGCACGGCGTGCGCATTCCCAGCGTGCACCTGCAGCGCCGCAGCGTGATCTGGCCGGGGCGCGAGGACGAGAACCTCGCGTACGCCCACCGCACGATCGACGCCGCGGCCGAGTGGGGCATGGACGTCTTCTCGACCGGCCTCCACCAGCCCTTCAGCGAGGCCCAGCGGGATGCGCTGTGGTTCTGGACCGCGCAGGGCCCGAAGGACCCGGATGACCCGGAGGTCTGGAAGGCGGCCGTGTCGCGTCTGCGGGAGCTGGGCCGGCACGCGGCCGAGGTCGGCCTGCAGATGTCGCTCGAGATGTACGAGGACACCTACGTCGGCACAGCCGACAGCGCCGTCCGACTCATCGAGGACATCGGCCTCGACAACGTCGGCATCAATCCCGACATCGCGAACCTCATCCGCCTGCATCGCCCCATCGAGGACTGGCGCGAGATGTTCGCCAAGACGCTTCCGTACACGAACTACTGGCACGTCAAGAACTACACGCGCGACGAGGCGGGCGACGGATCGTGGGCCACGTCGGTCCCGACGAGCATGGAGCTCGGCCTCATCAACTACCGCCAGGTCGTGCGCGAGGCCATCAACGAGATCGGCTTCCGCGGCATCTTCCTCATGGAGCAGTACGGCGGCGACTCGCTCGGCGTCTGCGCCACGAACGCGCGATACCTCCGCACCCTCATCCCCCGCAACATCAAGGAGCGTCAGCAGTGACCACCATCGCCATCGTCGGATCGGGCTACATGGGCGGCGGCATCGCCCAGGTGCTCGCGCTCGCCGGCTACGACGTCCGCATCGCCGACGTCTCGGCGGAGATCGCCGCCGCCAACCTCGAGCGCCTCCTCACCGAGGCCGGGCAGTTCGTCGCAGACGGACTGTTCCCGGCGGACGCCGTCGAGCGGATCCAGGCGCGCCTCACGGCCGCCGCATCCATCGAGGAGGCCGTGGCGGGCGCCGACCTCATCGAGGAGGCCGCGCCCGAGAAGATCGAGATCAAGCACGCCACCCTGTCCCGCATCTCCGCCGCGGCCCGGCCCGACGCCGTCATCGGATCCAACACGTCGACGATCCTGATCGCGTCGCTCGCGACCGCCGTGGAGCATCCCGAGCGCTTCCTCGGGGTGCACTTCTCGAACCCCGCTCCGTTCATCCCGGGTGTCGAGATCATCCCCCACGAGGGCACCGACGAGGCCATCCTGCCGTTCGTCGAGGAGGTCGTGCGGGCCACGGGCAAGCAGACCGCGCGCGTGAAGGACTCGACGGGCTTCGTGCTCAACCGCCTCCAGTACGCGCTGTTCGCCGAGGCGTCGCAGCTCGTCGAGGAGGGCGTCGCGTCGGCCTCCGACGTCGACACGATCGTGCGCACGACGTTCGGCTTCCGCCTTCCGTTCTTCGGCCCGTTCGCGATCGCCGACATGGCCGGGCTCGACGTCTACGCCTTCTGCTACGAGTCGCTGCAGACCCGGTGGCCCGAGCGCTTCGCCACCCCGGCCGCCCTGCAGGAGCTCGTCGACGCCGGCAAGCTCGGCACGAAGTCGGGCGGGGGATTCCTCGACGTCCCCGCCGAGCGCACGCCCGAGCTGGTGGCCTACCGCAACAGGGCGTACGTCGCGATGCAGAAGCTGCTCGACGAGCTGGGCCCCGCCCCGATCGAGCCCGCGGCGCAGGCGTCGGAGGTCGTCCGATGAGCGCGTTCCCGGCAGAGCGCACCGTGATCCTGACCGGCGCGGCGTCGCCGCGCGGCATCGGCCGGGCCACGGCGCACTACCTCGCCGAGCGGGGCTGGAGCATCGGCATCATCGACCTCGACGAGGCGGCCGCGCAGGGCGTCGCCGACGAGATCGCCGAGCAGCACGGCGTCACAGCCGCGGGAGCCGGGGCCGACGTCGCCGACGAGGTGCAGGTGCGCGCCGCCTTCGATGCGCTCGAGCCGCGGCTGCCGACGCTCGTCGCGCTCGTGAACCTCGCGGGCGTCTCGTCGCCGGATCCGTACCTCGAGGTCACGCCCGAGGAGTGGAACCGCGTCATCGCGATCAACCTCAACGGCGTGCACTACGCCACACGGCGGGCCGCGGAGACGATGACCGCGAACGGGCTCGGCCGCATCGTGAGCATGTCGTCGATCTCGGCACAGCGCGGCGGCGGCACGTTCTCGAAGACCGCGTACTCCGCGGCCAAGGCCGGGGTCATCGGCTTCACCCGATCGGTCGCGCGCGAGCTCGGGCGTCTCGGCGTGACCGTGAACGCGATCGCTCCTGGCCCCATCGACACCGACATCATGGGCGGCACCCTCACCGAGGAGCGGAAGACGGCCATGGCCGCCGACGGCGTGCTGCCCCGCATCGGCTCCCCTCGCGACATCGCCGCGGGCGTCGCCTACCTGATCAGCGAAGACGCCGGCTATGTGACGGGCCAGACCCTGAACATCGACGGCGGCACCTACATGCACTGAGGAGTCCTCCATGACCACCGGCAGCTGGAGCAAGTCCCGCCTGGCGTTCCTCGCCCTCGGCATCGTCCTCGTCGGCATCGGGATCTGGCAGATCCTCGCGGTCTGACCCGCACCGACGACCTCGACCCGACACCCCCCAACCCGTCCGTAGCCATGCTCGAAGGAGAGTCCATCTATGGCTGACACCGCCACCCTGAGGACGGAGCCGCTCGCCAGCGCCGTCCGCAAGGCGACCCGGCACCTCATGCCGATGCTCGTCATCCTGTACTTCGTCGCGTTCCTCGACCGCACCAACGTCGGCTTCGCCGAGGCCGCGCTGCAGACCGACCGCGGCATCTCCGCGGGAGCGTTCGCGCTCGGCGCCGGCATCTTCTTCATCGGCTACGCGATCTTCGAGATCCCGTCGAACCTCGCGCTCAAGAGGTTCGGCGCCCGATGGTGGCTCGCGCGGATCGCGATCACGTGGGGCCTCGTCGCGGCGGCGTTCGCGTTCACGACGAACGACACGATGTTCATCATCCTGCGGTTCCTGCTCGGCGTCACCGAGGCCGGGCTCTTCCCCGGCGTCATCATGTTCCTGGCCGAGTGGTTCCCGAACAAGGTGCGCGTGCGCATGTTCGCGATCTTCTACCTCGCTCAGCCGTTCTCGCAGATGCTCGGCGCTCCGCTCTCCGGCGGCCTGATCAGCTTCGGCGACCAGTACACGCCGTGGGCGGGCTGGCAGGTGATGTTCTTCAGCGAGGGCATGCTCGCGGTCATCGCCGGTGTGGCGGCGATCTTCCTGCTCATCGACACGCCGCAGAAGGCCAAGTGGCTGAACGACGACGAGAAGCGCGCCCTGATCGACGTGATGGCGCGTGAGGACGCTGTGCGCCAGGAGGACGGCCCGACCGGCATCTGGCGCGCGATGGCCAACTGGAAGGTCTGGTACTTCACGGTCATCTACTTCTGCCTGCAGATCGCGGTGTACGGCACCACCTTCTACCTGCCGCAGCAGGTGGCCGGGCTCCTGGGCCAGGACGTCGGATGGCAGGTCGGCCTCGTCACGGCGATCCCGTGGCTCGTGGGCCTGTTCGCCTGCTACTACTTCGGCAACAAGGCCGACACGGTGAGGCGCCGTCGCAACTGGGGCGCCACGTTCTACGTCCTCACGGGGGCGTTCATCGTCGGATCCGCGTGGGCGGGGGCGACGGACCAGCCGCTCCTCGGCATCCTCTTCATCACCGTCGCGGTCGCGAGCTTCCTCTCGGTGGGCCCGATCACGTGGTCCTTCCCGACGGCGTTCCTCACCGGCACCGCGGCCGCGGCCGGCATCGGCCTCATCAACTCCCTCGGCAACCTCGGCGGCTTCGTCGCCCCGCTCATGCGCACGGCCTTCAACGAGGCGATGCCGACCGAGAGCGGCGCCTGGGGCGTGGTCTCGCTCGGGGTGTTCGCGTTCCTCGCGGCCGCCATGATGCTCGGCACGCGCTTCTTCCGCGCGAAGGCCGACGACCTGCTCGACGACGCGCCCGCGCAGACCCCGGCCCACTGAGGAGGACCCCATGCCCCGCCCTGTCATCGTCCTCGACGACGACCCCACCGGCACGCAGACGATCCGCGGCGTCCCCGTCCTGACGCGGACGGACCCCGACGATCTGCGGTGGGCGTTCGATCAGGGCGGGGAGGGGTTCTTCATCCTCACCAACACCCGCAGCCTCGGACCCGCCGAGGCCGCGGAGCGCGTGGCCGGCGTGGCCGCCGCCGTTCGCGGAGTCGCGGCCGAGCTCGGCGTCGATCCCGTGTTCATGGCGCGCGGCGACTCGACCCTGCGCGGGCACTTCCCGCTCGAGACCGACGTGCTCGCGGCCTCCGAGCCGCGGCCCGTCGACGCCGTGCTGCTCGTCCCCGCCTACATCGACGCCGGGCGCATCACGGTCGACGGCGTGCACCTCGTCGTCGGCTCCGACGGCACGCGCACGCCCGTCGGCGAGACCGAGTTCGCGCGCGACGCGACGTTCGGCTTCCGCGAGTCGGCGCTGCCGCGCTGGGTCGAGGAGCAGACGGGCGGGCGCGTGCGCGCATCCGACGTCGCGCAGATCCGCCTGTCCGACATCCGCGAGGGCGGGCCGGATCGCGTGCGCACCATCCTCGACGAGGCGCGGGACGGGCGGGTCGTGGCCGTCGACGCCGAGCACGACGACGACCTGCGCGTCGTGGCGGAGGCGGTGCAGCGCGCGGAGGCGGACGGCCGGAGGCTCGTCTACCGGTCGGGGCCGTCCTTCGTGCGGGCGCGGCTCGGCCAGCGCGCGAGCAGCCCCGTGGCGGACCACGAGCTCGCGGCGCCGGAGGGCGGCGCACCAGGCGGGCTCGTGGTGGTCGGATCGCACGTCGCGATGACGACCCGCCAGCTCGAACGGCTGCTCGCGGACCGCGAGCTGCCGATCGTCGAGCTCGACGCGGCGCGCCCGTCGGACGCCGCGCACCGGCGCGCCCTCGCCGATGCGATCGTCGCGGCGCTCGAGCGCGGCACGGTCGTCTTCCGGACGAGCCGCGCCCTGCGGCGCGGCGACGACGCCGAGGGCAGCCTCGCGATCGCCCGCGAGGTGAGCGCCGCGGTCGTCGACGTCGTGCGCGAGGTGCTCGCGCGCCGGCAGCCCGCCTTCCTCGTCGCGAAGGGAGGCATCACGTCGTCCGACGTCGCGACCGAGGCGCTCGGGATGAGCCGCGCCGAGGTCGTGGGCACGGTGCTGCCCGGCATCGTCTCCGTGTGGCGCCCCGTCGACGGCCGCGCGCCGGGGCTGCCGTACGTCGTGTTCGCCGGCAACGTCGGCGGCGACGACGGCCTCGTGCGCGTCGTCGGCCGCCTCGAGCAGGCGGCCGCGCGGACCGGCCGCCGCTCCGCGGGCTGAGCGGCGCACTCTACCGTGTCGACCGAACGCGGTCGGGAACTCTCCGGACACCGTCGACACGCGCGGGAACGCGGGTAGTCGCCGGGTGCTCCGGATGGCTAGGTTGGGTGCCATGGTCGGACGCATTCCCGTGATCGACGTCCATCCGCTCATCGAGGGCGGCGAGCTGCCGGCGAAGGCGACTCGGGGCGAGCCCCTTCCCGTGCGCGCGACGGTCTTCCGCGAAGGCCATGACCGTCTCGGCGCCGAGGTGGTGCTGATCGATCCGGATGGCGCGCGGCGCCCGCCGGTGCGCATGCGCGAGATCGCGAAGGGCACCGACCGCTACGAGGCGTGGGTCACCCCCGACGTCGAGGGCGCGTGGACCTTCGAGGTGCACGGATGGTCCGATCCGCTCGCGACGTGGGAGCACGCGGCGAGCGTGAAGATCGCCGCCGGCGTCGACGTCGACCTCATGTTCCTGGAGGGGCGGCTGCTGCTCGAGCGCATCGACGCGGCGGCGCTGTCGGCCGCCGAGCGCGAGGTGCTGCAGGGCGCGCTCGAGGCCGCGACGGATGCGTCGCGGCCGGCTGAGGCGCGGATGGCCCAGCTCGCGAGCGACGAGGTCGTCGCGCTGTTCCGCGCGCATCCGCTTCGCGACCTGCTGACGGTCGCGGGGCCCTACCCGCTGTACGCCGACCGTCCGCGCGCGCTGTTCGGCAGCTGGTATGAGTTCTTCCCCCGCTCCGAGGGCGCGAAGGTCG
Organism: Microbacterium sp. SA156; assembly: GCF_049065455.1. NCBI lineage: Bacteria > Bacillati > Actinomycetota > Actinomycetes > Micrococcales > Microbacteriaceae > Microbacterium > Microbacterium sp. SA156. Next base: position 104,925 of record NZ_JBAKGU010000004.1, read on the forward strand.
ACAGGAAGACGGGCAAGGTCGTCAGCGGCACGTTCAAGACCGCGGCCAAGCGCCTTCCCGCGGTGGCCGCGATGGGCTTCGACGTGCTGTATCTGCCGCCCATCCATCCGATCGGCGAGATCAACCGCAAGGGGCCGAACAACACGCTCACGCCGGGGCCGGACGACGTCGGATCGCCGTGGGCGATCGGCTCGAAGGACGGCGGGCACGACGCCATCCACCCCGATCTCGGGACCTTCGCCGACTTCGACGCGTTCGTGAAGAAGGCGAACAAGCTCGGCCTCGAGGTCGCGCTCGACCTCGCGCTCCAGGCCGCCCCCGACCATCCGTGGGTGAAGGAGCATCCGGAGTTCTTCACGACGCGGGCCGACGGGTCGATCGCGTACGCGGAGAACCCGCCCAAGAAGTACCAGGACATCTACCCGATCAACTTCGACAACGACTTCGACGGCATCTACGCCGAGGTGCTGCGCGTCGTCCGGCTGTGGATGAGTCACGGCGTGCGGATCTTCCGCGTGGACAACCCGCACACGAAGACCGTGCAGTTCTGGGAGAAGCTCCTCGGCGAGATCCGCCGCACCGACCCCGACGTGCTCTTCCTCTCGGAGGCGTTCACGCGCCCCGCGATGATGCACACGCTCGGCGCGGTCGGCTTCCATCAGTCGTACACGTACTTCACGTGGCGCACCGCGAAGGGCGAGATCGAGGACTACCTGCGCGAGGTCGCGACCGAGAGCGACCACCTCATGCGGCCGAACTTCTTCGTGAACACCCCCGACATCCTCCACGGGTTCCTCCAGTACGGCGGCCCCGCGGCGTTCCGCCTGCGGGCGGCGCTCGCCGCGACGGGCTCGCCCTCGTGGGGCGTGTACGCGGGCTACGAGCTCTTCGAGCACGTCGCGGTCAAGCCCGGCAGCGAGGAGTACCTCGACAGCGAGAAGTACCAGATCCGCATCCGCGACTGGGAGGGCGCGGAGCGCGAGGGGCGCACGCTCGCGCCGTACCTCACGCGGCTCAACGAGATCCGTCGGGCGCACCCCGCCCTCCAGCAGCTGCGCAGCCTCGTCATCCACTGGACGGACGATGACCACGTGCTCTGCTTCTCGAAGTCCGATCGCCAGGGCGACACGGTCATCGTCGTCATCAACCTCGATCCGCACGGGACGCGCGAGACGATGGTCCACCTCGACCTCGCGGCGGCCGGCCTGCCCGAGGCGTTCGCCGTCCGCGACGAGATCACCGGCAGCGAGTGGACGTGGGGGCGCGACGCGTACGTGCGGCTCGACCCCGGCCACGAGGTGGCCCACATCCTCGCCGTGCGCGACCCGCACGCCGAGCCGGCGCCGAGCCCCGCCGCCGACATCCCGAGGGGAGCGTCATGACCGCGTCATCGCCATCCGTCCTGCCCATCGATCCGGCGATCCTCGCGCAGATCGCCCACGGCGAGCACGGCGATCCGCACGCCGTCCTCGGGCCGCACCCGCACGACGGCGGCGTCACGGTCCGGGTGCTGAAGCCGCTCGCGAAGTCGGTCACGGTGCGCTATCGCCTGCCCGCGCCGACGCGCAAGAACCCCGACGGATGGGCCGCGGTCGACCTCGCGCACGAGCACGAGGGCGTCTGGGCCGGGGTGCTGCCCGTGGCCGACGTCCCGGCGTATCGGCTCGAGGTCGCCTACGAGGGGTCGGAGCCGATCGAGCGCGACGACCCGTACCGGTTCCTGCCGACGCTCGGCGAGGTCGACCTCCACCTCATCGGCGAGGGGCGGCACGAGCAGCTGTGGACCGTGCTCGGCGCGCACGTGCATCGCTACGACGGCCTGGGCGTCGCGCCCGACGTCACGGGCACGGCGTTCGCGGTCTGGGCGCCGCGCGCCCGCGCCGTGCGCCTCAAGGCCGACTTCAACAGCTGGGATGGCCGCGAGCACCCGATGCGCCAGCTCGGCAGCTCGGGCATCTGGGAGCTGTTCGTGCCGGACGTCGGCAGCGGCACGACCTACAAGTACGTCATCCTCGGCGCCGACGGCGTGTGGCGCGAGAAGGCCGACCCGATGGCCGCATGGGCCGAGGTGCCGCCGCAGACCGCGTCGCGCGTGTTCGACTCGGCGTACGAGTGGGGCGACGACGAGTGGATGGCGGCGCGCGCGTCGCGCGGCCAGGTCGACGCGCCGATGTCGATCTACGAGATGCACCTCGCCTCCTGGCGCCGCGACCGGTCGTACGCGCAGCTGGCCGACGAGCTCGTGCCGTACCTCGCCGACCTCGGTTTCACGCACGTCGAGCTCATGCCGGTCATGCAGCATCCGTTCGGCGGATCGTGGGGCTACCACGTGACGGGCTACTACGCGCCCGACAGCCGGTTCGGCGATCCCGACGGCCTGCGCCTGCTCGTCGATCGCCTGCACCAGGCGGGCATCGGGGTCATCCTCGACTGGGTTCCCGGCCACTTCGCGACCGACCCCTGGGCGCTCGTCCAGTTCGACGGCGCACCGCTCTACGAGGACCCGAACCCGCAGCGCGGATGGCACAAGGAGTGGGGATCGCACATCTTCGACTTCGGGCGCCGCGAGGTGCGGAACTTCCTCTACGGCAACGCGCTGTACTGGCTCGAGGAGTTCCACGCCGACGGGCTCCGGGTCGACGGCGTGGCATCGATGCTCTACCTCGACTACGCGCGCGAGCCGGGGGAGTGGACCCCGAACATCCACGGCGGCCACGAGAACCTCGAGGCCGTGCAGTTCCTGCAGGAGCTGAACGCGACCGCCTACAAGCGCGTGCCGGGCATCTCGATGATCGCCGAGGAGTCGACCGCGTGGCCCGGCGTCACGCAGCCGACGAGCGCGGGCGGCCTCGGATTCGGCTTCAAGTGGAACATGGGATGGATGCACGACACGCTGCAGTACCTGCAGCGCGACCCCATCCACCGTGCGTACCACCACGGCGAGATGACCTTCTCGCTGGTCTACGCGTGGAGCGAGAACTACGTCCTGCCGCTGTCGCACGACGAGGTCGTGCACGGCAAGGGCTCGCTGCTGCGCAAGATGCCCGGCGACCGCTGGCGCCAGCTCGCGACGCTGCGCGCGTACTACGCGTTCATGTGGGCCCACCCCGGCAAGCAGATGCTCTTCATGGGCTCGGAGTTCGGCCAGGAGGCGGAGTGGGCCGAGTCGCGCGAGCTCGACTGGTGGCTGCTCGACCACCCCGAGCACCGAGGGCTGCGTGACGCGCTCCGCGACATCAATGCGCGGTACCGCGAGTCGCCCGCGATCTGGCGATCCGACGCCGACCCCGGCTCGTTCGCGTGGGTCGAGGCCGACGATGCGGCGGGGAACGTGTTCGCGTTCGTGCGCCGCAGCGGCGACGACGAGATCCTCTCGGCGACGAACTTCGCGGCCATGCCGCACCACGGCTACCGCCTCGGCTTCCCGGGTGACGGGGAGTGGGAGGAGTGCCTCAACACCGACGCCGAGGCGTACGGAGGCTCTGGCGTGGGCAACCTCGGCGCGGTCACGGCGGTCGCCGGCGAGCACAAGGGATGGCCCGCGCACGCGGAGGTCGTGCTGCCGCCGCTGTCGACGGTGTGGTTCCGGCGCAAGCGCTGACGCGGGGTCGGGGGCGCGTGGCGCGCTTGTCCGGGCGACGTGTCTTGCCGGGGGCGGGCGTGTCTCGGTGGGGTGGGCGTGTCTCAACCGCCGTGGGTATGGGCGGGGTATTCCCGCGTGTCATGAGACATGGTGCGCCTGGCGGGGTGGGCGTGTCTCAACCGCGGTGGGTATGGGCGGGGTATTCCCGCGTGTCGTGAGACATGGTGTGCCCGCGGCCACGCAAGCGTGTCTCACTCGTCGCGGGTATCCGGAGGCGGAACCCGCGACGAGTGAGACACGTGGGGGACGGCGTCAGCCGCGCTGGAGCCAGACGGTCGTCGCGCCGGGGAGCTCGTCGCCCTCGAGCGGCCAGCTCGAGAGGAGCACCTCGCCCTCAGGCAGCGGAACCGGGGTGTCGCCGAAGTTCGTGACGCTCGTCCAGCCGCCCGGGCGCGAGAACGCCAGCACGTCGCCCGTGGTGAGCTTCTCATCCCACGTCAGCGCCTCCGCCGCCTGGAGCTCGTGCCGCAGGCGGAGCGCCTCGCGGTAGAGGTTGAGCGTCGACGCGGGGTCGTCGTCCTGCGCCTCGACCGAGACCTCGGCGAACCAGGCCGGCTGGGGCAGGTGCGCGCCGTTCGGGCCGAAGCCGAACGACGAGCCGCTCGTCGTCCAGGGCAGCGGCACGCGGCATCCGTCGCGGCCCACCTCGACGCCCTTGTTGCGGAAGAACGACGGGTCCTGCCGCGCCTCGTCGGGAATGTCGCCGACCTCGTGCAGACCGAGCTCCTCGCCCTGATACAGGTACGCCGAGCCGGGAAGCGCGAACTCGAGCAGCGTCGCCGCGCGTGCACGGCGCACGCCGAGCTCGCGGTCGAGCTCCTCCTCGGGGGCGCCGCGGAGCAGCCAGTCCTTGCTGGGGATGGCCATGATCTCCGACGTCTCGACCTTCTCGGTCGGCGTCGGCAGGCCGTAGCGGGTCGCGTGCCGGACGACGTCGTGGTTCGAGAACACCCACGTCGTCGACGAGCCCGACGCCGCCGACAGGGCGAGGTTCTCGGCGATGATCGTCCGGAACTGCGCGGCGTCGAAGTCGGCCTGCAGCAGGTCGAAGTTGAACGCCTGGCCGAGCCCCTCTGCGCTCGCGTACCGCGGGCGGCGCGACGTCTCGACCCACGCCTCCGCGACGGCGATGCGCGGCGGGTCGTACTCGTCGAAGACCTTCCGCCAGTCGGCGTAGATGTCGTGCACCTCGTCGCGGTCCCACAGGGGGTGCTGACCGGGCTCGGTGATCGCCTTCATCTCCTCCTTGGAGGGCAGCTCATCGGGGAGGTGCTTGGCGAGGCCGTGCGCGACGTCGACGCGGAACCCGTCGACACCCCGGTCGGCCCAGAAGCGCAGCGTCGTGCGGAAGTCGGCGCGGACCTCCTCGTTGTCCCAGTTGAGGTCGGGCTGCTCCTTCGCGAAGAGGTGCAGGTACCACTGCCCGTCCTCGACGCGCGTCCACGACGGGCCGCCGAAGATGCTCTCCCAGTCGGCGGGCGGCAGCTCGCCGTTCTCGCCGCGTCCGTCGCGGAAGATGTAGCGGTCGCGCGCGGGCGACCCCTTGGGCGAGCGCAGCGCCTCCTGGAACCACGCGTGGCGGTCGGAGGAGTGGTTCGGGACGAGGTCGACGATGAGGCGGATGCCCGCGGCATGGAGCTCGCGGACCATCTCGTCGAACTCCTCGAGGGTCCCGATCTTCGGGTCGACGTCGCGGTAGTCGTCGACGTCGTAGCCGCCGTCGGCCAGGGCCGACGGATAGAACGGGCTGAGCCACACCGCATCGATCCCGAGGGCGCGCAGGTACGGGATGCGCGAGATGATGCCGCGCAGGTCGCCGATGCCGTCGCCGTTCGCGTCCGCGAAGGAGCGGGGGTAGATCTGGTACACGGCGGCCTGGCGCCACCAGTCGGCCTCGCCGAGGAGGGTGGGTTCGGATGTCGCGGTGAGCGTGGTCAAGGGATCTCTCTCCTCAATGCGGTGCGGATGGCGGGTCGTGCGGTGTGCGGATGGCGGGTCATGCGCGGGTCAGCCAGGCTGTCGCCGCGCCGGGGAGGAGGTCGCCGTCGAGCGGTGCGCTCGCGAGGACGACCTCCCCGTCGGGAAGGGCGACGGGAGCGTCGCCGAAGTTGGTCACGCTCACCCACCCGCCGGGGCGGGAGAAGGCGAGCACATCGTCTCGTCCGAGCTCATCGTGCCATGCGAGCGTCTCGTCCGACTGCAGCTCGCGGCGCAGTCTCAGGGCCGCGCGGTACAGGCCGAGGGTCGAGGCGGGATCGCCCTCCTGCGCCTCGACGGAGACGTCGCCGAACCAGGCCGGCTGCGGCAGATGCGCGCCGTCGGAGCCGAACCCGAACGACGAGCCCGAGCGTGCCCAGGGGAGCGGCACGCGGCATCCGTCGCGCCCGAGCCCGTCGTAGCTCCAGGTCGGCTGTCCGACGGACCGGTGGTACGCGGGATCCTGCCGCTGCTCGGCGGGGATGTCGCCGACCTCGTGCAAGCCGAGCTCCTCGCCCTGATAGAGGTACGCGCTGCCGGGGAGGGCGAGCAGGAAGAGCGTGGCGGCGCGCGCACGACGCAGCCCGAGCGCGAGGTCGACGGCGTCGGCTGGCGCGCCCGCGAGCATCCACTCGACGCCCTGCTTGACGCGGCGTCCGTTCAGCGGAGGCAGGCCGTAGCGCGTCGCGTGGCGCGTCACGTCGTGGTTCGAGAGGACCCACGTCGACGACGAGCCCGTGGCCGCGGACTGCGCGAGGTTGTCGGCCACGATGCGGCGGAAGGCGCCGGCGTCGAAGTCGGCCGTGAGCAGGTCGAAGTTGAACGCCTGGCCGAGGCCGGCGGGGGAGGCGTAGCGCGCGCGGCGCGCGGGCGAGTCGACCCACGCCTCGGCGACGGCCGTGCGCGGCGGGTCGTACTCGTCGAAGACCGCGCGCCACTGCGCGTAGACCTCGTGCACCTCGTCGCGGTCGAGCAGCGGATGGCGCCCGGAATCGCGGTCGAGGGCGTCGAGCTCCGCCTGCGAGGGCAGCGGGTCGGCGAGCTCCTTCACGAGCAGGTGCGCGACGTCGATGCGGAAGCCGTCGACGCCGCGATCCGACCAGAAGCGCAGCGTCGTGAGGAAGTCCTCGCGCACCTCGGCGTTGTCCCAGTTGAAGTCGGGCTGCTCCCTCGCAAACGTGTGCAGGTACCACTGGCCGTCGCCGACCGGCTCCCATGCGGATCCGCCGAACACCGACGGCCAGTCGGCGGGCGGGAGCTCGCCGTTCTCGCCGAGACCGTCGCGGAAGATGTAGCGGTCGCGCGCAGACGAGCCCTTCGGCGCGGCCAGGGCCTCGCGGAACCACGCGTGCTGGTCGGACGAGTGGTTCGGCACGATGTCGACCACGACGCGGATGCCGGCCTCGTGCAGCGCGGCGACCATCTCGTCGAACTCGGCGAGCGTGCCGATGCGCGGGTCGACGTCGCGGTAGTCGGCCACGTCGTATCCGCCGTCGGCGAGCGCCGACGGATAGAACGGGCTCAGCCACACGGCGTCGACCCCGAGCGCGCGGAGATACGGCACGCGCGAGACGATGCCGCGGAGGTCGCCGATCCCGTCGCCGTTCGCGTCGGCGAACGACCGCGGGTAGATCTGGTAGACGGCGGCCTGGCGCCACCAGTCGGCGCCGGCGGGCGCGATCTGCTCTGACATGACGTGGGATCCCCCCTGGGAGCAAGGGGCGGATGAGCGGGCGCGGCCCGCTCATCCGCCCGTGGACGGTTCGGCGCTCAGCCCTTGACGGCGCCCTGCGTGACGCCCTCCATGACCCAGCGCTGCGCGAACAGGTAGGCGATGATCGCGGGCGCCATCGCCATGAGGTACGACGCGAACGCGACGTTGTAGTTGCTGCTGAACTGCGTCTGGAACAGGTTCTGGCGTACCGGCAGCGTCTGCAGGTTCGCGTCGGAGATGATGAGCGACGGCATCATGAAGTCGTTCCACGCGTAGAGGAACGCGAAGATGCCGACCGTGGCGCTCATCGGGGCGAGGAGCGGGAAGATGAGCTTCCAGAACGTCTGCCACGTCGAGGCGCCGTCGATGCGCGCGCTCTCCTCGAGCTCGAGCGGGATCGACCGCAGGAACGCGGTGAACAGCAGCACGCTGAAGCTCAGCTGGAACATCGTCGCGAGCAGGATGACCCCGAGCGGGTTGTCGAGGCCGACCCGGCCCGTGAGCTGGATCTGCGGGAGGGCGACGACGGGGAACGGGATGAACATGGCCGCGAGCAGGTAGAAGAACGACCATCGGAATAGCTTCCGATCCCAGTTGCGGACGATCGCGTAGGACGCGAACGCCGCGAGGATGATCGTCGCGACGACGGTGCCCGCGGTCACGATGAGCGACATCGCGAAGCCGACCGGGAACTTCGTGAGCTGCCAGGCGTCGATGAACCCCTGGATGCTGAACGGCATCGGCAGCGAGAACGCGTTGCCGTCGACCGCCTGCGAGCTCGTCTTGAACGCCATCGAGACGGTGACGTAGAGGGGCAGGAGCACGGTGATCGCGCACAGGAACAGGATGACGGTGGCCGACCAGTTCACGCGCTCCATGCGGAAGCGCGGGGCCTTGCCGGCGGCGCTCGTGACGATGGCTCTCGTGCTGCCGGTGGGGGCGGTGTGCGTGGACATCAGAGTGCGCTCCTTCCGCGCGTCACCGACAGCTGCAGGACGGCGATGATGACGGTGATGATGAAGAACAGCGTCGCTGTCGCCATCTGGTAGGCGTAGTCGCCCGTCTGGAAGCCGCGGATGATCGTCATCGCGATCGTGCGGGTGGAGGTGCCGGGGCCGCCGTTCGTGAGGCCGACCACGATGTCGTACGAGTTCAGGAAGTTCTTGAAGCCGAGGATGACGTTGATGACGACGTAGCCCGCGACGAGGGGGAGCGTGATCCGCAGCAGCTGCTGCGGCTTGGACGCGCCGTCGATGTCGGCGGCCTCGTAGACCTCGCCGGGGATCGACAGGAGCCCCGCGATGTAGATGAGGAGCGTGCCGGGGATCGACTGCCACGCGGTCACGATGACGATGCCGAGCCAGGCGAGGTCGGGGTTCGCGAGGATGCTCTCCTCGAGGAACGGGATGCCGAGCGCGGCGCCGGCGCCGGGCAGCGAGTTCTGGAACAGGAACTGGAAGACGTACGCGATGATGATGCCCGACACGACCATCGGGATGACGAAGATCGCGCGGAGCCCCATCTTGAAGCGGATGCGCGCCGTGAGCCCCACCGCGAGGAGGAACGCGATCACGTTCACGACGACGACCGTCACGAGCGAGAACCCGAAGGTGAACAGGAAGCTCGAGAGGATGGCCGGGTCGCTGAAGGCCGCGACGTAGTTGGTGAAGCCGATGAACTTCCAGTCGCCGAGCCCGATGGAGTCGGTGAAGCTGAAGACGATGCCGATGACGCCGGGAAGCGTGATCGCGAGCGTGAACAGCAGCAGCGACGGCAGCAGGAAGAGGTAGTAGATCGGCTCGACCCGCTTGCGGCTGCGGCGCACGCGGCGGTCGCCGCCGGTCACGATCGTCGTGGTGGTGCTCATTCTGCCGTCTCCTCGGTCGAGACCGCCGGCTGGCGGAAGGCGAGGCGGGCCCAGTCGGCGTCCATGGTCTGCAGGACCGAGGAGGCGTCGGCACCGAGGACGAGCGACTGCGCGTAGTTCTCGGTCGGGATGGCCCGCGGGTTGAGGACGCCGGGGCCCTGGTAGACCGCGCCCTCGTTGTAGTAGCCGATCATCCCCTCGACCCGGGGGTCGCTCGGGTCGTCGCCGGTCGTCGTCGGCACGAAGCCGAGCTGCGACTCGTTGTACTCCTGGATGAGCTCGGGCTGGAAGAGGTGCTCGAGGAACGCGAACGCGCCCTCCTTGTTCTCCGCCTCCTCGGGGATCATCGTGACGAGGTCCATGTTGACGCGCACCTTGAGGTCGGCCGGGTCCTCGGTCATCGGGAGCGGGAAGGTGCCCAGCTCGAGGTCGGGGTTCGTCTTCGCGATCTCGCTGAAGGCCCACGGCCCCTGCAGGTACATCGCGCCCTCGCCGTTCGCGAAGGCGACATTGCCCGCGTCGTAGCCGCGGCTGCTCGCGTTCGGCTGCGTGTAGGTGCTCGCGAGGAGCTGCATCTTCTCGATCGGCTCGAGGAAGTCCTTCTGGAAGGACACCGGCGAATCCGGGCCGACGTCGGTGCCCTGCGCGGCGAGCTGGTCGTAGAAGTCGAGCACGTCGAGGGATCCGCCGATCGCGTAGTCGAACCATCCCTGGTTCGCCGTCCAGGCATCCGCGAACGTCGCGTAGAACGGCGCGACGCCCGCGGCCTGCAGGGTGTCGCAGACCTCGATGAGCTCGCTCCACGTCTGCGGGACCTCGAGGTCGTGCTCCGCGAAGATCTCCTTGTTGTAGATGACCGATGCGGCCATCACCGAGTACGGGAGCGCCGTCGTGCGGCCCTCGCAGACGCCGTACTGGTCGAGGAGGGGCTGCATCTCTGGGCGGATGTCGGCGGCCGCCTCGGTCTCGGAGAGGTCAGAGAGCGCGCAGCGCTGCACGAACCGCGCGACCTCCTGGTTGTAGTTCGCGAGCATGAGGTCGGGCGGATTGCCGCGGACGAAGCTCGCCGCGATGACGTCGGGTCCCGACGTGTCCATGACCACCTCGTACTCGTCCTGCGACGCGTTGAACTCGTCGACCACCTCGGTCATGAACGAGATCGCCTCGCGCTTGCTGAACGTGAAGTGGACGGTCTCCCGTCCGCCGGCGGAGCAGCCGGCGAGCAGCGACGCGGTCACGGCGACGCCGATCCCGGCCGCGGCGACCCTCGTCGCTCTTCTCAGTCCCAAAGACATCGTCGTCCTCTCCTGCGTCTCGATTTATTCAGCGAGTAAATCTAGACTGCGAATATAACGGGGACACTCTCTCACCGCCAGTCGGGCGGCGTCAAGACCCCCAGTAAGGTCGAGAACATGGCTCACGGCACGGCGAACTCGCCCCAGGTGCTGCGTCGGATGAACTCCGGCGCGGTGGTGCGCTTCGCCCTGCGCGTCGCGGAGTTCACGGCGGCCGAGGTGATGGCGGAGACCTCGCTCACCCGCGCGACGGTGCTCGGCGTGTGCGACGACCTCGTCGAGGCCGGATGGCTCGTCGAGCTCGAGGACAGCCGCGCCGCCGGCCTGACGAGCAAGGGGCGTCCGGCACGGCGCTACCGTCTGCGCGACGAGGCGGGGGTCGTCGCCGGCATCGACGCCGGCGAGCACCGCTTCACCGCCATCGTCGCCGACCTCCGCGGGAAGGTGCTCGGCGAGGTCGGCGCCGACGCGCCCGCCGTCGACCGCCGCCCCGGTTCCGCGGCCGAGCGCAGTCGCGCCGAGGCGGCGGACGAGCGCCGCGCGCTCTCCGTGCGCCTGCTCGACGAGGCCCTCGCGGCGGCGGGGGCCCGGCGTGACGATCTGCTCGTCGTCGTCGTCGGCGTTCCGGCGCCCGTCGACGCCGACGGGCGCTCGCCCGCGGGAGATCGGGACTACTGGAAGACGATGAACCCGGGCTTCGCGGACGCGCTCCCCGGCCCGTCCGTGGTCGTCGAGAACGACGCCAACCTCGCGGCGGTCGCCGAGCAGAGCCACGACGCTCAGGCCCACACGGCGAACGTCGCGACGCTGCTCTCGGGGGAGCGCCTCGGCGCGGGCGTCATCGTCGACGGCCGGCTGCTGCGCGGAGCGCGCGGCGGCGCGGGCGAGATGCGCTTCCTCGACATCGTGGAGGGAGCGGGCAGCCCCGACGGCGTCGGCGCGCTCGCCCGCATGTGGGCACAGGACGCCGTGGCGCACGGTGAGCGGAGCGCCCTGGCCGAGCTGCCCGTCGACGAGATCACGGCGCGCGACGTCTTCCGCGCCGCCGCCGACGGCGACGCGCTCGCCGCGGGCATCCTCGATCGGCTCGGCGACCGCATCGCGCGGGTCGCGCTCGTCCTCGCGAGTCTCCTCGACATCGAGCGGGTCGTCATCGCCGGCGCGATCGCGGAGGCGATCGAGCCGGTCCTCGCGCGTGCGCGGACGGTGCTCGCGGAGGAGTTCTACCCGCCCGTGCCCGAGCTTGTCGCGAGCACCCTGGGGCGCGACATCGTCGTCCGCGGCGCGGTCGAGTCGGCTCGCGCCCGCATCCGCGAGGAGCCGCTCGCCTTCGAGCCGCGCCGCTGAGACGGCGATGGCCGGCGCATCCCCCGACGCGCCGGCCACCTGTGCCGCTCGATTCCCGGCACGCTCACATGCCGTGCACGCTCACACTCAGTTCGTCTTGCGTCGACCCGTGATGAGTCCCCAGATGAGGAGGACGATGATCGAGCCTCCGATGGCCAGCAGCCACGTGCCGAGGTCCCAGAAGTTATTCATCACGTCGGCGCTGAAGAGAAGCGATCCGATCCATCCGCCGAGCAAGGCTCCGACCACGCCGAGGATGAGGGTGGCGATCCAGCCGCCGCCCTGGTTGCCCGGCAGGATGGCCTTCGCGATGGCTCCGGCGATGAGGCCGAGGATGAGGAATGCGATGAAGCCCATGACTGCTCCCTTCTCAAAGCGGTGCGCGGATGTGCGCCGCTGATGCAAACCTAGGGGCGACGGGGGCGGCGGCGCATGGGCTTGACAGCGATGACTCGGCGGCGGTAACCGGGCCTCAGCAGTGCGCGAACACGTGCGCGGGGTCGCCGCGCGGGGTCGCGTCGCGGTCGCGGAGGGTGATCGGATGGTCGCCCGCGCGACGGGCGCACGCCCATTCGAACGCGGTCCGCGTGATGCCGTCGCGCTCGACGGCGCCCGTGTCGTCGTACTCGATCTCGAGGACGCGGCCCGGGTAGCGGTAGTCGGCGCACTCGTCGTGGAGCTCGCACTCCTCGGCGACGGCGAAGTCGAAGCCGAGCTCAGGGCCGGACGCCCCGAGCTCGGCGGTGTTCTTCTGCGCGACGGCCAGCCCGAGCCGGTGCGCGAGGGGAACGATCTCCGCCATGTAGGCGAGCGCGTGGTCGAGGGTCTGCAGCCCGTGCGAGCGCTCGTGCTGATCGAGGTTGTCCGGCTCCACGGCGTCGTAGCCGTCGTCGGCGCACCCGCGCAGCCACGCCGACTGGATCTGGAGCAGCGCCTCGCGCGTGGCGGCGGTCCGGATGTCGAACAGGGCCTCGTTCCACTCCTCGTCGACCACGAGAGCGCCGTCCGCATCGCGCAGCAGCAGCTCGGGGTGAACGGCGTCCCACCACGCGGTCGTCCCCTCGAGCGCGGGGTCGGGCCCCGATGCGGGGTCCGGCTGGGTCTGGAAGAGGTTGACGTAGCAGACGCCGTAGGCCCCGGCCGCGGGCGCCTCGGTGCGGTCGCGCACGACGATCGTCACCTCCGCGGCCGGCGTGTACGCGCCGCCGAGCTGGTAGTCGAGCACGCCGTCCGGAGGGGGAAGGCGGATGCCGTCGTCGGCCGCCGCGCATCCCGCGACGAGCGCGGCGGCCGCGAGCAGCGCGGCGGCTCCGCCGGTCCGCCGCATCAGGCGGGCGGGAGCCGGAGGACGTTCGACTCGCCGACCTCGAGGTCGTCCGAGAGGCGGATGGTACGGGCGAGGTCCTCGATCGCCGGCAGCAGCGTGCGGAAGCGCTCGCGGTCGGGCGAGGCCGCCTGCAGCGTGACGAGCTGCGTGCCGGTGTCCCACGTGTAGGTCGCCGAGAGGAGGGAGCGCTCGCCCTGCGGCATGTCGATGACGAGCTTCTCGCCCTGCCCGAGGAACGGCGACCGGAAGTCCTCGGTGTCGTCGTACTCGATCGGCATCATGGCGCGGGCGGTCCGCAGCTGCGCCGTGAGCTCCTGGACCTGGGCGATCGCGACGAGGAGCTCGGGGTCGTCCTTCCAGACCCACGCGAGGATGCGGCCATCCGATCGGCGCATCATCGCGCGCGCCGCGCGATTGGCGATCCACGCGAGGAATCCCGACCCGGGAGCGCCCTGCGGGAGGCCGGCGCTCCCGAGGAGCATGCGGATGGCCGCCTTCCGGTGGCGGCCGCCGCGGAGTCCGCGCCCGGTCACGGGCACCCAGCGGGTCGAGTCGGCGTCGGCGAGCAGGCGCGTCATGGGTCCAGGGTAGGGGCTCGGATAGCGTGGATGCCTGTGAACGGTCAGGTGCTCCCCGCTGTCGTCGCCGTCCTGCTCGGGGCGGTGTTCGCGGTGCTGCTGTTCGTGCCGTTCGTCGCCGTGCAGTATCGGCGGGAGGGCCGGCTCACCCTCCGGCAGCTGCTGCTGTGGGGCGCCTTCCTCGTCTACGGCCTCGCGCTGTGGACGTACACGCTGCTTCCGCTCCCCGACCCCGACGCGATCCGCTGCGCGGCGCCGCAGCTGCGGCCGTTCCAGTTCGTCGACGACATACTCGACTACCCGGTCGGCTCGCTCTCCGCCCTGCGGCACAATCCCGCGGTCATGCAGGTCGCGCTCAACGTGCTCCTGTTCGTGCCGCTGGGGTTCTTCCTGCGCCTCATCTGGCGGCGCGGCGTGCTCGTCTCGACGCTCGTCGGGTTCGGGCTGTCGCTCGCGATCGAGACGACCCAGGTCACGGGCGTCTGGGGCATCTACCCCTGCGGGTACCGTCTGTTCGACGTCGACGACCTGCTCGCCAACACCGCGGGAGCCCTGCTCGGCGGCGCCCTGTCGCTCGCCGTGCGGCCGCTGCTCGCCCGCCGCGATGCACGGCCCGTGGCGGACGCCCCGCGCCCGGTGACGATCTGGCGGCGCCTGCTCGGCATGCTGTGCGACGCGCTCGCGGTCGCGCTGACCGGCGGTGCGGCGGGCATCGCCGTGAACGCGTGGCAGCTCTACGTCGTCGGCGTCCCGGCTGCGCAGCTGGATCCCGCCGCCCCGAACGCCGCGGCGACCGCCGTGCCCTTCGTCCTCCTGGGGGCAATCGTCCTCGTGACGGGCGGCACGGTGGGCGACCACGCCGTCCTCGTCCGGTGGGAGGGCGGGGTCGGGCCCGCGCCGGCGGCCCGCGCGCTGCGCTATCTCGCGGGCATCGGCGGCTGGCAGCTCCTCGGCATGCTGACGTCGCCGCTCGACGCGCTGTTCGCCGTGGCGAGCATCGTCGCGCTCGTCATCGCGACCGAGCGCGGCGGACTGCCGGGCGTCGTCTCCAGGATGCGCCCGGTGGATGCGCGCGCAGGGGCTCGGGTCTAGGCGGCCCCGCGCGTCACTGCCGGCGGCGGAGGACCAGGAGCCCGGCGCCCGCGAGCACGAGCACCACGGCGCCGCCCACGATCCAGGGCACGAGGTCGTTGCCGGTGCTCGCCAGCGCGGTCGAAGCGGAGAGGAGGGTCGTCGTCACGCGCCCAGTCTGCCTCATGCCCGCCCCGATCCGGGAGCACCGCCCCCGCGGCCGTCCAGGCGGCGCCGGTAGCCTGGGCAGGTGAACGACGCCCTCGCCCGTGCCGAATCGCTCATCGACCTCACCCCGGACTACCCGGAGCCGGGCATCCTGTTCCGCGACATCTCGCCGCTGCTGGCCGACCCCGAGGCCCTCCGCGTCGCGTGCGCCGCGCTCGTCGAGCCGTTCGAGGGCCGGTTCGACATGGTCGGCGGCATCGAGGCGCGCGGGTTCCTGCTCGCGGGGTATGTCGCCGCCGTCGCCGGAGTCGGGGTGCTGCCGATCCGCAAGGCCGGGAAGTTGCCCAAGCCGGCGGCCGCCGTGTCGTACGACCTCGAGTACGGGTCGGCGGCGATCGAGGCGCCGGGCGTCCTCAAGCCGGGGGAGCGCGTCCTGCTCCTCGACGACGTGCTCGCGACCGGCGGGACACTCGCGGCCGCCCAGCAGCTCATCCGGGACCTCGGCGCCGAGGTGGCCGGGTCGGCCGTCGTGCTCGAGCTCGTCGATCTGGGCGGCCGGGCCGTCGCGGGCGACGTGCACACCCTCTTCACGGCGCACGAGTCCGCCTGACGCGGCGCGTGAGGCGCTCGTCATGAAGTGACTCCTTCACGAAACGCCGGGGCAACACCGCGTCATTAGCGTCGCGGCATGACGACCTCCTCCCGCGACGCGAACACCGTCGACTCGATCCCGCCGCTCGCGCGGCTGTTCCCTCTCGGCCTCCAGCACGTGCTCGCGATGTACGCGGGCGCCGTCGCCGTCCCGCTCATCGTCGGCGGCGCCATCGGCCTCGGCGGCGCCGACCTCGCGTACCTGATCAGCGCCGACCTCTTCGTCGCCGGCATCGCGACGATCGTCCAGTCGATCGGGTTCTGGCGGTTCGGCGTGCGCCTGCCGCTCATGCAGGGCGTCACCTTCGCCGCAGTCGGCCCCATGATCGCGATCGGAGCGCAGCACGGCATCACGGCGATCTACGGCGCGACCATCGCCTGCGGCCTCTTCATGATCCTCGTCGCGCCGTTCTTCTCGCAGCTCCTGCGCTTCTTCCCGCCGCTCGTCACCGGCACCGTCATCCTCATCATCGGCCTGTCCCTCATGGACGTCGCGGCCGGATGGGTGATCGACGGCGCGGAGGACGGCGCTGCCGACCCGCTGAACCTCGCCTTCGCGGCTGGGACCCTGCTCTTCATCGTCCTCGTCGAGCGGTTCGCTCCGCGGGCGCTCGCCCGCATCTCCGTGCTCCTGGGGCTCGTCGTCGGCACCCTCGCCGCACTCGCCGTCCCCGGGATGGTCGACTGGTCGGGCGTGGCCGACACCGCGTGGTTCGGCATCGTCACGCCGTTCCACTTCGGACTGCCGACCTTCGAGATCGCCTCGGTCGTCTCGATGCTCGTCGTGGGCCTCGTCATCATGACCGAGACGACGGGCGACATGATCGCCGTCGGCGAGATCGTGGAGCGCCCCGTGGGCCGTCGTCAGCTCGCCGACGGGCTGCGCGCCGATGGGCTCGGCACCGTCATCGGCGGTGTCTTCAACACCTTCCCCTATACGGCGTTCGCCCAGAACGTGGGGCTCGTCTCGCTCACGGGCGTGCGCTCGCGCTGGGTCGCGACGATGGCGGGCGGGATCCTCGTCGTCCTCGGCCTGCTGCCGCCGGTCTCGGCGATCGTCGAGGGCGTCCCGCGGGCCGTGCTCGGCGGCGCGGGGATCGCGCTGTTCGGGATGGTCGCGGCCAGCGGCATCCGGACGCTCGCGAAGGTCCGCTTCGACAACCGCAACGTGCTCGTCGTCGCGGTCTCGGTCGGCATCGCCCTGCTGCCGACGGTCGCGCCGGAGATCTACGCGCGCTTCCCCGACGCGTTCACGCTCATCTTCGACTCGGGCATCTCTGCGGGCGCGATCGCGGCCATCCTGCTCAACCTCCTGCTGAACTCGCGGTCGGCGAAGGAGAAGTACGGCGCCGACCCGGTCGTGGGGTCCTACGACGGCGTGCGCTCGACCGCCGCGATCGCCCTCGTCTCCTCCGAGGCCGTGGGGGCGGGTCTCACCCCTGTGCGGTTCCGCGACGAGAGCGGTCACGAGCTGCCGGCCGTCGACAAGGACGGCAACCCCGTCGAGGCGCACGTCGCGGCGCCCGAGGGCGACCCCGGCCGCTGAACGGCCGCCCTCGGCGGGCGGGGCGGGCAGGGCGGGGAGGGTCTTGTCCAGGTCGCACTTCGCGTCCGTAAGGGGGCTTTTGGGGACGCGGAGTGCGACCTGGGTGGGGAGGGTCTTGTCGGGGTCGCAGTTCGCGTCCGTAAGGCGGCTTTTGGGGACGCGGAGTGCGACCTGGGCGGGAGAGGCGGGGGAGAAGAGGGGACGACGGACCGGAGGGAGGGGCAGACCGAGGGGCAGACCGAGGAGCGGCGCGACGTCAGATGAACGTCGGGACGTCGGCCCAGGCCGCGGGCGCGTCGTCGACGCCGTCGCGCACGACCGTCCCCTCGATGAGCCCGTAGGGGCGGTCGTCGGCGATGAACACCTCGCCCTCGTTCTCGAGGTCGAAGCGCGCGAGGTCGTAGAGGAAGTGGTGCCGGTTCGGCATCGCGAAGCGGATCTCCGCGATCTCGGGTCGCGCCTCGATCGCCGCGCGCCCCATCGCGAAGAGGGTCTGCTGCAGGGCGAGCGAGTGCACGACGGCGAACCGCTCGAGGAGCACGGCCGTGACCTCCTCGTACACGCCGTTGTAGTCCACGCCCTCCGCGACCGCCTCGGGCAGGAAGCGCCAGCGCGCCGTGACCGACGTCGCCATGATGCGGTCGTCGGTCTCGGGGAGGGTCGTGAACGGCGTCCTCGGGAACCCGCGGAACTCCGATCCCGTCGACTTCAGGACGACGAGGTCCTTCACGCCGCCGAGGACGTGGGTGCCGCCATCCGCGACCTGGACGGCGGCGAGCCGCGTGCCGCGCCCCGTGCGCACGAACGCGTGATCGTGGCCGGAGCCGTCGACGACGATGCGCTCCCACACGTGCTGCTCGGCCTGCCACAGCCCTCCCTCGACCCAGTCGAACTCGGTCGTGAAGTGCTCGGCGAGGAGGGAGAGGAAGCGCTCGGGCGAGCCCACGCCGTGCGTCTTCGCGAATGCGAACACCGTGTTCTTCTGCGTGTCGGTGGCGATGACCTTCGCGTTGTCGCCGGTCAGGAACGAGTCCGCGAACGCCTCGCCGCGCAGCTGCGAGGTGACCGTGAGGTCCTCGATCTCGTGCCGGGCGGTGTCCCGCGTGATCCGCACGAGGCGGTTCTCGGCCTTGCCGTACTTGTGCGGTCCCAGGTGCACGGACACGTCGCTCATGGATCAGCTCCCTCGATAGGTGGAGTACGCGAACGGGCTCAGGAGGAGCGGCACGTGCGCGTGCGGCTCGCCGTCGACCCGGAAGGCGACGGCGACGGACGGATAGAACGCCTCGACGCCGCGCGCCGCGAACCACGCGCCGGTGTCGAAGACCAGCGTGTGCTCGCCCGCGCCGAGCTCTCCCAGTGCCGCGCGCCCGTCGGCGTCGGTCTCGGCCGTCGCGACGACGGCGCCCGCCGTGCGCACGGCGACGGCCATGCCGGCCGCGGGGCGTCCGCTCGCGGCATCCAGCACATGCGTCGTCAGCTCGGTCATCAGATCTCCTCGGATGGCGCGGCGGCGGATGGCGCGGTCTCGGATGGCGCGGCGGATGGCGCGGCGAAGTCCGCGCGGATGCGGGCGAGGGCGATCTCGAGGAGCTGCCCGCACGCCTCGCGGACCTCGGCGGCGTCGTCGTTCGCGAGCCGGCGGTCGAGCTCGCCGAGCATCTCGACGGGGGAGCGGCCCGCGGCGCGGATGAGGAACACCCGGCCGAAGCGCGCCTCGTAGGCCGCGTTGCCCTCAGTCATGCGCGCGGCGACCTCGGCGTCGGTGTCGGCCATCGCCGCCTGCTCGCGCCGGGAGGCGGCCGCCTCCGCGCTGTCTCCCGTCGGACGATCGCCGATCCGCGGATGGTGCGCGAGCGCCGCGTCGAGCTCGCGCTCACCCCAGGTCGCGGCCTCCTCGGCCGCCCTCGCGAGCAGCGCGTCGAGCGACCCGTGCGGTCGGGACGCGACGAGCGCGTCGACCCAGCTCGGGACATCCGCCCACACCCGCGCGGCCGCCGCGGCGTCGGGAGCGGGTGCGCGGTCGAAGTCCTCCAGGAGCATGCCGCCACGCTAGGGGCGGCGTATTTCGGCGCGGTAACGCGGGGCGGTTCGCTCACTCGGCTGAGGGCGGATGGACGATGAGCCAGCGGGCGACGGCGGGTTCATCGCCCGTGTTGTGCAGCCGATGCGGCTTGTCGCAGGGATACCGGATGGTGTCGCCCGCGCGCAGTACGACGACCTCGTCCGAGAAGTCGATCGTGAGCTCTCCGGAGAGCACCTCGCCGACCTCGTACCCCTCGTGGCGGAAGAGCTGATCCTTCGACGACGCCGTGCTGCCGGGCGGGTAGATCGACTCGAAGTAGTCGATGCCGGGGCTGTCGCCGGGAGCGAGGCGGCGGAAGACGACCCCTCCGCCGAGCTCGAGGTACGCGGCGTCCGCCGCGCGCTCGAGAGCGTACGACCCGTCGTCGGGCCCCGTGGCGACCGACCCGGAGAGCACCGTGGCGAGCGGGACGCCGAGGGCGTCGGTGATCGCGATGAGGCGCGAGACGCTCGGCTGCATGACGCCGCGCTCGATCTGCGAGACCGCGCTCGTGGAGATCCCGAGGCGCCGGGCGAGGGCGGAGACCGAGAGCCCGGTGAGCGTCCGGGCCTCGCGGAGCCGGCGCCCCACGAGGGTGCGCGGGTCGGGTGCGTCCCCGACGCCGGCAGCGGGTCCGGGGGCCGAGAGGGTCACGCCGACATGCTAGCCCGCGCCGCAAGCGAGCCGCCGTCGGGATTTACGCCGCCGAAACATGAGGGACACGGCGCGGGAAACGTGAAGGGATAACTTCACACCACGCCTCTCGTCCGGCAAGCCTCCATCGGCCGGAGCACCACCGACACCGCATCCTCCTCTCGAAAGGCACCATCGTGTCGCAGAGCAGCTCCCCCACCCGGCCGCAGGACGTCGTGGAGGCCGCGGGCCACCCCGTCGGCTCCGGCAACATGCGCCCCGGCTACGACCCCCGCCTCGCCAACGAGGACCTCGCCCCGCTGCGCCGCCAGCGCTGGACGAGCTACAACATCTTCGCGTTCTGGATGAGCGACGTGCACTCCGTCGGCGGCTACGTCACCGCCGGCTCCCTGTTCGCGCTCGGCATCGCGAGCTGGCAGGTCCTCGTCGCTCTCGTCGTCGGCATCCTCATCGTCCAGTTCTTCACGAACCTCGTCGCGAAGCCGAGCCAGCGCACGGGCGTGCCCTACCCCGTCGTCAACCGCTTCCTCTTCGGGGTCAAGGGCGCGAACATCCCGGCCATCGTCCGCGGCGTCATCGCGATCGCCTGGTACGGGGTGCAGACGTACCTCGCCGCCGAGTCCCTCACCATCGTCTTCCTCAAGTTCGTCCCGGCGTCGGCCGCGCTCCTCGAGCCGAGCTTCCTCGGCCTCGACGCGCTCGGATGGATCTCGTACGCGATCCTCTGGGTCGCGCAGGCCGCCGTCTTCTGGAACGGCATGGAGGCCATCCGCCGCTTCATCGACTTCGCGGGCCCCGCCGTGTACGTCGTGATGATCGTCCTCGCGGTGTATCTCGTGAGCCAGGCGGGCTGGGAGAACATCAGCCTCGACCTCTCGAGCGGCGAGCCCCTCGACCTGTGGGCCTCGATCCCCGTCATGCTCTCCGCCATCGCGATCGTCGTGTCGTACTTCTCGGGGCCGATGCTGAACTTCGGCGACTTCGCGCGCTACGGCCGCAGCTTCCGCGCCGTGAAGCGCGGCAACCTCTGGGGCCTGCCCGTCAACTTCCTCTTCTTCTCGATCCTCACGGTGGTGACGGCGTCGGCGACCGTGCCGGTCTTCGGCGAGCTCATCACCGACCCCATCCACACGGTCGAGCGCATCGACCACTGGTTCGCCATCCTGCTCGGCGGGCTGACCTTCGTCACCGCCACGGTCGGCATCAACATCGTCGCGAACTTCATCTCGCCGGCGTTCGACTTCTCGAACGTCGCGCCCCACCGCATCTCGTGGCGGATGGGCGGGATGATCGCGGCGGTCGGGTCGGTGCTCCTCACGCCCTGGAACTGGTACGCGAACGACCAGGCCATCCACTACACGCTCGGCATCCTGTCGGCCCTCATCGGCCCGCTGTTCGGCATCCTCATCGCGGGGTACTACGTGGTGGCGCGTCAGCGGATCCGCGTCGACGACATGTACACGATGTCCGAGCAGGGCGCTTACTGGTATCGCCGCGGCTACAACCCGAACGCGCTGTGGGCGGTCGCGGGCGCGGGCGTGCCGACCATCCTCCTCGCGATCGTGCCCAAGTCCCTCGTGTTCGCGGGAGCGATCGACCCCGCGTGGGGCGCGATCGGCGACTTCACGTGGTTCATCGGGTGCGGACTCGGCTTCGCCATCTTCACGCTGCTCGAGCGCGCCCGACCGACCGTCCCCGTGTTCGACGGCGAGACCGCCGGCGTCTCCGACGGCACGGCAGAGGACGTGCTCGAGGAGTACCCCGACACCGCGACCGCCTCGCTGGCGGTCGCGCAGGCCGAGGCCGCGCTCGCGGCCTCCGACGAAGAAGAGGACGCCCAGGTCCGCTGATGCGCATCACCCTCATCAACCCCAACACCTCCCGGGCCATGACGGCCAAGATCGCCGCCGCGGCCCGGGAGGCCGCCGCCCCCGACGTCGAGGTCGTCGCCGTGTGCCCCGCGGAGGGCGACGGCCCGGCCGCGATCGAGAGCCACCTCGACGAGGTGCACGCGGCGGCCGCGGTCGTCGACGCCATCCGGCGCGACCAGGCGGCGGGCGGCAGCGACGGCTACATCGTCGCGTGCTTCGGGGACCCCGGCCTCGACGCCGCGCGCGAGCTCGTCGACGCACCCGTCGTCGGGATCGCGGAGGCCGCGATGCACGTCGCCGCCCTCACCGGGCGGACCTTCGGGATCGTCACGACGCTCTCGCGCACGCTCGGCCGCGCCCAGGACCTCGTGCTCCGCTACGGGTTCGAGCGCGCGTGCGTCGCCGCCTACGGCACGGGCATCCCCGTCCTCGACCTGGAGGAGGCCGACCCCGCGGCCGTCGAGCGCATCGCCGCGTGGTGCGAGCGCGTCGCGTGGGAGGACCGCGCCGACGCCGTCGTGCTCGGCTGCGCCGGCATGGCCGACCTCTGCGCGCACCTGTCCGAGCGCGTGGGCGTCCCGGTCGTCGACGGCGTCGCCGCGGCGGTCGGGCTCGTCTCGGCGATGGCGCGGATGGGCGTGGGCACGAGCAAGCGCGACGAGTACGCGACGCCGCCGCACCGCGAGCCCCTGGCGCGCGACGCGGCTGTCGCGGGGAGCATGACCGCATGAGCGGCCCGGGCTCCGCCATCGCCGCGCGGCGCGTGCTCGTGGGCGACGCCTTCACGGCCGCCACCGTGCGCATCGCCGACGGCCGCGTGGCCGGCATGGAGCCGTTCGACCCCGACGCCGAGGTCGTGCTCGCCGACGCGGAGGTGCTGCTCCCTGGCCTCGTCGACAGCCACGTGCACCTCAACGAGCCGGGGCGCACCGCGTGGGAGGGCTTCGCCACCGGCACGGCGGCGGCCGCCGCGGGCGGCGTGACGACGCTCGTCGAGATGCCGCTCAACTCGGTGCCCGTCACGACGACGCCCGCCGCGCTGGCCGCGAAGCGCCGGGCCGCGGCCGGCAAGCTCGCGGTCGACGTCGCGTTCTGGGGCGGCGCCGTGCCCGAGAACCTCGGCGCCCTCGGCGCTCTGCTCGATGCGGGGGTCGTCGGGGTGAAGTGCTTCCTCGCCCCGAGCGGGATCGACGAGTTCGGGCACCTCGACGCCGCTCAGCTGGAGACGGCGCTCGCCGAGCTCGCCGCGCGCGACGGCCTGCTCATCGCGCACGCCGAGCTCGAGGAGCACCTGTCCGACGCCGCGGGCCCCGTGTTCACCGATTTCGTGGCATCCCGCCCTCCTCGCGCGGAGGTCGAGGCGGTCCGCCTCGTGATCGAGGCGGCCCGGCGGACCGGGGCCCGCGTGCACATCGTGCACGTCTCGGCCGCGGAGGCGCTCGACCTCGTGCGCGCGGCCCGCGCCGACGGCGTCCGCATCACCGTGGAGACGTGCCCGCACTACCTGACCCTGCGCGCCGAGGAGCTGCCGGACGGCCAGGGCCGCTTCAAGTGCTGCCCGCCCATCCGAGACGGCGCGAACCAGGACGCCCTGTGGGCGGGCGTCCTCGACGGCACGATCGCGGCGATCGTGAGCGATCACTCGCCCGCGACCTTCGATCTCAAGGGCGTCGCCGACCTCGGGCTCGCGTGGGGCGGGATCGCGGGTGTGCAGACCGGGCTGTCGGCCGTGTGGACCGAGGCGCGCCGCCGGGGCCTGCCGCTCGAGGCCATCCTGCCGGCGTTCACGACCGGGCCAGCGGACCTCGTGCGCCTCGGCTACCGCGGCCGCATCGCCCCGGGGGCGCCGGCCCACCTCGTCGTGTTCGACCCCGAGGCCGAGTACGTGCTCGATGCCGCATCGCTCGCCTACCGGAACCCCATGTCGCCGTGGGAGGGCGCGCGTCTGCGCGGGATCGTCCGGGAGACCTACCTGCACGGCGAGCTCATCCACGCGCACGGCACCGGACTGCGCGCACGACGCGGGCACGAGGTGCTCGCCCCCACGACGACCGCGACCCTGACGGAGGCCAGCGCATGACCATCGACACCGCCGAGCGGAACCGGTTCGGAGCGGCCGCAGCGCCGGCGCGCTTCGCCGACATCCCGATCCTGCAGCCCGGTCGCGGCCTGCCCGACGGCGCGACGTACCTGACGTCGTCGCCCGAGACCGTGCGGTGGGGGCGGCTCCCGAGCGGCGAGGACGAGCCTGTCCTCACGATCGCGTCGGGCGAGACGATCATCGTCGACACGGTCAGCCACGAGGGGCTGCTGCCCGACCAGGGCCAGGACCCGGTCGCGTTCTTCGCGCAGCACGGCGTCCCCGCGGGCGCCGTCCTCGACGACGCGGTCGCGATCGCCGCATCGGTGCCTCGCGACCCCGTCGCCGACGGCCCGCACGTCGTCACCGGTCCCATCCGCGTGGAGGGCGCGCAGCCGGGCGACCTCCTCCGGATCACCGTCGTCGCGCTCGAGCCGCGGGTTCCGTACGGCGTCATCTCGAATCGACACGGCAAGGGGGCGCTGCCCGGCGTGCTGCCGCGCAGCGGCCGGACGGTCAGCGTCTTCGCCCCGGTCGAGGAGCGCGCAGGCCGCCTCGTCGGAGCGCTCCCCGCGACCGAGGGCGGAGCGCGCGACGTCGTCTTCCCGCTCGCGCCGTTCCTCGGCACGATGGGCGTCGCGCCGGCCGGGCCGGAGCGCGCGCATTCGGTCCCGCCCGGTGCGCACGGCGGCAACATCGACATCAACCTCCTGACGGCGGGCTCGTCGCTCTACCTCCCCGTGCAGGTCGAGGGCGCGCTCGCGTACGTGGGCGACCCCCACTTCGCGCAGGGCGACGGCGAGGTCGCGCTCACGGCGCTCGAGGCCTCGCTGCGGGCGACCCTCCGCTTCGACGTCGTGCCCGCCGCCGCGGCCGAGCGCGCCTTCGGGCGCATCGCCGGCCCGCTCGTGCGCACGGCCGACCACCTCGTCCCGACGGGCCTCGACCCGGATCTCGACGCGGCGATGCGGGCGTGCACGACGGAGGCGATCGCGCTCCTGCAGGCGCGATGGGGAATGGACGAGCATCTCGCCTACGCCTACCTGTCGGCGGCGGTCGACTTCGACATCTCGCAGGTCGTCGACGTCGTGTGCGGCGTGCACGCGCGCATCCGCGAGGCCGACTTCGCCGCGATCGAGGCCGCCGATGCGTGACGCGACGGCCGTGCAGGCGCCGCCGCGGATCCCGGGCGACGAGACGGTTCCGGCCGAGCTGCTCGACGCGTTCCACGCGTACGAGCGGGCCGTGGTCGCGAACGACCTCGATGCGCTCGATGCGTGGTTCGACGACGCCCCCGACACGCTGCGCGGAGACGAGGGCGGCCTCCTCGTGGGGCACGACGCGATCAGCGCGTTCCGCGCGCAGCGGGGCGGGGTCGCGCCGCGCGCCATCGAGCGGATCGAGCACCGTCCGCTCGCCGACGGAACGGCGCTTCTCGTCGCGGTCTCGCGCTTCGACGCGGGCGGGCGAGGGCTGCAGACCCAGGTCTGGCGCCGCAGGGCGGCAGGATGGCGCATCGTCGCGGCGCACGTCTCCGCGCGGCCGCGGGCGTTCGACCGCGCGATCTGGCGCGAGGTCGGCGAGCCGCTCGCTCCGGCGGCCGCCGACGGCCCCCTCTCGGGCCTCTCGTTCGCGGTCAAGGACCTCTTCGCGATCGCCGGGAGCAGGGTCGGCGCGGGCAATCCCGCCTACCTCGACGAGGCGCGGCCCGCCACGACGACCGCGCCCGCCGTGTCGACCCTGCTCGGCGGGGGCGCCGCGCTGCGCGGGATCGCGCGGACCGACGAGTTCGCCTACTCGATCGCGGGCGACAACGCGCACTACGGCACCCCGCCGAACGGGGCCCTCCCCGGGGCTCTCCCCGGCGGGTCGTCGAGCGGGCCCGCGTCGGCCGTCGCGCTGGGCCAGGCCGACATCGGCCTCGCGACCGACACCGCGGGCTCCATCCGCGTGCCGGCGTCCTATCAGGGGCTGTGGGGCCTGCGGACCACGCACGGCCGGGTCCCGCGACGCGGCGTGCTGCCGCTCGCGCCCGCGTTCGACACGGTCGGATGGCTCACGCGCGACGGCGAGACGCTCGAGCGGGTGGCCTCGTGGTGCCTCGACGGCGACGCCGAGGCGCCGCTGCCGTGGCGCTTCCGCGTCCCCGTCGAGGCGCTCGAGCTCGCCGAGCCCGCCGTGCGCGAGGCGTTCGAGGAGCTGCTCGCGGCGCTCGGCCGCACCGCGCCGATCGAGCGCGTCTCGATCGGCGACCTCGCGGCCTGCCACGAGCGGTTCCGCACGGTCCAGGCCGCCGAGGCCTGGCGAGTGCACGGGGCGTGGCTGGACGCGCATCCCGGGGCGCTCGGCGGAGCCGTCGCCGCCCGCTTCGCCGCCGCGGCGGAGGTGACCCCGTTCGCCGAGCAGGCGGCGCGCGAGCAGCTGCGCCCGTTCGCCGCGCGCGTGCGCGCGCTCGTCGGAGACGCGGTGCTGATCCTCCCCGTCGTCCCCGGCCCCGCGCCGTCCCGCACTGCCGAGCCCGACGAGATCGACGCCATCCGCACCGCCACCCTCCGGCTCACGGCTCCCGCCGCGGTGGCGGGAGCGCCCTCGATCTCGGCTCCGCTCCTGACCGTCCCGTCCGCCCTCGGTCCTGCTCCCGTCGGGGTGGGGCTCATCGGGCGGGCCGGCTCCGACCTCTCCCTCGTCCGCCTGGCGCGGGCGCTCGCCGACGCCGTGTCGTGAGCCCGCGCCGTCCCCTCCCGACCGCCCCACTCGGAAGCAGCACATCATGACGATCACCGCCCCGCTCGACCCGCCCGCCCGCCTCCTCATGGGCCCCGGCCCCATCTCGGCGTATCCGCGCGTCCTGCGCGCGATGTCGGCGCAGCTCGTCGGGCAGTACGACCCGTTCATGACCGCGACGATGCGCGAGACGCAGGAGCTCTACCGTCGCGTGTGGGCGACGCGGAACGACGCGACGCTTCTCGTCGACGGCACCGCGCGCGCCGGCATCGAGGCGGCGCTCATGTCGCTCATCCGCCCGGGCGACCGGGTGCTCGTGCCGGTCTTCGGGCGGTTCGGGCATCTGCTCGCGGAGATCGCGGAGCGCGCGCTCGCCGAGGTGCACGTCGTCGAGGTCCCGTGGGGCCAGGTGGTGCCGACCTCGCTCATCGAGGAGGCCGTCGCGCGCGTGAAGCCCGCGGTTCTCGCGCTCGTTCAGGGGGACACCTCCACGACGATGAACCAGCCGCTCGACGAGATCGGCGCGATCTGCGAGCGGCACGGCGCGCTCTTCTACACCGACGCGACGGCCTCGCTCGGCGGGAACGCGTTCCTCGCCGACGCCTGGGGGGTCGACGCCGCCACCGCGGGGCTCCAGAAGTGCCTCGGCGGGCCCAGCGGCTCGGCGCCGCTCACGCTCTCGGAGCGCGCCGTGTCGGTCATCCGCTCGCGCTCGCGCGTCGAGGCGGGCATCCGCGAGGACGCCGACGCGAGCGCCGCCGACTTCGTCCGCACGAACTACTTCGACCTCGGCATGATCCTCGACTACTGGGGGCCGCGACGCCTCAACCACCACACCGAGGCGACCTCGATGCTCTACGCGGCGCGGGAGTGCGCGGCCGTCCTCCTCGAGGAGGGGCGCGAGGCGGTGATCGAGCGGCACCGGCTGGCGGGTGCCGCGATGCTCGCAGGGGTCCGCGGTCTCGGGCTGGGCGTCTTCGGCGATGTCGCGCACCGGATGAACAACGTCGTCGCGGTCGAGGTCCCGGATGGCGTGCCGGCGGACGCCGTGCGCGAGGCGCTGCTCGACGACTTCGGCGTCGAGATCGGCACGTCGTTCGGGCCGCTGCACGGCCGGGTCTGGCGGATCGGCACGATGGGCTACAACGCGCGCAAGGACGCGGTTCTCGTCACGCTCGCGGCGCTCGAGGCGGTCCTGCGCCGCTTCGGCGTCGTCGTCGCTGCGGGCGGCGGGGTCGAGGCGGCCGGCGACGTCTTCCGCGCCGCGGTGCGCGAGGAGGTGCTCGCATGATCGCCTCGCGACTCGCGCTCTCGACCGAGCAGATCGCCGCGGCCGCCCGCCGCGTCATGGCGCGCTGCGACGAGCTCGCGCGGATCAGCGCCGACCGCGGAGCCATCACGCGCGTGTACCTCTCGCCCGAGCACGCGCGGGTGAACGCGTTCGCCGACGCGTGGATGCGCGAGGTCGGGATGACCACCCGGCAGGACGCCGCGGGCAATCAGCTCGGGCTCCTCCCCGCGGCCGATCCCGACGCGCCCGTGCTCATGCTCGGCTCGCATCTCGACACCGTGATCGACGCGGGGCGCTTCGACGGCATCGTCGGCGTGCTCATGGCGATCGAGGTCGTGCGCATCCTCCGGGTCGCGTCGGCGGACGGCGGGTGGCGGTCGCCGTTCCCGTTCGGGATCGAGGTGGCGGCGTTCGCCGACGAGGAGGGCACGCGCTTCGGACGCGCGCTGCTCGGGTCGTCGGCCGTCGCGGGCACCTGGGACGACGCCTGGTGGGATCTGGAGGACGCCGACGGGATCACGCTCCGCGACGCGCACCGCGCCTTCGGACTGGACGCGGCCGCCATCCGCGACGCCGCTCGCGCCCCCGGGCAGCTCGTCGGCTACCTCGAGGCGCACATCGAGCAGGGGCCCGAGCTCGATCGGCGCGACGAGCCGCTCGCCGTGGTGTCGTCGATCGCCTCGGCGCGGCGGTTCCAGGTGGTCGTCGAGGGCGAGGCCCGTCACGCGGGCGGCACGCCCTACGACATGCGGCGCGACGCCCTCCTCGGAGCCAGCGAGGCGGCTCTCGCGGTCGAGCGCATCTGCTCATCGGAGCACCACATCATCGGCACCGTCGGGCAGCTCGAGGCGTTACCGGGAGCGGTGAACGTCATCCCCGGCGAGACGCGGATGAGCATCGACCTGCGCGGCGAGTTCGACGGTGCGCGCGACCGTGTGTGGGAGCGGATCTCCCGCGAGCTCGACGAGATCATGGGCAGGCGGCGGCTCCGCTGGCACGCGCGCGAGGTGCACAGCGCTCCCGCGCTCTTCTGCGCACCGCTTCTGCAGGACGTCGTGCGCGAGGGCATCCGCGCGAGCGTCGCGAGTGCCGAGCCGGCGTCGCTGTTCAGCCCGGCCGGGCACGACGGGATGACGCTGGGCGCGCTGACGGATGTCGGGATGCTCTTCCTGCGCAATGCGGACGGCATCAGCCACCATCCGGCCGAGTCCGTCCTCGGCGGCGACGTCGCGCTCGGCATCCGCGCGCTCGCGGAGGCCGTCGCCCACCGCGGCGCCGAGCCGAGCTGACCGGCGTCCTGCCGCGTAACACCGGCGCAACAGGCGCGCACGTCGGCGAAATCTGAGGCCCGTACTGTCGCCGAGTACTCACCCGAGAGCACCACCACCTGCAGATGGAGACCCGCATGCCCGCTTCATCCCTTCGTGCCCGGCTCGGCGCATCCGCCGCGGTCGTCGCCCTGTCATCGCTCGTGCTCGCCGGATGCGCGGGCGAGCCCGCCGGCGGCGACGACGAGAGCTTCGGCGAGATCTCGCTGCAGCTCAGCTGGATCCTCAACGAGGAGTTCGCGGGCGAGTACATCGCCGACAGCGAGGGCTACTACGAGGACGCCGGCTTCGACGCCGTGAACCTCGTGCCCGGCCCCTCGACTGGCACCGCCGAGCTGCTGAGCGGAAGCGTCGACATCGCGCTGAGCGACTCCGCCGCGGTCGGCACGGTCATCGCGAACGAGGGCGCCCCGCTCAAGATCATCGGCGCGACCTTCCAGGCCAACCCGTTCACGGTGCTCTCCCTCGCCGACGGCGGGAACATCGCCACGCCGGCCGACCTCGTCGGGAAGCGGATCGGCGTGCAGGACTCGAACACGTCGCTCTTCCAGGCGCTCCTCGCGGCCAATGGCATCGACCCCGCCGACGTCGAGGTCGTGCCGGTCCAGTACGACCCCGCGCCCCTCGTGAACGGGGAGGTCGACGGGTTCATCGCCTACCTCACGAACGAGGCCATCACGCTCGACCTCGCGGGGCTCGACACGGTCAACCTCGCCTTCGCCGACAACGGCCTGCCGTTCGTGGCGGAGACGGTCACCGTCACGGACGAGACGATCGAGACCGAGCGCGAGATGCTCAAGGCGTTCCTGGTCGCCGAGATCCGCGGCTGGACCGACGCGCTCGCCGACCCGCAGCGCGGCGCCGACCTCGCGATGGAGGAGTACGGCACCGATCTCGACCTCGACCCGGAGAAGACGCTCGCGGGCTCCGAGGCGCAGAACGCGCTGGTCGTCTCGGCGGACACCGAGGAGAGCGGCCTGTTCACGATCAGCGAGGAGCTCCAGGAGCGCACGATCGCGAGCCTTGCGGGGGCGGGCATCGACGTCACCGCCGAGGAGCTGTTCGACATGAGCCTCCTCGCCGAGGTCTACGAGGAGAACCCCGACCTCGTGGCGTACGCCGGCTGAGCGCAGCCCCCGGGCCGGCCGACCCGGCCGGCCCGTTCCCGGCATCCCGACAACCCAAGGAGCACACGTGACCGACACGGCCATCCCCGCGATCCCCGCGTCGACGGCGGGGACCGGGCTGCAGATCACGGGGCTGAACAAGGTGTTCCGCTCGGGGCGCCGCAGCGTCGTGGCTCTGCAGGACGCCGACCTGCACACCGATCGGGGAGCGTTCCTCTCGCTCCTCGGACCGTCCGGGTGCGGCAAGTCGACCATCCTGCGGATCCTCGCGGGCCTCGAGGAGCCCACGAGCGGCACGATCCTCGTCGACGGACGCAGCCCAGAGGACCTGCGCCGCGAGAACCGACTGGGCATCGCGTTCCAGGACGCGGCGCTGCTGCCGTGGCGCAGCGTGCAGGCCAACATCCAGCTGCCGTTCGAGGTGGCCGGCCGGGCTGTCGACAGGGACTACGTGCGCGAGCTCATCGATCTCGTCGGCCTCACCGGCTTCGAGAAGGCGCGCCCCGCGCAGCTCTCCGGCGGGATGCGCCAGCGCGTCTCGATCGCGCGCTCGCTCGTCCTGAAGCCCGACGTGCTGCTGTTCGACGAGCCCTTCGGCGCGCTCGACGACATGACGCGGCAGCGGCTCAACCTCGAGCTGCTGCGCATCTGGACCGAGAAGCCCGCGACGACCCTGCTCGTGACGCACGGCATCTCGGAGGCGATCTTCCTCAGCGACAAGGTCGCGGTGATGAGCCCTCGGCCCGGGCGCGTCAAGGCGGTCATGGACATCGACCTGCCGCGGCCGCGCACCCCCGAGCTCATGCGCACGCCCGAGTTCCACGCGTACGTCGACCAGGCATCGGAGCTCCTGTTCGGAGGGGGCGACGATGAGCGCTGACGGGGTGGGCGGCGGCTCGGGCGACGCGCTCGCGGCGGTTGCGGCCCAGGCCCCGGACGGACGCCGCGCGCGCATCGCGTGGGAGGACGTGCGCCTCCCGTCCTGGCTCGTCGGCGCGATCGGGCTGGTGGGCGTGGTCATCGCATGGTGGGTGCTCGCCGAGACCGCGCTCGCCGGCGTGGGCGCCGGCGTCCGCGCCGTCCCCACGCCGCCCGAGGTCGTGGTCGGCATCGTCTCGGCGGGATGGGACTTCTACGCGCGCAACTTCGCGGTCACCCTCGCCGAGGCCGGCATCGGGTACCTGTGGGGCAACGCCATCGCCCTCGTCCTCTCGGCCGCGGTGCTCGTCGTGCCGCGCCTCGAGGGCCTCGTGATGCAGCTCGCGATCCTGACCTACTGCATCCCGATCGTCGCGATCGGCATCGTGCTCGTCGTCATCATCCCGGTGCCCCCTGCGGGGCACCCGGCGGGCAACGCCGTGTTCCTCGCGGCGCTGTCGGTGTTCTTCACGACCGTCGTGAGCACGCTGCTCGGCCTCAAGGCCGCGGACCGCTCCGCTCTCGACGTCGTGACCGTCTACGGCGGCTCGCGCCTGACGCAGCTGCGCAAGGTCCGCATCGTCGCGGCGCTGCCATCCGTCCTGAACGCCCTCCAGGTCGCCGTGCCGGCCGCCTTCCTCGGCGCGGTTCTCGGAGAGTTCTTCGGCAAGGTGCAGTCCGGCGTCGGCCCGGCGATGATCGCCGCCCAGCAGGGCCTCGACGCGCCGCGCGTGTGGGGCCTCGCGCTCGTGTCGGGTCTCGTCGCGCTCGCCGGATTCGCGCTCCTCGGCGTCGTGGCGCGTCTCGTCGCGCCCTGGGCGAAGGGCGCGGCATGAGCGCGGGAGGCGCCGCGGCGGACATCCGGCGCGAGGCGCGACGGGCCACCCTCCGCGCGCTCGGATCGAGTCTCGCGACCTTCGGCCTCACGCTCGCGGCGGTGCTCGTCCTCTGGCAGGGCCTGCTGTGGGCGACGGGCGTGTCGCCCTACGTCGGGAAGGGGCCGCTCGACGTCTGGACCTTCCTCGTCGCGGCACCCGAGGCGGCGGAGAACCGTGCGCTGCTGATGGGCCAGCTCGTCACCACGCTCCAGGACGCCGCGATCGGGTTCGTCGCGGGGCTCGTCGTCGCGCTGCTCGTCGCGATCGGGTTCCAGCTGAGCCGGGGGCTCGAGCACGCGCTCATGCCGCTCGCGATGCTGCTGCGCTCGGTGCCGCTCGTGGCGATGGCGCCCGTCATCATCCTCCTGTTCGGGCGCAGCGCGGCCACCGTCGCGGTGATCGGCGGCATCGTCGTGCTGTTCCCGGCGCTCGTCAACATCGTGTTCGGGCTGCGGCAGGTCTCTCCGCAGATGAGCGACGTCATCCACGTCTACGGCGGATCGGCGTGGACGGCCCTGCGGAAGGTCGCGCTGCCGAGCGCGCTGCCCTCGCTCCTCGCCGCCGTGCGGATCTCGGTGCCGGGGGCCATCACGGGCGCGCTGCTGGCCGAATGGCTCGCGGTGGGCGGCGGGATCGGCGGAGCCGTGGGCGCGTACAGCTCGCAGGCGCAGTTCTCCGCCCTGTGGTCGGCGGTCGTGCTCGTCACGGCCGCGGCCCTCGTGATCTACAATCTCGTGGCCGTCGTCGAGTCCGTCGTCCTCGCCCGGATGGGCATGGCGGATCGCGCCTGAGCTCGCATCGAAGGGAACCCATGACCACCGACCTCCGCGCGTTCGCGCGCGCCCTGCCGAAGGCCGAGCTGCACCTCCACCTCGAAGGGACCCTCGAGCCGGAGCTGAAGTTCGCGCTCGCCGCCCGCAACGGCATCGCGCTCGCCGAGAAGACCGTCGAGGACGTCGTCGCCAGCTACGACTTCACCGATCTGACGAGCTTCCTCGCCGTGTACTACCCCGCGATGACCGTGCTGCAGACCGCCGACGACTTCCACGATCTCGCGTGGGCGTACCTGCAGAAGGCGAGGGAGCAGGGCGTCGTCCACGTCGAGATGTTCTTCGACCCGCAGGCGCACACGAGCCGAGGGGTGCCGTTCGCCGACGTCATCGCCGGCTACCGCCGTGCGGTCGTGCGCGCGCAGGATGAGCTCGGCGTCTCGGCCGAGCTCATCCTCTGCTTCCTCCGCGACTTCACGGCGGAGCACGCGATGTCGACCCTCATGGAGGCGCTGCCCTACCGTGCCTGGATCATCGGGGTCGGACTCGATTCGGACGAGCGCGGCAATCCGCCGGCGAAGTTCGCCGAGGTGTTCGCCCGTGCGAAGGCGGAGGGCTTCTTCACGACAATGCACTGCGACATCGACCAGCCCGGCTCGATCGAGCACATCCGCCAGGTGATCGAGGAGATCGGCGTCGACCGCATCGACCACGGCACGAACATCGTCGAGGACCCGGCGCTCGTCGCCGTCGCCCGCGAGCGCGGGCTCGGCTTCACGACCTGCCCCGTGTCGAACTCGTTCGTGACCGAGGAGATGAAGGCGGACGAGATCGTCCAGCTCCTGCGCGAGGGCGTGCGGGTGACGGTCAACTCCGACGATCCGGCCTATTTCGGCGGCTACGTCGCGGACAACTACGTCGCCCTCGCGGAGCACGCGGATCTCTCCGCCGCCGACCTCGCCCGGCTCGCGATCAACTCCTTCGAGGCCGCGTGGCTCACGCCCGCGCGCCGCGCGGCCTACATCGCGTCGGTCGTCGACTGCGCGCAGGCGCACGGCGTGCCGCTGCCGGAGTGAGCGCTACGCCCCGAGCAGCGCCCGGATCGGCTCGATCGTGAAGTACACGACGAAGAGCGCGCCGACGAGCCACATGAGCCAGTGCACGTCGCCGACCTTGCCGCGGGCGAGCTTCACGATGATGTAGGCGATGAAGCCCGCGCCGATGCCGTCGGCGATCGAGTACGTGAACGGCATGATGACGATCGTGAGGAAGGCCGGCAGGGCGACCTCGATGTTCTTCCAGTCGATGCCGGCGACCTGCGTGAGCATGAGGAAGCCGACGAGCACGAGCGCGGGGGCCGCGGCCTCGTAGGGCACGAGCGCGACGAGCGGCGCGAAGAGGGTCGAGAGCAGGAACGCGATGCCGGTGACGACCGACGCGAGGCCGGTTCGCGCGCCGTCGCCGACGCCCGCGGTCGACTCGACGAAGGCGGTGTTCGAGGACACCGAGCCCACGCCGCCCGCGACGGCGCCGAGCGAGTCGACGATGAGGATCTGCTTCGTGCGCGGCGGGTTCCCGTTCGCGTCGAGCAGCTTCGCCTCGGCGCCGATCGCGACCATCGTGCCCATGGTGTCGAAGAAGTCGGCGAGCAGCAGGGTGAAGACGAGCAGCACGAGGGTGACGATGCCGATGCTCTGCACCGAGCCGAGCAGGTTGAACTGCCCGATGAGGGAGAAGTCGGGCACGGCGATGACGCCCGAGAACGTCGGGGGCGAGTTGAAGCCTCCGGGGTTCTCGTCGCCGCGCGCGCCGATGTGGAGGGTGTTCTCGAGGAGGATCGCGAGCGCGGTCGCGACGAGGATCGAGATGAGGATGGCGCCCTTCACCCGGCGCGCGTGCAGGACGATCGCGAGGACGAGCCCCACGACGAAGACGAGGATCGGCCACGTGCCGAGGTTGCCGAGGGCGAGGATGGTCGCGCCGTCGCCGGTCACGAAGCCCGCGTTCGCGAGGCCGATGAGCGTGATGAACAGGCCGATGCCCGCCCCGATCGCGGTCTTCAGCGGCGTCGGGACGGCTCGGAAGACGGCCTCGCGGAACCCGGTGAGCACGAGGAGCAGGATGAGCAGGCCCTCGATCACGATGACGCCCATCGCGTCGGCCCAGGTCACGCCAGGGATCGCGGCGATCGAGTAGGTCACGACCGCGTTGAGGCCGAGGCCCGCCGCCATCGCGAGCGGGAAGTTCGCCACGACGCCCATGAGGATCGACATGATGCCCGCGATGAGAGCGGTCGCCGACGCGATCATGCTGAGGTTCGGAGCGTCGCCGCCGCCGAGGAACTCTCCCGTGCCGTCCGCCGACGTGCCGATGATGAGCGGGTTCAGCACCACGATGTACGACATCGCGAAGAAGGTGACGAGGCCGCCGCGGATCTCGGTGCCGACGGTCGAGCCGCGCTCGGTGATGCGGAAGAAGCGGTCGAGGGCGCCGCGGGGCGCAGGGGTGCTCATCATAGGGTCATCGTTCCATCGGGGTGAGGGGTGGAGCCGCACGGGTCACGGGTTCAGGATGGCAGTTGCGGGCTGCGCGCGCATCGACCCGCCTGTCTTCGACAGGCGTAGTCTAGATGTCAGGGTTCATGCAAAGGCATGGATCTTCGCGCAGGAGATCGAAGGGAACATTATGTCATTCGACGGAAGGGTCGCCCTCGTCACGGGCGGCGGATCGGGCATCGGCGAGGCCATCGCGAAGGACCTGGCGGCCCACGGCGCGAAGGTCGTCGTGACCGACATCGACCTGGATGCCGCGCAGCGCGTGGCCGACGACATCGCCGCTGCCGGGGGCGAGGCCGCGGCGTTCCGCGCCGACACCTCGGTCGCCGAGGACAGCGAGAAGGCGGTCGCGTTCGCCAAGGAGACGTTCGGCCGCCTCAACTACGCGGTCAACAACGCCGGGATCGGCGGCCGCCAGGCGCCGACCGGCGAGATCGACGTGGACGACTGGAACCGCGTCATCGGCATCAACCTCGACGGCGTGCTCTACGGCATGCGGCACCAGATCCCCGCCATGCTCGAGGCCGGAGCCGGCGAGAGCGCGATCGTGAACATGGCGTCGATCCACGGGATGGTCGCCGCACTCGGCAACTCCGCGTACACGGCCTCGAAGCACGCGGTCGTCGGCCTCACGAAGAACGCCGCCGCCGAGTACGGCGCGCAGGGGCTGCGCATCAATGCGGTCGGGCCCGGCTACATCGACACCCCGCTCCTGCAGAAGCTGCCCGCCGAGGCGCTCGAGGCGCTCAAGGCCAAGCACCCGCTCGGGCGGCTGGGCCGGGCAGAGGAGGTCGCGAAGGTCGTCCGGTTCCTCCTCTCCGACGACGCGTCGTTCGTGACCGGCGGCTACTACCTCATCGACGGCGGCTACACCGCCGTCTGACCGTCCTGCAGCAGCCGCCACACGCGCTCGCGGGTGAACGGCTGATGGAAGGGGCGCCGGCCGATGGCGCGCGCGATCGCGTTGCCGATGGCCGGCGCCACGGGGTTGTAGGGGGACTCGCTCATCGACTTGGCCCCGAACGGGCCGAGCGCGTCGGCGGTGTCGGCGAAGAGCACCTCGGTGTCGGGGATGTCGGCCGACTGCGGAACCCGATACGTGCGGAACATCGGATTCCGCACGACCCCGTCCTCGACGAGCACCTCCTCGTAGAGTGCCCCGCCGATGCCCTGGGCGACGCCTCCCTCGACCTGGCCGCGGCACTGCGCGGGGTTCATGACGAAGCCCGCGTCGGCCGCGTGGACCGACTTCAGGATGCGGACGACGCCGGTCTCCGGGTCGACGGCGACGCGGACGGCGTGCACGTCGAACGCGAGGGAGCGGCGGTCGCCGTGCTCCTCGCTGGCCGCGGTGATCCCGTCGGGCCCCGCGAGCTCCGCGAAGGGGATGACGCCCGCCGGGGTCGCGACGCCCTCGGCCGTGGGCGCGCACTCCGCCGGGGAGGCGCCCGTGCGCGCGGCAGCGAGCCCGACCATCCGCTCGCGCAGCGCGAGGCAGGCGGCGTGGAGCGCCTTGCCGGCGACGGTCGTGCCGGCCGACGCGAACGCGCCGGTGTCGTGCGGAACGAGCGCCGTGTCGGCGTGGGCGAGCCGGATCATGGAGAGCGGCACGCCGAGCGCGCTCGCCGCGATCTGCCGGTGGACGGTGGTCGTGCCGTTGCCGAACTCGGCCGTGCCCGTGCGCAGCTCGAAGACTCCGTCGGGCCGCAGCGATGCCGACGCGTGCGCCACGTGGCCGAAGGGCGCCATCGTCGCGATCATGGCGGCGGCCATCCCCTCGCCGACGAGCCAGCCGTCGGGCGCGGTCTCGCCGTCACCGCGCTGCATCGCCTCCTGGGCGAGGTCGAGGCACTGATCGAGCCCGTAGCTGCCCCACACGAGGTCGTCCTCGACGTGGCCGTCGGCCGCGAGGATCGGGTCGCCCTCGCGCACGGCGTTGCGGCGCCGAACCTCGAACGGATCGAGACCGAGCCGCTCGGCGAGCATGTCCATGGCCGACTCGATGCCGAGCATGACCTGCCCGAGGCCGTATCCGCGGAAGGCCCCCGACGGCGGGTTGTTCGTGTAGACGACCTCGGCGTCGAGCCGGAGCACGGGCGTGCGGTAGATCGTGACCGACTCGGCGACGCCGTGGAAGAGCACGCCGAGCGCGTGGTTGCCGTACGCGCCGGTGTCGCTCAGCACGTCGAGGCGCATCGCCGTGAGCCTGCCGTCGGCATCCGCGCCCAGCTCGACGCTCACGCGCATCGGATGCCGCACGGGCGCCCGGAGGAACTCGTCCGCGCGGGAGAACTCGTACGCGACGGGGCGCCCCGTGTGCAGCACGGCGAGCGCGACGACGTCCTCCGCGAGGAGCTCCTGCTTGCCGCCGAAGCCGCCGCCGACGCGGGGCGCGAAGACGCGGACGCGCTCGCGCGGCAGCTCGAGGATGCGCGCGAGCTCGTCGCGGGTGAGGAACGGGACCTGCGTCGACGAGCGGATGGTCAGGACGTCGCCCTCGAGCCATCCGACCGCGCCGTGCGTCTCGAGCTGCGCGTGCGACGTGCGCGACGTCTGCCAGGTGCCCGCGACGGTGACGGCGCTCGCCGCGAGCGCGGCGTCGATGTCGCCGCCCCGCCCCGTGTGGACGGCGCCGACGACGTTGCGCGCGGCATCCGCGACGCGGTCG
The DNA here is from genome assembly GCF_049065455.1 of Microbacterium sp. SA156. NCBI lineage: Bacteria > Bacillati > Actinomycetota > Actinomycetes > Micrococcales > Microbacteriaceae > Microbacterium > Microbacterium sp. SA156. Next base: position 143,038 of record NZ_JBAKGU010000004.1, read on the forward strand.
TCGGGCGTGCGGTCGGGATGGATGGCCGGAGCACCCGGTGTGCGCGCGGCCTCGGGGTCGAAGACGGCGGGGAGCGGCTCGTAGGCGACCGCGATGAGACCGCAGGCGCGCTCGGCCGCCGCCGCCGTCTCGGCGACGACGGCCGCGACGCGCTGACCGATGTGCCGCACGACGTCGTCGAGCATGCGCGTGTCGTCGGGGTCGTCGGTGCGGTGCTCGTGGCGCCCCGTCGAGTAGCGGATGCCGGGCACGTCGCGGTGCGTGAAGACCGCCACGACGCCCGGCACCGCCTCGGCCGCGGTCGTGTCGATGGACGTGATGCGGGCGTGCGCGTGGGGCGACGACAGGACGCGCAGGATGAGCGCCCCGTCCGGCACCTCGTCGAACGTGTACGGCTCGCGCCCCTGCACGATGCGGCGGGCTGCCTCCGGCACGACGGACCGGCCGACGCCGCCGGCCTCCTCCTGGGACGAGCCGGACCTGGTGTCACGCACGGCCGTGAGCGTCGACGCGATCGCCTCGCGGATCGGGCGGTATCCCGTGCAGCGGCAGAGGTTGCCCTTGAGGCGCCGGTCGAGGTCTCGCTCGTCGCCCGGCTGCAGGCACGACGCGGTCACGCTCATCCCCGGCGTGCAGAACCCGCACTGGAACCCGAACCCGGTCGCGAGCGCCTCCTGCACGGGGTGGAGCTCGTCGCCCGGAGCGAGCCCGGCCGCCGTCGTGACCGCGACGCCCTCGGCGCGCACGGCGGGGATGAGGCACGAGTGGACAGGGACGCCGTCGACGAGCACGCCGCACGCGCCGCAGTCGCCCGCATCGCAGCCCTTCTTCACCTCGGTGTGCCCGTGCTCGCGCAGGAGCGTGCGCAGGCACTGACCGGGGCGCGGATCGGCGTCGACGGGGGAGCCGTTGACCGTGAACCTCATTCCGCGTCTCCTTCCGGGAGGGCCGCGCGGCAGCGCTCCGCGAGGACGACCGAGACGCCGCGGCGCCAGTCGGCGGCGCCCAGGGGGTCGGTGTACCAGCCCTGGGCCCCGGCCACCGCGGCCCTCAGGTCGGCCGCGCTCGGGAGGGATGGCCAGCGCAGCACGACGGGGCGCGCGACGCTCGCCGTGATGCCGAACACCGCGGCTCCGCCCTCGTCCACCCGGCCGGTCACGACGGCGCCCGAGCGTCCGAGCTCGGCGAGCGCGATCCGACGCAGCGCGGCCCGCGACCGCAGGGCCCGCGCGGGGATGTCGATGGCGCGGATGATCTCTCCCGCACCGAGCGAGCTGAGGCCGTTCCCTGCCGGGATCTCGGCCACGGGCATCCGGCGCTCGCCTCCGTCGGGGGGCCAGATGAGCGCCTCGGCGTCGAGGGCCGTGCCGAGCGCGACCATGGCCGCCGCGGCGTAGGACTGGGCGATGTTGCCGCCGACCGTCGCGGTGTTCCAGATCTTGAAGGAGGCGAGGAGGGCGTGCGCGGCGTCGGCGAAGAGGGGCACGGCCGTCCAGGTCGGATCGGGGCGCAGCGCGTCGCGGCCCTCCGCGAACGCGACGAGGCGCGCGATGGGGCAGGTCGCGCCGATGCGCAGGCCGTCAGCCGACGGCTCGAGGTCGGGCCAGCCGAGCGTCGTGAGGTCGACGAGCCCCGTGATGAGCGGGCTCGGCGCGCTGAAGAGCAGCGTGCCGCCCGCGAGCGGCACCTCGCCCGGCGCGAGGGCGAGGTCGGCGCGCGTGCGTGCGCGCCGGTAGGTCTCGACGGCGTTCAGATCCATGACGCCCGCTCCGCCAGCGCGCGCGATGCGGCGGTCACCCGCTCGGCGATCCGCCCCTCGTCGGAGGAGACGAGCACGTCGTCCGCCACGACCGTGCGCCCGCCGACGAGAAGCCGCCGCAGCGGCGGCAGGGCGCCCAGGCCGAGCGCCGCGACCGGGTCGAGGATGCCGGCGTGCTCGACGCCCCCGATCCACCACACGGCGACGTCCGCGAGCAGTCCGGGCTCGAGCGCCCCGATCGCGTCCTCGCGTCCGAGGACGCGCGCGCCGCCGGCCGTCGCCATCCGAAGGGCGTCCCGCACGCTCATCCCGTCAGCACCCGAGCGGAGCCGGCCCATGAGCACGGCCTCGCGGATCTCGACCCCGAGCTGCCCCGACTCGTTGGACGCCGCCCCGTCGACGCCGAGCCCGACGGGCACGCCCGCGTCGAGCATCGCGCGCACGGGCGCGATCCCGGCCGCCAGGCGCCCGTTCGACGACGGACAGTGGGCGACCCCCGTGCCGGTGGCCGCGTACCGCGCGACGGCGGCGTCGTCGAGGTGCACGGCGTGCGCCATCCAGACGTCGTCACCCAGCCAGCCGAGGCCCTCGAGATACGCCGTCGGCGACATCCCGAAGCGCTCCGCGCAGAACGCGTCCTCCTCGGCGGTCTCGGACGCGTGCGTGTGGAGGCGGACGCCCAGGGCGCGAGCCAGGGCCGCCGATTCGCGCAGCAGGTCGCCGGTGACCGAGAACGGCGAGCACGGCGCGATCGCGATGTGGACGCGCGAGTCCGGGCTCGGGTCGTGCCAGCGCTCGACCGCCTCCTGCGATGCGCGGAGGGCGGCGTCCGTCTCCTCGACGGCGGCGTCCGGCGGCAGCCCGCCCTGCGAGGCGCCGAGGTCCATCGACCCGCGGGTCGCGTGCAGCCGCACGCCGATCTCGTCGGCGGCCGCGACGAGCGCGCCGACGATGTCGCCGGAGCCCTGCGGGAAGACGTAGTGGTGGTCGGCGACGGTCGTGCAGCCCGAGCGGGCGAGCACGGCCATCGCGCCGGCGGCGCCCTCGCCCGTGAGGTCGGCGTCGATGTGCGACCACAGGGGGTAGAGCGCCGTCAGCCAGTCGAAGAGGATGGCGTCCTGCGCGCGCCCTCGGGTGAGCCACTGGAAGAGGTGGTTGTGGGTGTTCACGAGGCCCGGGGTGACGAGGCAGTCCGTCGCGTCGACGACCTCGGCGCCCGCGCGCAGCTCGGGCGGGGCGGCCCCCGCTCCCACCGCGGCGATGCGCCCGCCCTCGATGACCACGTGACCCGTGCGGTGCTCGGTCCCGTGCTGGTCGACCGTGACGACGTAGCCGCCCTCGATGATCGTGCGGGCGGGTGCGATGGTGCTCATGGCGCTCCTGGGGTCTGTGACGGACGTCGCAGTCCCCGCCCTGACGTGCGCGGAGTCATGGTGATAGGACACGCTCACGCCGATCCTAGGAACCCCGTGTCACGGCGGTGTTACGCGGAGGAGCCGCGCACGCGGCCTCGGCCGCCGGGCGGTCGCGGTGCAGCGGCCCGGTCCGCTCGCGCAGCGGCGCGCCGGTTCCCCCATGCCGGGCGGCAAGGATCTCCGCGAGGATCGCGACCGCCGTCTCCTCGGGCGTCGAGCCGCCCAGGTCGAGCCCGAGCGGGGCGTGCAGCCGCGCGAGGTCGGCGTCGGAGACGCCCTCCGCCCGCAGGAGCTCGGCGCGCCGCGCGACGGTCGCGCGGGCGCCGAGCGCGCCGACGAACCCGATCGGCAGGGCGAGGGCCTGGCGGATGGCCGGCACGTCGAGCCGCGCGTCGTGGGTGAGCACGCACACGGCCGTGCGCGCGTCGACCGCGCTCTCCGGAAGGCGCGCGAGGTGCTCGTGCGGGAGGGCGACGACGAGGTCGTCGGCATCGGGGAACCGCTCGCGCGTGACGAGCAGCTCCCACGGATCGACGACGGTCACGGCGAAGCCCGCCGCCGCGCCGACGCGGCAGAGCGCCGCGGCGTGCTCGGTCGCGCCGGCGAGGATGAGGCGCGGTCGCGGGGCGCTCGAGACCGCCAGCACCGCCGGACGGCCGACGACCCGCGTCTCGGCGAGGAGCGCAGCGGCGTCGAACGCGGCCGACGACGCGGGGCCGAGGTCGCGCGAGGCCACGATCCGACCGCGGTCCGCGCCCTCCAGGACGATCCCGACGGTCGCCGCGCGGCCATCCGCCGCCCGCTCGAGCGCCCGCATCGCGACGGGGTCGGCGGCGCGGACCTCGTAGGCGATGACGTCGACCTGGCCGCCGCACGCGAGGCCCGCCGCGTGCGCCGTCCGGTCGTCGAAGCCGAAGGTCGCGGTGCGGGCGACGCCGTCGGCCAGCACGGCGTGCGCGAGGACGACCGCGTCGCCCTCGACGCATCCGCCCGAGATCGAGCCCACGACCTCGCCCTCATCCGTCACGGCCATCGACGCGCCGAGGCCCCGGGGCGCGCTGCGCGCGACGCGGGTCACGGTGATCACGGCGGCGCGTCGGCCGCGCGCGAGCCGATCGAGGAGAGCCGACGCGAGTTCGAGCATGCTCCACGCTATCCCTCCGCATGTTTCACGGAGAAGACAGGAGCGCTGTGAGATCGGCGCGCTACGGTCGGAGGATGGCGGCGATCTGCGGGATCGTGCTGGCGGCCGGCGCCGGCACGCGCTTCGGCGGGCCCAAGGCGCTCGCGCGCACGGCGGATGGCACGCCCTGGCTCGCCCGCGTCGTCGCGGCGCTCGAGGAGGGCGGCTGCGATCGCGTCGTCGTCGCCCTGGGAGCGCGGGCCGCAGCGGCGCGCTCACTCGTGCCGGACCGCGCCGACATCGTCGTGGCATCCGACTGGCAGGACGGCATGTCCGCCACCCTGCGCTCCGCGCTCGCCGCGTCTGCGGGCGCGGACGCGGTCGTCGTCGCGACCGTCGACGTCCCCGAGCTGCCGAGCACGGCCGTCCGGCGCGTGCTCGCGGCCGCGGGCGATCCGCCGACCGCCCTCGCGCAGGCCGTCTACCGGGGCCGGCCCGGCCATCCGGCCGTCATCGGCTCCGCGCACGTCGACGCGCTGACGGCCTCGCTGTCGGGCGACCGGGGAGCGCGCCCCTACCTCGTCGCGAACCGCGTGCGTGAGGTCGAGTGCGGCGACCTGTGGTCGGGCGAGGACATCGACACGCGCTGAGGGAAGCGAGAGACGCCGAAGCGGCCGGATCCATCGGGATCCGGCCGCTTCGGGTGCGCGGTGTCAGCTGCGGCGCGTGCGGGCGCGGGCGACGAGCGCCGTTCCGAGCGCGATGAGCGCGAGCGCGGCGGCCACGAGCGTCGCGGCCATCGTGATGCCGGTCGGCTCGAGCTCCCGCTGCTCGTCAGCGGTCGGCTCCTCGCGGGTGTCCTCGGGCGCCGTGTCCTCGGGGGCAGCCTCCGGCGTCGACTCGGCCGGCGGAACCGGCTGCTCCGACTCCGGGGCCTCCGACTCGGGCGACTGCTCCGGGGCGGGGGCCTGCGGCGCCGGCGTCTCCTCGGGGCGCGGAGCCTCGGGCGAGGGCGACCCCTCGGGCTTCGGCGTCTCCTCGGGCTCGGGGGTGCCCGCGGGCGCCTCCGGCTCGGGCGTCTCCTCGGAGTCCGGTCCGCCCGGGCCCTCGCCGAAGTCCGGCGTCTCCTCCGGCCGGGGCGTCTCGCCCGTCTGCTCGGACCCGGGCGTCTCACCCGGACCAGGCGTCTCACCCGGACCAGGCGTCTCGCCCGGCTCCTCGGTCGCCTCGATGAGGGTGAAGGTGCGCACGGCCGAGACCTCGACGGCGCCGTGCGGGTCGCGCGTCTCCACGAACCAGCCGTGGTCGCCGAGCACCTCGAGCGGCCACTTGACCGCAGCCACGGTGCCGCTCTCGACGCCGGCGAGGGCGTCGATCTCGTTCGCGGTGAGGATCTCCGCCGTGAACGCGGAGGTCGCGAGCGTCTTGTCGCTCGGTGCGATCCCGAGATCCGCGTAGGGCACCTCGAAGTCCTGGTGCAGGTAGGGGTCCTCGGCGGGGCCCAGCAGGCTCGGCTCGTCGGAGTTGTAGCGCTGGAGCGACGGCGAGAACGTGCGCACGGCCATCCGCTGCCCGACGTTGTCGAACTGCAGCAGGCGCAGGAAGCCCTGACCGCCCTCGGGCAGGCCCTGGTAGTCGAACAGCATCGCGTGGACCTTGCGGTCGGCGACGCCGTCGCCGTCGTCGTCGAACTCGTCCACGCGCGTGAACGCGTCGTGGTAGTGCCCCGAGAAGACGAGTCGCACGTTGGGGTTGGTCGCGACGACCTCGTCCATGATCTGCTGCGGCACGGGTCCGAGTCCGCCCGTCGTGAGCATGAACTCGTGCAGGTTGATGATCGCGATGCGCTCGGGGTGCTGCGCGAGCACCTCGTTCATCCAGTCGATCGCGCTCTGCTGGGGGTCCCATCCCATGTAGAGCATGATGAAGTCGATCCCGCCCGCGGTGATGAGGTCGTAGTGACCGCGGTTGTCCTCGAAGCTCTCGCCGTACCAGGGTCGGTCGGCATAGCGCGCCTCCCCGAAGTACCGCGAGAAGTTCGCGTAGTCGCTCACGCCGTGCCCGACGTCGTGGTTGCCCGCGAGCACGCCGTAGGGCAGACCGGCGTCATCGAGGCGCGCGTACTGCGGGGAGGCGTTCAGCCACTGGTACTCCTGGTCGTAGTCGTCCACGACGTCGCCCGTGTGGATGAGGTACTGGATGTTCTGCGCCTCGCGCTGCCCCAGCACGTAGTCGTGGATCGCCGCCTGGTGCTGGGTGAACTCCTCGTTGTAGTACTGCGTGTCCGACTCCCACGCGATCGTGAAGTCGTACTCCGAGCGGGGCGTGTCGTCGGGATGCGCGGGGGCGACCTCCGACTCGCGCGTCGAGAGGTTCGCGCCGGCGAATCCCTCGGAGTGCTGCACGAGCGCCGTGATCACGCCGTCGTGCGCGGCGTCGGCCACGGGGATCGAGCCGGCGAGCGTGAACTCCTCGCCCTCGGCGGCCGTGAGGTGACGCGAGATCTCGATCCATGAGGCGCCGTCGGCCGCGAGCGCGTACAGGATGACCTGCGCGTGCGCATCGGCCGAGCCCGACCAGGTGAGACGCGCGGTCGCGCCCTCGCCCGCGTCGTCGGGGACGGCGACGTCGAACGTGTAGTACGGCAGCGCGTCGGTCGACGCCACGGGGGCGAGCCCCGTGGTCGTCGGCAGGTCCGCTGCGGCCGCTGCGGCACCGGCGGATGGCGCGGGCTCGGCCGACGGCTCGAGGTCGCGCTCGAGGGCCGACGCGTCGTGCGTCGTGCCGCTCGCCGCGGTCACCTCCTCATCGCCCAGCTCGAAGCGGTGCCCCTCGCGGAACGAGACGTCGAGCGGGTCGCCCGTGGGGTCGGTGACCGTCGCCTGCAGGATGACGTCGCCGGCCTCGACCTCGGCGCCCTCATCGGGGGCGAAGCCGTCGGCGCCCGGCTGCTCCTCGGGCACCGTGAAGGTCGTCGTGGACTCGCCCGCGTTGCCGACGTGGTCGGTCGCCGTGACGGCGAGCACGTGCTCCCCGGCTGCGAGCTCGACGGAGGAGGTCCGCGTGCCGAGCTCGACCGGCTCGCCGTCGAGGGTCGCGACGACCTCCGCGACGCCCGAGCCCGCGCCATCCGACACCTCGGCGTCCAGGACGATCTCGCCCTGGTACACGCGCCCGTCCTCGATCGCGGGTGCGATCTCGGGGGCCGTGTTGTCGACCGTGACCTGCGCGGTCGCGGCGTGCGTGCCGTCGGTCGCGCCCACCTCATGGGCGCCGTCGGCGGTCGCCGTCGTGTCCCAGTCGTGCGCGACCGCCGTGAACGCGTCGTCGGGGATCGCGAAGACCGACGCGAACATGTCGTTCTTGCCCGCGCTGTCGCCCATCTGGATGATCCGCGTCGGGTCGTCGTAGCCCTCGGGGCGCAGCGTGCGCCCATCCGGCAGGACGAGCCGCATGCCCGAGATGACGAAGTCGTCGTTGTTCTCGAACTCGTCGATCCACGGGCCGGCCTTCGTGCCCGCCCAGATGTCGACCGAGAGCGGCGCACCCTGCGCGATGTGCTCGAGCGGCACGGGGACGGCGATCGTCTCGGTGCGCTCGTACGTGCCCTCGTCGAAGATGTGCAGGATCTCCTCGCCGATCCGCACGCCGTTGCGGAAGTAGAAGTCGGTCTGCGACGTCTCGAACACGAACTGCGGCTCGTGCTCGAGCGACGCGCGCGTCGGCACCGACGTGCCGTCGATCGCGAGGTCGAGCGCGGGCGGGAAGTCCTCTCCCGCCGCCGACACGGTCGTCGTGCCGCCCACGAACTGCCCGTCGGACACATTGAGGCGGACGGGATCGGTCGACGCGCCCGCGACCGGGACGCGTCGCGTGTCCGTGCGGATCTCGTTGACGCCGTCGGTCGCGACGACGGTGTACTCGTACCAGCTCTTGCCCATGAGGTCGGCGGCGCCGATGGTGTGCCGGTAGGCCGCTTCGTCGTCTGCGGCGTGGACGAGGTTGACGACGCGCGACTCCGGGTCGACGTCGTTGCGGATCTCGAGCGAGACCGTGCGCACGCGCACGTCGTCGGTCACGGAGAGATCGACCGTGAAGCCGGCGGCCGGGTCGATCTCGGCGACCGTGCGGTCGGCGAGAGACGGCGCGACCGCGTCGTCGGCCACGACCGCGAGGCCGGACGGCACCTGATCGACCTGGACGCGACCCGGCGACGCCGCGCGCGCATCGACGATCGACTGCAGGGCGAGGTCGTCCGAGGCCGTGTAGCGGATGCCGCGATCGGCGTCGACGTCGTCGGCTCCCGCCATGTTGTAGTAGGCGCGGTTGATGCTGAAGCCCGTGTTCGTGCGGATGTCGAGACCGCGCGCCGAGCCGTTGGCCATGCCAGCCGACGCGATCTCGACGAGACTCTCGCCGGCGACGAGGTCGGTGCCGAACTTCGCGTTGAAGTCGGCGGCGCCGAGACCCGCGTTGCCGGCGTTCTTGATCCAGAGGACGAGCGTCTCGCCGCCCGGGATCAGGACGTCGCGCGGCGACGACGGCCACAGCGCCTCGTTGGTGTTCGTCTCGTAGTCCTGCGGGTACAGGTAGGTGATCGCGTAGTCCGCGAAGTCGATCGGAGCGCTCGTGGCGTTGTAGACCTCGATGAACTCGTAGCCGTCGGCGCCGCCGACGTTCTCCGAATCCGGGAGCACCTCCGTGATCTGCAGCGGCGCGGCGACGACCGACGGGTCCGGCTCGAGCACGCCGATGTCGGCCGGATCGCCGGGCGTCGGCTCAGGCGTCGCGGTCGGCTCGGGGGTCTCGGTGGGCTCGGGCTCGGGCGTCGTGGGCGTGAGCTGCGCGGGCGAGACCGCGCCGGGGGTCATCGCCGTGCGGGTCGCCACGACCGGGGCGGGCTCGCCGACGGCGGATGGCACCGAGAAGTCGACGCCGAGATCGGTCGCCATCGAATCGGTCGGGTAGAACGACCAGGTGAGGATGCCGTGGGCGTCGCTCACGCGGATGCCGCGCCCGCCGCCGTTGGCCATCCCCGGCTGTCCGGTCACGCGGAGCACCTGCGTGCCCTCGGGCGTGCCGGTGGCCGCGCGGAACTCGTCCGCCGTGCGCGCGAAGGAGTCGAGCGTGCCGTCGCTGTTCGCGTAGCTCACCCACAGCACGACCGACCCGCCGGGGGCGATCGTCGCGTCGCCGTCCACCGTGAGCGCGACGTCGCGCGCCGTGTCGGCCGAGTCGACGTAGGTGTACGCGAAGGAGAGGCTCGAGAGCGGCACGGGCGCATCGGTCGGATTGGTCACCTCGATGTACTCGAACTCGTCGGCTCCCGCGGGATTCGCGAGGATCTCCGACACGAACACGGGCGGCGTGGCACCTCCTTCCGCCGCGGTCGCCGAGACGGGGACGAGGGCAGCGCAGCCCGCGAGGATCACGGCGGTCGTCGCGAAGGCGAGCGACCGCGTGAGCCCCGGGCGCGCCGAACGATGTTCGGGCATGAGGGTGCTTCCGGGAGAGATGCGGGAGAGGGGCCGTCGAGACGGCGATGACCCGCACGCTAGCGATCCCGGTCAACCTCGCGGTGACGCCCGCTGTCCGAACGGTGAACGACAGGTGTCGAAAGAGGGGCCGCACCGAGGGGCGCGTCCGCGATCAGGTCCGGATGACGACGTTCTCGGGCTCCTCACCCCGCGCCATCCGCTCGGCCTGCCGCGCGATCAGGCGCGCGATCCGCGGGCGCATCGCGCCGCTGTTGCCGCCGACATGCGGGGAGATGAAGACGCCGTCGAGCGACCAGAGCGGATGGCCCTCCGGCAGGGGCTCGGGATCGAACACGTCGCTCGCCACGCGGATGCGCCCGCGGCGGACGTGCTCGACGAGCGCGTCGGTGTCGACGGTCGGCCCGCGGCCGACGTTCACGAGGAGCGCGTGCTCGGGGAGTCGCCCGAGGACCGCGGCGTCGATGAGGTGGCGCGTCTCCTCTCCGCCCGGGAGCGCGTTGACGAGGATCTCGGCGCCGGGAAGCAGCTCGTCGAGCTCGTCGAGGGCGTGGACGTGCAGCCCGTCCTCGTCGCGCGCGCGGGAGGCGACCGGCACGAGATCGACCTCGAAGGCCGCGAGGCGGCGCGCGATCGCCTTGCCGACGCCGCCGAAGCCGAGCAGCACGATCCGCCGATCGGCGAGCCCGGGCATCCGGAAGCTGCGCCATTCGCCGCGCTCCTGGCTGTGCACCATCCGGTCGAGACCGCGCTGAGCGAGGATCATGAGCCCGACCGCGAGCTCGGCGGTCGCGGTCTCGTGGACGCTCGCCGCGTTCGCGTAGACGGTCCCCGGAGGCAGGCGCTCCTCGACGCCGTCGAAGCCGATGGCCTGCGCCTGCACGAGACGGCACTCGAGCTCGGGCAGCCGCGCGAGCATTCGACCCTGGCGCATGTACGGCGGCACGACGATGTCGATGCGGTCGCGCGGCGGCGCATCCTGCCCGTCCCACAGGACGACGTCGATGTCGAGCGCGGGGTCGAGCAGCGCCGTCACGTCGGCGACGAGCTCGTCGGTGGGAACGGAGAGCGTCAGTGCAGTCACGCTTCGAGGCTACCGGCGCGGGCACGCCGAAGCCCCGGGGAGATCCCCGGGGCTTCGGACTGCGCGCTACGCGGTCTGCGCGACGACGGCCGCGATGGCCGACTCGAAGAACCGCAGCCCGTCGATGCCCGAGCGCATGGCGGCGGGGGTGCCGGGGCCGAAGCCGGGCTCCACGGCGTGCTCGGGGTGGGGCATGAGGCCCACGACGTTGCCGCGCTCGTTCGTGAGGCCGGCGATGTCGTCGAGCGAGCCGTTGGGGTTCACACCGAGGTAGCGGAACGCGACCTGGCCCTCGCCCTCGATGCGCTTGAGCGTCTCGTCGTCGGCGATGTAGCCGCCGTCGGCGTTCTTGAGCGGGATGACGATCTCCTCGCCCTGCTCGAACGCGTTCGTCCAGGCGGTCGACGCGTTCTCGACGCGGAGGCGCTGGTCGCGGCGGATGAACTGCTGGTGCGCGTTGCGGATGAGGCCGCCGGGAAGGAGGTGCGCCTCGACGAGCATCTGGAAGCCGTTGCAGATGCCGAGCACCGGCATGCCCTTCGCCGCGGCGTCCGCGACCTCGGCCATGATCGGCGCATGCGCGGCGATGGCGCCCGCGCGCAGGTAGTCGCCGTACGAGAACCCGCCGGGGAGGATGACGGCGTCGACGCCCTCGAGATCGTGCGAGCCGTGCCAGAGCGCGACCGGCTCGGCGCCCGCGATCCGCACCGCGCGCTGGGCGTCGCGGTCGTCGAGGGAGCCGGGGAAGGTGATGACCCCGATGCGGGCGGTCACTCGACCACCTCGATGTTCACGACATCCTCGATGACGGCGTTCGAGAGGATCTCGTCGGCGACCGTCTTGGCCTCGGCGAGCACCTCGTCGGTGACCTCGCCCTCGACCGTGAGCTCGATGCGCTTGCCGATGCGGACATTCTGGAAGGCGCCGTGGCCCAGACGGGCGAGCGACCCGGTGACGGCCTTGCCCTGCGGGTCCAGCAGCTCGGCCTTGGGCATGACGTCGACGACGATGGTGGGCATGAGATGAGCTCCGGATGTCGCGGGCGGGGAATCGGGACCATTCTAGTCGCCGAGACCCGGGCAATCCGCCGCGCTGCCGTGGGCCGCTGGTCGCGGTGCTTGGCTCAGCGCCCCACGGCGTAGCCCTGGGCGCCGCGCGGGTTCGCCGCGGCGCCGAGCAGCCCGGTCCGCGGGTCGCGCGTGACCGCGGAGAGGCGCCCGAGGGCCCATGCGCCGGCGCGCGTCACGGCGTGACCGCGGCGCTCGAGACCCGCGATGACGTCGTCGCCGAGTCGGTCCTCGACGACCGCGCCACCGGGCGTGCCCGTCCGCGGCCAGAACGAGCCGGGGAAGGCCGTCGTGTGGAAGGCCGGCGCGTCGATCGCCTGCTGCGGCGACCATCCGCCCACGAGCACCCGGAGCAGGAAGAGCAGCTGCCACTGATCCTGCTGATCGCCCCCGGGGGAGCCGAGCGCCATGACCGGCTCGTCTCCCTCGAGCACGAGGGTCGGCGTGAGCGTCGTGCGCGGTCGCGCGCCGGGGCGGAGCGCCGACGGCGACGTCTCATCGAGCCAGGTCATCTGCAGGCGCGTGCCGAGGCAGAAGCCGAGGCCGGGAAGGGCCGGCGACGACTGCAGCCAGCCGCCCGACGGCGTCGCCGAGATGATGTTGCCCCACCGGTCGACGACGTCGACGTGGCACGTGTCGCCGCGGGCGACCCCGCGGGCGTCGGTCTCGAGTCCGCTCTCGGAGGGCCGGGCTCCCGGGACGGTCGGCTCGCCGACGCCCGCTGCGAGCTCTGCCGCGTCGCGGTGCAGCGGGCGGATGGTCGGCGCCGGGCGGCCGGGCAGGCGTCCGGGGCGCGGGGCGAGCGCCGCCCGATCGCCGATCAGGGCCCGCCGTTCCGCGGCATATGCGTCGGAGAGCATGTACGCGAGGTCGTCCGAGGAGAGCTGCTCGCCGTACCAGGCCTCGCGGTCGGCGAAGGCGAGCCCCAGCGCCTCGAGGATCGTGTGCGCTCCGAGCTCGGTCGACGGGTCGAGTCGGTCGTCGTCGAACCCCTCGAGGATCTTCAGGGCCTGCAGCAGGACGGGGCCCTGCCCCCATGGCCCGGTCTTCGCGATGGTCCGTCCGCGGAACGTCGCGGTCGTCGGATGCTCCCAGCTCGCCGAGAACGCCTCGACATCCGCGCGAGAGAGCACGCCGGCGTGATCGCGGCCGTCGGAGTGGCGGTGCGGTGTGCGAGCGAGCTCCTCCGCGGCGCGGCCGAGGATCTCGCGCCACCGCACCCGCGCGGCGTCGATCCGCGCGACGCGGGTCCCCGCGACGGCCGCGGCGTGGGTCGCGACCTCCTCGAGCAGCGCCGCGTACTCGGGGTTCGTCACGATCTCGCCCGGGCGCGGGATGCGGCCGCCGGGCATCCACCGCTCCGCCGAGGTCGGCCAGTGGTCCCGGAAGAGCGCCGACACGCCCTCGATCGTCGTCACTACGTTGCGGAGGACGGGATGGCCCTCCCTGGCGTACCCGATCGCGTAGGCGAGAGCATCCGCCGGCTCCCATGTGCCGTGGTCGCGCAGGAGGAGGAGCCACGCGTCGACGGCACCCGGGACGGCCGCCGCGAGCGCGCCCGCGCCCGGGACGAGGTCGAGGCCCTCCGACCGGAAGTGCGCGACCGAGGCGGCCGCGGGCGCCGGGCCCTGGCCGACGAGCACGCGGGGAGGGGCGCCGGCAGGTCGGATGATCGCAGTCAGGTCGCCGCCGGGCCCGTTGAGGTGCGGTTCGACGACGTGGAGCGTGAAGGCCGCGGCGACCGCGGCGTCGAAGGCGTTGCCGCCGCGCTCGAGCACCGACTGGGCGACGCCGGTGGCGGTCCAGTGCGTCGAGGCGGCCATCCCGAACGTGCCGGTCAGGTCCGGTCGCGTCGTGAACGCAGCAGGTGTCGAGAACGCCATGTCCTCCACCCTCGCATCGAAATTTCGACCAGCGCCGTCGAAATATCGACTTGACGGATGTGAGAGCGCTCCCATAGAGTCCGTGAGCATGTCGTGGGAGCGCTCTCACGGCAGGTCCCACATCCACCACAAAGGAGTGACAGTGAACACTCGTGCCTTCCGCCGCGGAGCCGCCGCGGTCAGCGCCCTCGCCATCGGCGGTCTCGCCCTCGCGGGCTGCTCCGGCTCGTCGCAGGGCGCCGACGCCGCCGATCCCGACGCTCCCGTCGAGATCTCGATCTCGACCTTCAACGACTTCGGCTACACCGACGAGCTCCTCCAGGAGTACATGGACGAGCACCCGAACGTCACGATCGTCCACAACAAGGCGGCGACGTCGAACGACGCCCGCGCCAACTTCTTCCAGAAGCTCGGGAACACGGGCCTCGCCGACATCGAGGCGGTCGAGGTCGACTGGTTCGCCGAGATGATGGAGTACGCCGACCTGCTCGCGCCGGTGCCCGAGGACCTCAAGGGCCGCTGGCTCGACTGGAAGGAGGCCGCGGCGACGGATGCCGACGGCAACCTCGTCGCGTACGGCACCGACATCGGCCCGCAGGCGGTCTGCTACCGGTCCGACCTCTTCGAGGCAGCGGGCCTGCCGACCGATCGGGCCGAGGTAGCGGGCCTGTTCACGACCTGGGACGACTTCTTCGCCGTGGGCCAGGAGTACGTCGACAAGACGGGCAAGCCGTTCATCGACTCCGCGAACTCGGTGCTGCAGGGCCTCATGAACCAGATCGAGGTCACCTACGAGGAGGCCGACGGCACCGTCGTCGCCACCGAGAACCCCGACGTCCAGCAGGCGTACGAGACGGTCGTCGAGAAGGCCGTGCCGATCTCGGCCTACGCAGGCCAGTGGAGCGAGGACTGGTACGCGTCGATGGCCAACGGCGAGTTCGCCGCGATGCTCTGCCCGGGCTGGATGCACGGCATCATCTCGGGTGAGGCGCCCGACATCGAGGGCTGGGACATCGCCGACGTCTTCCCGGGCGGCGGCGGCAACTGGGGCGGTTCGTACCTCGTGATCCCGGCGAACGGCGAGAACGTCGCGGCCGCGCAGGAGCTGGCCGACTGGCTGACGTCGCCCGAGACGCAGGTCAAGGCGTTCGTGAACGCCGGCACGTTCCCGAGCCAGCCCGAGGCGTACGAGGACGCCGAGCTCACCGGCTTCTCGAACCCGTACTTCAATGACGCGCCGACCGGCGAGATCGGCATCGCGCGCGCCGAGGCCGTCGAGGTCTCGCCCGTGAAGGGACCGAAGTACTTCCAGTTCCACGACGCGCTGCAGAACGCGGTCACCCGTGTGTTCGACGGCATCGAGGACGCCGACACGAGCTGGGACACGTGGGTCGAGGAGGTCTCGGCGTTCTGACGCCCCTCCGTCTCCCCGACGCGGGCGGCCGGCCCCGGCCATCCGCCCGCGTCGGGGGCAGGCGACCGCCAGCCCCGACCATCCGCCCGCTCCTTCCGAGGGAACCTCCGTGACCGTCACCGCCACTCGCCCGACGCGCGCCGACGCGCCGCCGCCGGATCGGCCCATCCGCGTGCTGTCCTTCTCCCAGCGCCTCAGCCGCTGGGACCTCAAGCTCTCGCCGTACCTCTACATCTCGCCGTTCTTCGTGCTCTTCGCGATCGTCGGCCTCTTCCCGATCATCTACACGGGCGTCATCTCGTTCATGGACTGGGACCAGGTGCGCCGATCGGGCGAGTTCATCGGCTTCGACCAGTACGCGTGGATCCTCACGCAGCCGAAGTTCTGGACGGCCCTCGGCAACACCTTCAGCATCTTCCTGCTCTCGAGCGTGCCGCAGCTCATCCTCGCGATGTTCATCGCGGCGATGCTCGACCGCCACATCCGCGCGCGGACGTTCTGGCGGATGAGCGCCCTCCTGCCCTATGTCGTCGCACCCGTCGCGGTGGGCCTCATCTTCAACGCGCTCTTCGCGGACAAGTCCGGAGCGATCAACGGCTTCCTGTCGCTCGTGGGGATCGGGGCGATCCCGTGGCACGTCGAGCCGTTCTGGAGCCACGTCGCGATCGCCACGATGGTGAACTACCGCTGGACGGGGTACAACGCGCTCATCCTGCTCGCGGCGATGCAGGCCATCCCGCGCGACTACTACGAGGCGGCGACGGTCGACGGGGCGAACGCGTTCCGGCAGTTCTGGAGCATCACGCTCCCGTCGCTCAAGCCGACGCTCATCTTCGTGATCATCACCTCGACGATCGGCGGCCTGCAGATCTTCGACGAGCCGCGGATGTTCGACCAGTTCGGGCGCGGAGGCTCGGCCCAGCAGTGGCTCACGATCACGCTGTACCTCTACGACATCGGGTGGGGCGAGTGGAACTTCGGGCGCGCAGCCGCGATGGCCTGGATCCTCTTCCTCATCATCCTGGCCATCGGCCTCATCAACCTGCTCATCACCCGGTCGCTCGTGCGCGACGAGGGGACGCGCGGGCGGCAGCTGTCGCGACGCGAGCGTCGAGCCCTGAAGCGAGCGGAGGCCCGCCGATGACCGCCACGTCCGCACTCGTCCTCAAGGAGGCGCCGCGCCGGTCCCGCACGGTGCGCATCCGCGGCGCCCGGCCGGGCTTCTGGGTCTACGCCGGACTCGCCGTGGTCCTCGTCGCGAGCCTCTTCCCGCTGTACTTCTCGTTCCTCATCGGATCGGGCGACTCCACGACGCTCCGCGATCCCGCGCGGTCGTGGATTCCCGGGGGCAACTTCATCGCCAACGCGCTGAGCGTGATGAACGATCCCGCCGTGAACTTCTGGCTCGCGCTGTGGAACTCGCTCTGGAGCTCGACGGTCATCGCCGTGAGCGTCGTCGTGTTCTCGACGCTCGCCGGATGGGCGTTCGCGAAGCTGCGCTTCCGCGGCGGCAAGGTGCTCCTGTCGTTCGTCGTCGCGACGATGGCGGTGCCGCAGCAGCTGGGCGTCGTGCCGCTCTACATCCTCTTCAGCGAGATCGGATGGACGGGGCAGATCGGCGCGATCGTCGTGCCCGCTCTGACGAGCGCGTTCGGCGTGTTCTGGATGACGCAGTACCTCCAGCAGGCGGTGCCCGACGAGCTCATCGAGGCCGCTCGGATGGACGGCGCGTCGATGATCCGCACCTTCTGGACGGTCGGGGTGACGGCCGCGCGGCCTGCCGCCGCGATGCTGTTCCTCTTCACGTTCGTCACGGCGTGGAACAACTTCTTCTGGCCGTTCATCGTGCTCGACCGGCAGAACCCGACGCTGCCCGTGGCGCTCTCCCTGCTGCAGTCGAACTACTTCGTCGACTACTCGATCGTTCTCGCGGGGGTCGTGCTGGCGACGCTTCCGCTGCTGCTGCTGTTCGCGGTGGCCGGAAAGCAGCTCGTCAGCGGCATCATGGCCGGCGCGGTGAAGGGATGATGTCCTTCATGACCCGAACCTTTCCGGACCACTTCCTCTTCGGCGCGGCCACGGCGGCCTATCAGATCGAGGGCGCGGCGTTCGAGGACGGACGCACCGCATCGATCTGGGACGCGTTCGCACGCGTGCCGGGAGCCGTGATCGACGCCGACAACGGCGACGTCGCGTGCGACCACTACCACCGCTACCGCGATGACGTTGCGCTCATGAAGGACCTGGGCCTGCAGGCCTACCGGTTCTCGACGTCGTGGTCGCGCGTGCGCCCCGACGGCGGGGCGCCCAACGCCCGCGGCATCGACTTCTACAGCCGCCTCGTCGACGAGCTGCTCGAGGCCGGCATCCTGCCGTGGCTCACGCTCTACCACTGGGACATGCCGCAGGCGCTCGAGGAGAAGGGCGGATGGACCGCCCGCGACACCGTCGACCGCTTCGTCGAGTACGCGATCACGATGCACGAGGCGCTCGGCGATCGGGTCACGCACTGGACGACCTTCAACGAGCCGTGGTGCTCGTCGTTCCTGTCGTACACGGCCGGCGCTCACGCCCCCGGCCGGCAGAGCGTCCGCGACGGCCTGCTCGCCTCGCACCACCTCCTGCTCTCGCACGGGCGCGCCGTGCAGGAGCTGCGGGATCGCGGTGCGCAGGAGCTCGGCATCACGCTCAACCTCACGAACGCCGAGCCGGTCGACCCCTCGGATCCGGCCGACCTCGATGCCGCGCGGCGCATCGACGGCCAGTTCAACCGGTGGTTCCTCGAGCCCGTCTTCCACGCGACCTATCCCGGCGACATCGTCGAGGACATCCGCGCGGTCGACGCGGCCGCGGTCGACGAGTTCCAGGCGGCCGTGCGCGACGGCGACCTGGCGACGATCTCGACGCCCCTCGAGTTCCTCGGGGTGAACTACTACCACGGGGAGTACGTGTCGGGGCGGCCGTCGTCGACGCCCGTTCCGGGCGGCGACGCACCCACCGATCGGCACATCGAGCCCGCCTTCCCGTCGCACGAGGGGATCCACTGGCACGAGCGCGGGTACGAGCGGACGAACATGGGCTGGGAGATCGACCCGGCCGGGCTCACACGGCTCCTGCAACGCGTCTCGGACGAGTACGCGAGCGCGGCCGGCGTGCCCCTCTACGTCACCGAGAACGGCGCGGCGGGCGACGACGCCATCGCGGATGGTCGCATCGACGACGCGCAGCGCGTTGCGTTCGTGCGCGACCACGTCGAGGCGGTGGGCGCGGCGCTCGACGAGGGCGTGGATGTGCGCGGCTACTTCTACTGGTCGCTCATGGACAACTACGAGTGGGCGTGGGGCTACGCGAAGCGCTTCGGCATCGTGCACGTCGACTACGAGACGCAGCAGCGCACGGTGAAGGCATCGGGCCGCGCCTACGCGCGCATCATCGCCGATCGCGCGGTCTGACCCGCGCCCGGAGGCGCCGTGCTGCGGAGCGCGGCGCCTCCCGAGGGGTGCCCGGATGGCGGGGGTGCGCGGCGGGGCCCGGTCGCGAGAAGATGTCCTGAAGACAGAAGGAGCCTCCCGATGAGCGCGGATGCCGACGCGGGGCGCGTCCCGGCGACGCTGGAGCAGGTCGCCGCGCGCGCGGGGGTGTCGCGCTCGACCGTCTCGCGCGTCGTCAACGGCGGGGAGCGGGTGAGCCCCGAGGCGCTGGAGGCCGTGCGCCGCGCGATCGCCGAGCTCAACTACGTGCCGAATCGCGCGGCGCGCTCGCTCGCGAGCCGGCTGACGCATGTCATCGCGCTCGTCGTCCCCGAGGACACGACCCGATTCTTCGGCGACCCGTTCTTCGCGGCGATCGTCACCGGGATCAGCAACCGCCTGTCGCGGTCGGATCACATGCTGAACCTCATCATCGCCTCGGACGACCCGGGCGACAAGGCGACGACGTTCCTCGCGGGCGGCAACGTCGACGGCGCGCTCGTGGTCTCGCACCACACGAGCGACACGTACATCGACCGGATCTCGGCCTCGGTCCCCGTCGTGTTCGGCGGGCGCCCCGCGCGCGAGCGCGTCGACGACTACTTCGTCGACGTCGACAACGTCGCGGGCGGCCGCGTGGCGACCGAGTACCTGCTGAGCCGAGGGCACCGCCGCATCGGCACGATCACCGGTCCGCCCGACATGCCGGCCGGCGTGGACCGGCTCACGGGCTTCCGCGATGCGCTCGCGGAGGCCGGGATCGAGGCGGGGCCGGTCGTCGACGGCGACTTCACCTCGGTCGGCGGCGCGGCCGCGATGCGCCGCATCATCGAGAGCGTCGACCGGGGCGAGGCCGAGTGGCCCGACGCCCTCTTCGTCGCGAGCGACCTCATGGCGCGCGGCGCGCTCGAGGTGCTCGCCACGGCGGGCAGGCGCGTCCCCGACGACATCGCGATCATCGGGTTCGACGACTCGCCCGTCGCGACGAGCGTCGCCCCCGCGCTCACGACCATCCGCCAGCCATCGCTCGAGCAGGGCGAGGCGATGGCCGACATCCTCCTGGCGCGGCTCGCCGGGCAGTCGCCGCCGCGCGTGACCATCCTGCCCGCCGACCTCGTCGTGCGCGACAGCGCGTAGGGCTGTCGGATGTCGGCGGTGCGCGGGATGCTGTCGACATGGACATCGAGGTGCGCCCCGCGACCGTCTTCGACGACGTCAAGGTGCTGCTGGGCCCGAAGCGCCCCGATGCGAGCGTGTGCTGGTGCCTGAGCCACCGCCTGCCCTCGAAGGTCAACAGCGCCCTGCACGGCCCCGAGCGCGGCGCCTTCGTGGCCGAGATGTGCGCATCCGATCTGCCGCCGGGCGTCGTCGCATATGACGACGGCGAACCGGTCGGATGGGCGGGGGTCGCTCCCCGCGCGCACACGCAGTTCGCGCGGAGCACGAGGATCCCGCACGTCGAGGGCCCCGAGCCGTGGTCCATCTGGTGCCTGAGGGTGCGCCCGGGGCACCGCGGCCGCGGCATCCTGCCGCCGCTGCTCGACGGCGCCGTGGCGTTCGCGATCGAACGCGGCGCCGCGGCGATCGAGGGGTATCCCGTCGACAACGGCGACCGGAAGGTCGATCTGACGATGGCCTTCGTCGGCTTCCGGTCGCTGTTCGAGCGGGCCGGCTTCCGCAAGGTCGCCGACACCGACTCCGTGTCGGGCGGCATCCCGCGCGTGCTCATGCGGCTCGAGGTCGCCGGCTCGCCCTCGACGGAGGCGGAGGGTGCTCGCTAGCGTGAGAGCGTGCCCATGCTCTTCTCGCTCCTCGTCCTGGCCTTCTCGGTCGTCACGCTGATCGACATCATCACGCGCGAGGAAGGGCAGGTGAAGCACCTCCCGAAGTTCGGATGGGTGATCATCGCGATCCTCATCCCCCTGCTCGGCGGCGCCCTGTGGTGGGCGATCGGCCGCGAGTACCCCGAGCGCGTCGCGCGCCCCGTGCTCTTCACGCGACCCGCGGCCGAGCAGCCTCAGGCCGCGCCCGCGCGCCCCGTGGACACGCGCACGACGGAGCAGCAGCTCGCCGACCTCGAGCGCGAGGCCGAGGAGGAGCGGTTGCGCGCCGAGATCCTCCGCCGCAAGCGCGAGCGCGGCGAGGCCTGAGCCTCACGCGGTCGCGACGATCTCGGCCTTGAAGCCGCCCGGCCCCTCGATCCAGCCGGCGTAGTGGTCGGGGCCGCCCGCGTGCGGGTACCGCTCCGAGTACAGGGGCGTCCACCGGTGCGCGGGCGCGGCCGCGATCACGGCGTCGACCTCCTCCTTCGTGCCGCCCTCGAAGGCGAGATGGTTGAGCCCGGGGCGACGTCGGTCGTGGAGGTGCCCCACGAGGTTGGGCGACTCGGTGAACGTCAGGTAGGCGCCGTCGGACACGAAGGTGAAGCCGCCGTCCCACGCGGCGTCCAGCAGCCATCCGAGCCGCTCGAGCAGCCAGGTCCACTCTTCGCGCGCGTCGGCGGCGTCGGCGACCCAGATCTCGACGTGGTGCAGCCCGCTCATCGCTCCATCATGCCGTTCTCCTCGAGCCAGTCCCGCGCGATCCGCTTCGGCGCGCGGAGCAGCCACGACTCGACGACGAGCTCGCGCAGCAGGTCGACGGGCGTCTCCGGAAGGCGCAAGAGCACCGCGGGATAGCGGTCGAAGTGCGGGATCGTGAAGGCGGCCCGCGGGTTCGCGGCGAGCACCTCGCGCTTGCCCTCCTCGCCGTCGACGCGGACCCCGAGCACCGCGTCACCCGGCTCGTCGCCCTGCGCGCGCATCCACTCGAGGTCGCGCCCCCGCACCGGTCGCGACCACGCGAACATCGTGCCGCCGATGATCCGCCAGCTCGGGCCCATGTGCCATCCGCCCTCGCGCTCCTCCGTGCGGGGGAGGGCGAGGGCGATCGTCCGCACATCGTCGAACGTGGACATGACACCAGTGTGGCCCCGATCGGGCCACCGGTGTGCGATCGGACCGGGAACCCGCTGCGGACGCCTTGCCAGACTGGGACGATGGACGACGCGCTGTACGAGTTCTCCGCCGACGCCGCCCGGATCGACGCGGCGTGGGTGCACGAGATGCTGAGCACCCACGCGTACTGGGCCGTCGGCCGCACGCGCGCACAGCAGGACGCGGCGAACGCGGGCTCACGCTGCTTCGGGGTCTACCGACGGGCCCGAGGCCGCCAGGTGGCGTTCGCGCGCCTCGTCACGGACGGGGTGACCTTCGGATGGCTCGCCGATGTGATCGTCGACCCGGCCGTGCGCGGCGAGGGCATTGGGAAGGGCCTCGTCGAGGGCATCGCGGCGGAGGCCGACGCCCTGGGCCTCAGACGGACGCTGCTCTTCACGAAGGACGCGCACGCGCTCTACGCCCGCAGCGGCTGGGAGCCCGTCACACCGCCCGAGAGCTGGATGGTGCGCTGGCGGAGTGAGTGAGCGTCACGCCGTGTCGTCCCACCAGGAGAGCACGCGCAGGGCGAGGAACGTCACCCAGGGGGAGGCAGCCCGGGGGAGACCATAGGGCGGAGGGTTCTCGCGACCGCCCGTGAGCTCGACCCCGACGCACTCGGCCTCAGAAGCACTCGGCCTCAGAACGGCCCGAGCGCCTCCTCGGTCGTCGCGTCGAGGTCGAGCGCGTCGAGCACGACGAGCAGCTGTCGCTCCTCGAAGCGGAAGTGCGACTCCATGATCGCGGAGACGCCCTCGAGATGACGGAGCAGCTCGTCCGGCGAGCTGCCGCCGTCGACGGCCTGCTGCAGCCCGCCGAGGAGGTGCGCGATCATCGAGTGGTCCTGCTCGAGCTTGCGGATGGCGTCGCGCAGTTCGGGGTGCGCGCTCACGACCGCGGGGAACAGCGTCCGGTCCTCGGCGACGTGGTGCGCCGTGAGCGCCGCGCAGAATCCGTGGCAGAACAGCAGCAGCTCCCGCGAAGCCGCCTCGGCCATCCGCTCGTCGGACGCGAGGGCTTCGCGCGTGACCTGGAGCGCCTTGCGCAGGCGCGCGTGCACGTCGCGCAGCTCACGCGCCCACGCGGCGAACCGTCTCTCGTCGCCCTGACTCATCTGCCTGTGAGACTAGCGCCCGTCGCCGAGCCCGGTGCCGGGAGCACTAGTCTCGACCACCGCCGCTAGTCTCGCCGAGCGGGTGACCACCGCCGCTAGTCTCACCGGCGGCGTCGCCGTCGAGGGGGTCGCCGCCGAGCGGGCCGACGGCGGGGATCGGGCCGCCGTCGTCGGCGCCCGTGCGGCGCGCGCGGGCGATGAGGTTGCCCAGGTGGTAGATCGCGAGCGCGGCGACCGTGCCGAGCACGATGCCGCCGAACGAGAACGCCCCCGCATCCAGGCTGAAGCCCGCGATCGCGATGACGAGCGCGACGGCCGCCGTGTACTGGTTGACGGGGCGCGAGAAGTCCACGCGGTTGTCGACCCAGATCTTGATGCCGATGATGCCGATGAGCCCGTACAGCGCGGTCGTGGCGCCGCCCAGCACCCCGGCAGGGATGGAGTTGAAGACCTCGCCGATCTTCGGCGAGAAGGCGAGCAGGATCGCGAAGCCGCCGGCGATCCAGTACACGGCCGTCGAGTACACGCGCGTCGCGGCCATGACGCCGATGTTCTCCCCGTACGTCGTCGTGCCCGAGCCGCCGAAGCCGCCCGCGAGCATGGTCGCGGCGCCGTCGGCGATGAGCGCGCGCCCGGTGTGCCGGTTGACGGACGCGTCCGTCATCGTCGCGACGCCGCGCACGTGCCCGACGTTCTCGGCGACGAGCACGAGCACGACGGGCAGGAACATGGCGATCGTCGTCCAGGTGCCGGGCGAGACGAAGTCGGGCAGGTGGAACTCGGGCAGCCCGATCCACGGCGCATCCGCGATGAGCTCGGCCGGAGTCCGGTCCCCGCGCAGCGGATTCGGGATGTCGAACGAGCCCGTGAGCGCCGCGTAGACGTATCCGACGACGACACCGAGGAAGATCGAGATGCGGCCGAGGAAGCCGCGGAACAGCACCGAGAAGAGGATGACCGCGACGAGCGTGATCGTCGCGGTCGCGCCGTCGGCCTGGAAGTTCGTCCACGCGGTCGGCGCGAGGTTGAACCCGATGAGCGCGACGATCGCCCCGGCGACGACGGGCGGCATGAGCGCGTCGACCCACCCGAGTCCGGCCACCTGGACGACGACGCCGACGAGCGCGAGCAGCAGGCCGACCGCGACGACGCCCGCGAGCGCCGAGCCGGTGCCGCCGGCCGCGACGGCGGCCGTGATGGGGGCGATGAACGCGAAGGACGAGCCGAGGTAGCTCGGCAGCTGGTTCTTCGTGACGACGAGGAACAGCAGCGTCCCGAGACCGCTGAAGAGCAGCGTGGTCGACACGGGGAAGCCGGTGAGCGAGGGCACGAGGAACGTCGCGCCGAACATCGCGACGACGTGCTGCACGCCCATCGCGAGCGTGGCCGGCCACGACAGCCGCTCGGTCGGCGCGACGACGGCGCCAGGGGCGACGGTGCGTCCGTCGCCATGCACGGTCCACAGGGGCATGGTTCTCCTTCGGGAAGCGGGAGCGCGCGCCGATGCGGATGGCCGGCGCGGGAGGAGCGGATGGCCGGATGCGGCCTCTGAAACGCTAGCGCCTCGCGCGCGCGGGCGGTGCGGGCGCCGCGCGTGCCCCTGTGCGATCGGGCCGTCGTCGCTATCGTGAAGCGCAGCATACGGACGGACGCATACGGAACGCAGGGAGAGCCCCGCGGGGCGACGACGGCTTGGGGGAGACATGACCCAGAACACCGGCGCGGCAGGTGCCGCGCGCAGGAGCGAGGCCGGCAGGGAGAGCAGGAAGAGGGTCCTCCGGGAGGTGACCCACCCCGCCCTCATCCCCGGCATCGGGGTGGAGGACACCGGGAGATCGTTCACCACGAACTGGGCGGTGTTCGGCATCGCGGGCGTGCTCGTGTTCGCCGTGGTGCTGTGGGGCTTCCTCGCGCCCGAGAGCATCAGCGAGGTCGGTGCGGCATCGCTGAGCTGGGTGACGACGAACTTCGGATGGCTGTTCTCGCTGCTCGCGGTCGTCACGATCGTCTTCATGCTCGTCGTCGGCTACGGGCGGACGGGCGGTGTGCGCCTCGGGTCGGATGAGGAGGAGCCGGAGTTCTCGACGGTCTCCTGGATCGCGATGCTCTTCTCCGCCGGGATGGGCATCGGCCTGCTCTTCTGGGGCCCCGCGGAGCCCCTCGGCTACTTCACCGACGTGCCGTACGGCTTCGACTCGGAGCCCGGCAGCCGCGATGCCATGCACGACGCGCTCGCGCAGTCGCTCCTCCACTGGGGGCCGATGGCGTGGGCCTTCTACGCGCTCGTCGGCGGCGCCATCGCGTACGCCGCATACCGGCGCGGGCGCCCGCCGCTCATCTCCGCGATCTTCCATCCGATCTTCGGCCAGCGCACCGAAGGATGGGCCGGCGCGATCATCGACGTCTTCGCGATCATCGTCACGCTCTTCGGCACGGGCGTCACGCTCGGGATGGGCGCGCTGCAGATCGCGAGCGGCGTCGAGTACGTCACGGGCGCCGGGCCCTTCGGCAATGCGGGCCTCATCATCATCGTGACGGTGCTGACGGCCGCGTTCGTCGCGTCGGCGGTGTCCGGCATCAAGCGCGGGATCCGGGCGCTGTCGAACATCAACATGGTGCTCGCGTTCGTCATCGCGGTGATCATCTTCGTCGTCGGACCCACGCTCTTCCTGCTGAACATCATCCCGGCGAGCCTGTCGGCGTTCCTCGAGGACCTCTGGACGATGCTCATGCGCAGCGCCGCCCAGGGTGAGGCCGCCGGAGAGTTCGTCTCGACGTGGACGAACTACTACTGGGCCTGGTGGATCTCGTGGACGCCCTTCGTGGGCATGTTCATCGCGAAGATCTCGCGCGGCCGCACCCTGCGGGAGTTCGTCACGGTCGTCATCGTCGTGCCGTCGGCCGTGTGCGCGATCTGGTTCGGCATCCTCGGCGGCACGACGATGTGGCTCGAGGAGGCCGGACGCGGGATCAGCGAGGCCGGCGCGCCCGAGGCCATCCTCTTCGCGGTGCTCGACGAGATGCCGTTCGGGGTCGTCCTGTCGGTGGTCGCGATGGTGTCCATCGTGCTCTTCTTCGTCACGTCGGCCGATTCGGCCGCGATCGTCATGGGCTCGATGAGCCAGCGCGGAAAGCCCGAGCCGTCGACGTGGGTCACGCTCACCTGGGGGCTCCTCCTCGGCGCGGCGGCGCTCGCGCTGCTCCTCGCGGGCGGCGAGACCGCGCTGTCGGGCCTGCAGTCGATCATGGTCGTCTCGGCTCTGCCGTTCGCCTTCATCGTCATCGGCGTGCTGATCGCGTGGGCGAAGGAGCTGCACACCGACCCGTACATGCTCCGTCGGCGCTTCGCGAAGGCCGCGATCGCGCAGGGCGTGCGTCTCGGCATCGCCGAGCACGGTGACGACTTCGTCTTCGGCGCGACCGAGGTGGCGGCCGACGAAGGCGCGGGAGCCGGCATCGACACGGAGGACCCTGCCCTCACCGAGTGGTACGAGACGGCCACCGAGCAGCATCCGATCGTGACCGCGGAGGATGTGCGGCGCACGCTCGACCCCGGGCACATCCAGCCGCGCGGACCGGAGAATCCCCGGCACACCGCGTCGGGCGATGCGTCGCTCACGGTGGGAGAGGAACGGCGCGCGCAGCGTCGACCCCGCCCGGAGGACAAGGAGGCCTGAGCCCGGCGGTCGCCGTCAGGCGGTCATGCGCTCCAGAAGCTCGCGGTAGCGCGCGACCGTCCGCTCGACGATCTCGGCGGGGAGCGACGGCGGCTCGCCCTGCTTGTCCCAGTTCGCGGCGAGCCAGTCGCGCACGATCTGCTTGTCGAAGCTCGCCATGCGCTCGGCGGGCGTCGTCCCGGTCTGCCACGACGCGGCGTCCCAGTAGCGCGACGAGTCGCTCGTGAGCACCTCGTCGGCGAGCCGCAGAACGCCCTCGTCGTCGAGGCCGAACTCGAACTTCGTGTCGGCGAGGATGAGGCCCTTCGCCTCGGCGGCTGCGGCCGCTCGACGGTAGATCTCGAGCGAGCGGTCGCGCAGCGCGGCCGCGCGCTCCTCGCCGACGAGGTCGACGGTCTGCGCGTAGGAGATGTTCTCGTCGTGCTCGCCCATCGGCGCCTTGTACGCCGGGGTGTAGATCGGCTCGGGCAGGCGGTCGCCGTTCTGGAGTCCCTCGGGAAGGGGGATGCCGCACACGGTGCCGCTCTCGACGTACTCGGCCCAGCCCGATCCGGTGAGGTAGCCGCGCACGACGCACTCGACCGGGAGCATGTCGAGCGAGCGGACGATCATCGCGCGTCCGGCGACCTCGGCGGGGATCTCCTCGGATGCGAGGTGGTTGGGGACGCGCTCGCCGCCATCCGCTCCCGCGAGCTGGTCGAACCACCACAGGCTGAGCGTCGTGAGGAGCTCGCCCTTGCCGGGGATGCCCGGAGAGAGCACGAAGTCGAACGCGCTGACACGGTCGCTCGCGACCACGAGCATCCGCTCGGCGCGTTCGCCGTCCGGTGTGTCGGCCGGCACGTACAGGTCGCGGACCTTGCCGGAGTAGACGTGCTTCCAGCCGGGGATCTCGAGGGCGTCGCTCACGGGAACCATTATCGCGGGTGCGGAGGAGGCCTCCGCACCCGCGTGATCGGCGTCACTGCACGGCGACGAACGCCGTGTCGGC
The DNA here is from genome assembly GCF_049065455.1 of Microbacterium sp. SA156. Classification (NCBI taxonomy): domain Bacteria; kingdom Bacillati; phylum Actinomycetota; class Actinomycetes; order Micrococcales; family Microbacteriaceae; genus Microbacterium; species Microbacterium sp. SA156. Next base: position 170,505 of record NZ_JBAKGU010000004.1, read on the forward strand.
GAAGAGCCCGGGGGTGACCGCGATCAGGCCCGACGCGGCGGTCGCGGACGGCACGGCGAGCACGACATTGCCGGTCGCCTGCGCGCCGCTGTAGAGGGTCGCGAGGGTGTCGAGCGCATCGGGCGCGACGGCGATCGTGTCGTAGCCGGCGATGCTCACGCCGTCGGGCGTGACGTACTCGATCTGCACCTCCGCTGCCACGCCCTCGTCCTGGCCGGTGTAGGTCGCGGTGACGCCGACGAGGATGTACTCCTCGCCCTCCGCGGGCGGCTGGTTGATCATGTTCTCCGCGAGCACGGCGTCCGTCGCGCCGAGCGTCACGCTGTTCACGGTGACCGTCCACTCGTCTCCTGAGACGGCGGAGCCGAGCGGGGCGGGATTCTCCCGGGTCCCCTGGGCCGGAGCGGCCTCGGCGACCGGCTCATCGACAGGCTCCTCGGCGGGCTCCTCCTCGACCGGAGTCTCCGCTGCCGGTGAGGCGACGCTCGTGGAGGTGCTCTCCTCGACGGCGGAGCCCACGGCGGCCGCGAGGGACCCCACGAAGACGACGACGCCGATCACGGTGCCCACGACCGACACGATGAGCGCCGCGACGCCCGCCGCCTTCCTGGCCTTCTGGAAGAGCGACACGATCGCGAGGATGAAGGCGATCGGCAGGAGGATCCAGCCGACGACGAGCGCGCCGGGGATCGCCGCGAAGACCGCGCCCACGACGGCCAGGGCGAGCGCGACGAGAGCGATCGTGTTGCGCGGCGGACGCGGCTCGCCCGTGCTCGACGGCGCGGACAGCGGATCGGGGGTCGCAGCGCCCGGCGCGGGCGGCGCGCCGAACGGCGCGGGAGGCGGGGTCGACGGCTGCGGTGCGGGGAGCTGCGGGCTGGACGGGTCGACAGGGGAGTGCGACATGACTGCTCATCTCTGCGATGCGGGTGCCGGTCACCCGGCGGGACCCTTTCACTGTCGAGGCGCGCACGGGCCGCGGACATCGGCCATCCGGCCGCTCGTGGCCAGCCGATCGGCTGGACATCCTCGGCCGCGCGGACGTCGCCCGGCGTCGGCGCCCACCCCTACGCTCGGATCATGCCCGAGACCGCCCCCGCAGCCGACGCATCGACGTCCCGCGCCTGGGAGCGGATGCGGCGGATCTTCACGGGCACGGGGCTCGTCGTGATCGGCTTCGTTGTCGAGACGGTCGGGATCGCCAACGTGCCGATCGCGACGGCGGATGGCCGCCTCACGCAGGCCGGGACGGTGCTGTGGCTCGTCACGACCGCGCTGTGGGCGACCGTGTTCGCGCGTCGCGCCCATCCCGTCCTCCCGCTCATCGCGGGCGCGGTTCTCGCGCTGATCGGCGTCGACTACCTCCTGCTGCTCGTCGCGACGCATCACCTGCTGCTGCGGCTCGACGGCGCCCGTGCCCTGCGTCTCGCGATCGGCGCATCCTGCGCCGTCGCTCTGTTCGTCGCGCGCGAGGTGCTGTCGACCTGGGGTGACGACGGTGTGCTCGCCCGCGGGCTCGCCGGCGACTCGGGCCGCGCGGATCCCGCGGCGCTCGCCGCGTTCGTCATCGTCATCGCGGTCGGCGCGCTCCTCGTGACATTCGGCGCCACGGTCATCCTGCGCTCGCGTCGGGAGAGCGACGTGCAGCGGGCCCGGGCGGACATCGCGCACGACCGGGCGGAGGCCCTCGGCGAGGAGGTCGTCCGGCAGGCCGAGCGCGAGCGGCTCGCGCGGGACATCCACGACGCCCTCGCGCACCGGCTGTCGGTCATCTCGCTGCAGTCGGGCGCCCTCGAGGAGGCATCGCGGTCGCAGGATCCGACGGTCGCGCGGGCCGCTCTCACGCTCCGCCAGCAGGCGCACCAGTCCCTCGAGGACCTGCGCGGCCTGCTGGGCGAGCTGCGGAGCGCGCCGCGCACCGAGCATCCGGAGGCGCCGCCCACGCTCGCGTCGATGCGCCAGCTGGGGCACCTCATCCGGAGCGTCCGCGAGTCCGGAGCGACGGTCGACGCGCTCGTGCTCATCGAGGATGCGGAGGGGGCGGGCGCAGCGCTCGATCGCACGGTCTACCGCGTGGTCCAGGAGTCGCTCACGAACGCGCTCAAGCACGCGCCCGGGGCGCCCGTGAGCGTCTACGTCGAGGCCTCGCCGTGGACGGGCGCGCGGATCCGCGTGAGCAACCCGCTTCCGATCCCGCCGTCCGGCATCACGCCTGGTGCGAGCCGCGGCATCGCGGGCATCCGCGAGCGCGTCGCGATCCTGCAGGGGACGGCGTGGATCGGCGAGGCCGACGGCCACTTCATCGTCGACGTGACGCTGCCGTGGCCCGAGGGGTGAGGCCGCGCGACCGTATCCTCGAGGCATGAGCGCCTCGGATCCGTCTTCCGCCGACGACCCTCGGGCCATCCGCGTTCTCGTCGTCGACGACGACGCGCTCGTGCGCCAGAGCCTCCGGTCGATCCTCGGCGCGGCGGCCGGCATCGAGGTGATCGGCGACGTGTCCAACGGGGCCGATGCGGTGGCGTTCGCACGCGAGCGGCGGCCGGACGTCGTGCTCATGGACGTCCGGATGCCCGGTCTGCCGGGCCCGGAGAGCACGGCCGCGCTCCTGGCCGAGGTGCCGAGCACGAGGGTGATCGCGATCACGAGCTTCGACTCGGAGGACTACGTCTTCCGGATGCTCGAGGCCGGCGCAGCGGGATTCCTCCTCAAGGACAGCGCGACGGCGCACTTCGCGGAGGCCGTCCGCTCCGTCCACGCGGGAGAGGGCTTCGTGTCGCCGCGCAGCACCGTCCATCTCATCGCGCGCTTCGCCGGAGGGCGCGGTCACGCCGTGCGCCGCGAGGCGCAGGAGCGGTTCCAGACACTGACGCGGCGCGAGCAGGACATCGCGGTGCTCGTCGCCGAGGGGGCCTCGAACAGCGAAATCGCTCACGCGCTCCACCTCTCCGTCGCCACCGTCAAGACGCATCTCGAGCAGGCGCGGCAGAAGCTCGGCGCACGGAACCGCGCTCTCATGTGCATCGCCGTCGAGCGTGCGGGGTTCGGGCCGGGCATGGCGTGACGGCTCTCCGTGCACGATGCTGAGGGGATGGCCCAGCATGCGCATTCCATACCGCTCACGATCGACTACATCGAGCTCTCCGTCACCGACATGCGCGCGGCGCAGGACTTCTACGGCGCGGCGTTCGGCTGGTCGTTCACGAACTACGGCGACAGCTACGCCGGCATCCGCACCGCGGCAGAGGCCGAAAGCGAGGCCGACGAGGCGGGCGGACTGCTGCGCGCCGATTCCGTCACTCGGGGCGGTCCGCTCGTGCTCCTGTACAGCGACGACCTCGACGGCACCGTGACGAGGGTGGAGAGCGCGGGCGGCACCATCGTCCGAGGCCCCTACGAATTCCCGGGCGGCCGCAGGTTCCACTTCCTCGACCCGAGCGGCAACGAACTCGGCGTCTGGAGTGAGCGCTGATCCACGGCCCGGGCGAGTGATTCCTCCGCGGCCGCGCCGCGGATCGGCCGATCCGCGGCGGGATCACGGCGAGGACGACGCGGAATCGGCCGGGGCCGCATACCGTGGACACATGGCTTCAACCGATCCGACCGACACGCCCATCGACGGCGAGGGCGAGAGCACGCCGACCTTCTCCGACCTCGGACTCGGCGACGCCGTCCTGAAGGCGCTCAAGGACGTCGGGTACGAGACCCCGTCCGCCATCCAGGCCCAGACCATCCCGCTTCTCCTCGGCGGGCGCGACGTCCTCGGCGTCGCGCAGACGGGGACGGGGAAGACGGCCGCGTTCGCGCTGCCCATCCTCGACCAGCTCGACACGACGCAGAAGACGCCGCAGGCGCTCGTGCTCGCGCCCACGCGCGAGCTCGCGCTGCAGGTCTGCGAGGCGTTCGAGAAGTACGCCGCGCGGATGAAGGGCGTGCACGTCCTGCCGGTGTACGGCGGACAGGGCTACGGCACGCAGCTCTCGGCGCTGCGCCGCGGCGTGAACATCGTCGTCGGCACCCCGGGCCGCGTCATGGACCACCTCGACAAGGGCACGCTCGACCTGTCGGAGCTGCGGTTCCTCGTGCTCGACGAGGCCGACGAGATGCTCAAGATGGGCTTCGCGGAGGATGTCGAGACCATCCTCGCCGACACCCCCGACGACAAGCAGACCGCGCTGTTCTCGGCGACGATGCCCGCGCAGATCCGTCGGATCTCGCAGCAGCATCTGAACGACCCCGAGGAGATCACGGTCAAGAGCAAGACGACCACCTCGGCGAACATCACCCAGCGCTACCTCATGGTGTCGTACCCCCAGAAGGTCGATGCGCTCACGCGCATCCTCGAGGTCGAGAACTTCGACGGGATGATCGTCTTCGTCCGCACGAAGAGCGAGACCGAGACGCTCGCCGAGAAGCTGCGCGCCCGCGGCTACACGGCCGCGGCGATCAGCGGCGACATCGCACAGGCCCAGCGCGAGCGGACGGTCGAGCAGCTCAAGTCGGGCAAGCTCGACATCCTCGTGGCGACGGATGTCGCCGCGCGCGGCCTCGACGTCGACCGCATCACGCACGTCGTGAACTACGACATCCCCATCGACACGGAGTCGTACGTGCACCGCATCGGCCGGACGGGCCGCGCGGGCCGCACGGGTGACGCGATCAGCTTCGTGACGCCGCGGGAGCGCCGCCTGCTCGGCGCGATCGAGAAGGCGACGCGGCAGCCGCTGACCGAGATGCAGATCCCGACCGCCGAGGACGTCAACGTCACGCGCCTCAGCCGCTTCGACGACGCGATCACGGCCGCGCTCGCCGACCAGGAGCGGATCGCGGAGTTCCGCGACATCATCGCGCACTACGTCAACCACCACGATGTCGTCGAGTCCGACGTGGCGGCCGCGCTCGCGGTCGTGGCGCAGGGCGACACGCCGCTCCTGCTGCCGCCCGACCCGCCCCGGCGCGAGCGGGCGCAGCGCGAGGATCGCGAACGCCGCTTCGACGACGACCGCGGCGGACGCGAGGAGCGTCGCCCCCGCGGCGGCGGCCAGTACTCCCCGTACCGCATCGAGGTCGGGAAGCGCCAGCGGGTCGAGCCGCGCCAGATCGTGGGCGCCCTCGCGAACGAGGGCGGGCTGCGTCGCGACGACTTCGGTCGCATCGACATCCGCCCCGACTTCTCGATCGTCGAGCTGCCGGCCGACCTGCCGCAGGAGACGCTCGACCGCCTCGCCGACACGCGCATCAGCGGCCAGCTCATCGAGCTCAAGCCCGACCCGCGTCCGTTCCGCAGCACGGGCGGACCGCGTGGCGGCGGGCGCTTCCGCGACGACCGCGACGGCGGCGGGCGCGGCGGCTACCGCGGGGATCGGGATGGCCGCGGCCGCGGATCGCGCGACGGCGGCTTCCGCGACCGCGACGACCGGCCCCCGCGCAAGCCCCGGCACTGACGCTCGCGCCGCGGCGGCGACGGCCGCGGCGGTGGCGGCGCGGTGGCCGTTCAGGTCGCGGTTGGCGGCCTTAATCGGCCGGTTGGGGCCGCTTTCTGCGATCTGGGTTGGGCGGCGTCGTTCGGGTCGCAGTTGGCGGCCTTGATCGGCCGGTTGGGGCCGCTTTCTGCGACCTGGGTTGGGTGCCGGCTGTTCGGGTCGCGGTTGGCGGCCTTGATCGGCCGGTTGGGGCCGCTTTCTGCGACCTGGGCGGGGCGGTGGCTCCGCCTGACGTCCGACGCGCGTGCTTCGATGGACGCGTGAACGACGTCGACCCCCTCCGCTCCGAGTCCGCCGTGACGGCGGCGTCGTGGGTGTGCTTCATCGTCGGCGCGCTCGCGGGGTCGTCGCTGCTGTGGGGCGTCGCGCGGCCGCTTGCCGGAGAGGGGTCGATCGGCTTCCCCGCGGCGGCCGTGACGGCGCTCGTCGCCGCGGGTGCGTTCGCGATGAGCACCGTGCGCTTCCGCGGTGCGGAGACCGCGGGCATGCCGCCGTGGCAGACCGCCGTGTCGCGTGTCTCGGATGCCGCGGTCGCCCTCGCTGTCGCAGGCGTGAGCGCGCTGGCGGTGCTGTGCGCGGGGGAGGTGCTCGCGATCGGCCTGCACGGGCTCGAGGTGCCGCCGCTCGGCGGAGGGCTCCTCACGGGCATCGCCTCGGCGGCGAGCGGAGGCTTCGCATATGGCCTCGGCATGCGCCTGCGCACCCGCGAGCTCGTCACCCTGCTCTTCGCGTTCCTCATCACGGGGACGCTGTTCTCGATGCTCACCGCGGCCGACCCGCGGTGGTGGGAGCGCAACTTCTCCCAGCTGGGCGCGGGCGGGCAGACGTCCTGGGCCTTCAACGGCACGCTCGTCGTCGGCGGGCTCCTGCTCGCGACGGTCGGCTCGTACGTGGGCCGCGACCTCCACCGGATCCTCGGCGACGACGCGCTCGGCCGCATCGGATGGATCGTCGTGCTGTTCGCGCTCGCCGGCGCCGCGCTCGCGGGCGTCGGGCTGCTCCCGGTCCACCGCGCGCAGCTCGCCCACAACGTCGCGGCCTTCGCCCTCCTCGCACTCCTCGGCGCGCTGGCGGTGGCGACCATCCGGATCATCCCCGGCCGCCCTCGCGCCCTCGCGGTGACGTCGGCGGGCGTGGCCGGGGGCCTCGTCGTCGCGGTCCTGCTGTGGCGGCCCCTTGCGATCTACTCCGCGACCGGTCTCGAGGCGGTCGCGGTGGGGCTCGCGTTCGTGTGGCTCACGACGCTGCTGCGCACGCTCGCTGCGCTCGCACCCGAGGGCTCGAGGCCCTCCGCGCGCGTGCGTCTCGCCGTGCGCTGAGCTGCCGATCCGCGGATGTCGGCGGTCGGCCGTACGGTCTGCGCATGGAGACGAAGGATGTCGGCGATGAGGCCGAGCAGATCGTCCGGGCGCTGTCCGACGGCCTGACGACACCACGCGAGGTCGAGTGCCTCGTGTGCTACCTGAACCGGATGATGACCGAGTTCGGATGCGACGGGACGCTGCGGTTCGCGCGACGGTTCCGAGACGAGCGAGCGCCGCGGGCGACGGGGCTCGAGGCGCGTCTGGAGGGGATGGGCGGGTTCTGCGACTGCGAGGTGCTCTTCAACGCGTACGCGCCTGCGCGCCATCTCTGGACACCCGAGCACTGGAGCATCGATGACGACGGCGAGCCCGTGCTGATCGAGGAGGCGGAGCCGGAGACGATCCCCGCGTGCGCGGGCGTGACGCGAGGCTCCTCGCAGCCCTGCCGCAACTGGGAGCGCGCCCGGCGATGGTGACGCGCACCTGCCGCGAGCAGCGCGCGCCTCCCGCCGCGGGCAGCGCGCGCCTCCCGCCGTGCGTCTCCCGCCGCGCGCCTGCCGCGTCTAGTGGGCGACGCGGGCCGCGATGTCGGTGCGGTGGTGGGAGCCTTCGAGACGGATCTCCGCGATGCCTCGGTAGGCGCGCTCGCGCGCCTCGCGGAAGTCGGCGCCGCGGGCGACGACGTTGAGCACGCGGCCGCCGGTCGCGATGAGTCCGCCGTCGTCGGCCTGCGCGGTCGCGGCGTGCGCGACATGCACCCCGGTGATGGCCTCGGCCTCGACGATGCCCGTGATCGGCCGACCCGTCACGGGCGACTCGGGGTAGCCCTCGCTCGCGACGACGACCGTCACGGCGACGTCGTCGGAGAACGCGGGCGCCGGCTCGTCCTCGAGGGTGCCGGTCGCCGCCGCCAGGAGCAGGCGCGAGAGCGGCGTGACGAGGCGCGGCAGGACGACCTGCGTCTCGGGGTCGCCGAAGCGCGCGTTGAACTCGATGACGCGCACGCCCGCCTCGGTCACGATGAGTCCCGCGTAGAGGAGGCCGATGAAGGGGGTGCCCTCCTCGTCGAGGCGGCGGATGACCGGCAGTGCGACCTCGTCGGTCACGTGCTGGACGAAGGCGTCCTCGCCGCCGAAGCGCTCGGCGAGCCACGGGAGCGGCGAGTAGGCGCCCATGCCGCCGGTGTTGGGGCCCTCGTCGCCGTCGAGCGCGCGCTTGAAGTCCTGCGCGGGGCTCAGGGCGCGCACGGTGTCGCCGTCGCTGAGGAAGAAGAGTGAGACCTCCGGCCCGGAGAGGAACTCCTCGACGAGCACGGGCCCCGTCGGCAGGTACTCGGCGGCGTGGTCGAGAGCCGCCTGTCGGTCGGAGGTGACGATCACGCCCTTCCCGGCGGCGAGCCCGTCGGCCTTCACGACGTGGGGCGCTCCGAACGCGTCGAGCGCTGCGGCGACCTCGTCGAGCGAGCGCGCGTGCGTGGCGCGGCCCGTGGGGACCCCGGCCTCCTCCATGATCCGCTTCGCGAAGGCCTTCGAGCCCTCGAGCGCGGCGGCGGCCTTGCCCGGGCCGAAGACGGGGATGCCGTGCTCGCGCAGCACATCCGCGACGCCGGCGACGAGCGGAGCCTCGGGGCCGACGACGACGAGGTTCACTCCGTGCTCGTTCGCGAACTCGGTGACCGCCGCGCCGTCGAGCATGTCGACGTCGACGATCTCGGCGTCGCGGGCGATGCCGGCGTTGCCGGGGGCGGCGAGCAGCTCGTGGCCCCCGTCCTCCGACTTCAGGGCGAGGATGATGGCGTGCTCGCGCGCACCGGAGCCGAGAACGAGGATCTTCACGCGCAGAAGCCTACCGAGGCGCTTCCGGGCGCGGAAACGCGATGACGCTCACGGCCCCGCGCGGTACTCCGACGGTGTGAACCCGAGGACCGACGAGAACTCGCGCGTGAGGTGGGCGTGGTCGGCGAAGCCGAACTCTGCGGCGATGTCGCGCAGCGGGCGATCCGGCGCGAGCCGGACGGCCTCGGCCGCGTCCTGCAGACGGCGGCGGCGGATGATCGCGGCGGGCGGCAGGCCGAAGCTGCGGCGGGCGAGGCGGTCGAGCGAGCGGACCGAGCGGTGCATGCGCTCGGCGAGGTCGGCGACGCGGAGCAGCGTCGGATCCCCTTCGACCGTCTCGAGGAGCGCGTTCGCCGCGAGATCGTCGTCATCGAGCCGCTCGAGCACGTGGCGGAGCGCCTCGATCAGGGCTTCGCGCGCGGTGTCCGGACGGTCGACCGCTCCGTCGACGGCGACCGGCTCCCACGCGTCGACCAGTGCGGCGAAGGGGCGGGTCGCGAGGTGACGCCCGGCCGCCGGCGTGAGCAGCGCGCCCAGCGCCCAGCCCGTGCCGCGCAGCTCGCGGACCCCGTGCGTCGTGGTCGGACCGTACAGCAGCGCGGCGCCGTCCTCCGCGACGAGATTCGCGACGGGGTAGCCGAGCACGTGCTGCGCGCGCACCTCCCCGTCGGGCAGATCCCACGAGGGCTGCCACCACTGGCGCATGACCGGCGCGAGCTCCGCCGACGCCGCGACCCGCACCATCCGCACGTCTGGGCGCGGCGTGAGATCGCCCTTCCGGAACAGGGGGTCGTCGGCCACGCGTCCGAGTATGGCGCGAATCTTCAAGCGCGGCCTCGAGCCCCCGACCTAGCGTCGGGGCATGGCAGAGAACACGATCGCCGCGAACGGCGAGCACACCGACAACGGAACCCCTCGCACCGTCACCGCGCTCACGCCCTTCCTCGCGCTGCGGGATGCGCGCAGTGCCGTGCGCTTCTACACCGAGGCGCTCGGCGCCCGGCAGCTGTACGCGGTCGAGATGCCCGGCGAGAGCGGCGAGTCCGTCGTCTCGCACGCGACGCTCGACTTCGGCGGGCGCGGGCGGCTCGAGGTGGGGGAGGCGATGGCGGCCTTCGGCACCGTCCCGCAGCCGGACGGCGACGCGGCGCACTTCTCGATCGCCCTCTACGTCCCCGACGTCGATGCCGTCGTCGCGCGCGCCGTGGCCGCGGGTGCGACGGTGCGCGAGGCGCCGCAGGACTTCGTCTCGGGCGACCGATTCGCCTCCATCCGCGACCCGTACGGCGTGCGGTGGTCGATCATGACGCGCATCGAGGACCTCTCCGACGAGGAGAGCGCCGACCGCGTGCTGACCTGGGCCGCCTCCTACGCGGAGGCGACCGTAAGCTGACGGGATGGCACGGAGGATCCCGACGGGCGACGGCCGCGACGCGATCGCGGCCGTCCGCGCCGCCGTCGCGCAGGGGAGCCGGCCGCAGCGGACCGACCTCGCCACGGCCGTCCGCTACCTCCTGCAGCTGCTCGAGGAGCGCGCGCCCGGCGGCAGCGTCGAGGTGCGCGTGCCGCCGTTCGGCGCCGTGCAGGTGATCGAGGGCCCGCGCCACACGCGCGGCACCCCGCCCAACGTCGTCGAACTCGACCCGGTCACGTGGATCGCGGTCGCGACCGGCGAGCGCAGCTGGGAGGACGAGGCCGCAGCGGGCCGCATCTCGGCCTCCGGCACGCGCGCCGACATCTCGATGCTCCTGCCGGTCCTCTTCTGACGGTTCCCGGCTCGTCACCCGATGGGAGACGGTTCCCAGGATGCCGGGGGAGAATACCGACCATGGCCGAGACCTCCGCAGCGCACACCGACGCCGATGTGGCGAAGGTGCGCCGCGCCCCGAAGTACAGCGTGTTCGCCGCGCTCGGGGCCGCCGTCGGCATCATCGCCGCGCTCATCCTGTCGACCGTGTTCGACGGCACGGGGGAGGCGAGCCCCTTCACGAAGGTCGTCTACTCGCCGTCGCAGGCGTTCGGCTTCATCATGCTGTGGTGCGTGCCCGCGGGTGTGCTCCTCGGGATGCTCGTCGCGCTCGTGCTCGACTGGACGATCGGCCGGCGCACGCGCGAGGTGCACGTCGCGCACGAGCAGGTCGACGAAGCCTGAATCCGGGCACAGCGAGCGGCCGCTATCCTTGTCCGGTGGTCTTCGATCCCACCGCAGCTGCGGCTGAAACCCCCTCATCCACCTACGCCCAGGCCGGCGTCGACACGGCTGCCGGCGACCTCGCCGTCGAGCTCATGAAGTCGTCGGTGCGCGCCACGCACGGCCCCGAGGTCCTCGGCGGTGTCGGCGGGTTCGCCGGGCTCTTCGACGCGAGCGCGCTGCGCGACTTCCGTCGCCCGCTGCTCGCGACGAGCACCGACGGCGTCGGCACCAAGGTCGCGATCGCGCAGGCCATCGACAAGCACGACACGATCGGCCAGGACCTCGTCGGCATGGTCGTCGACGACATCGTCGTGGTCGGCGCCCGTCCGCTCTTCATGACCGACTACATCGCGTGCGGCAAGGTCGTGCCGCAGCGCATCGCCGACATCGTGCGCGGCATCGCCGAGGCGTGCGCGGCGACGGGGACGGCCCTCGTCGGCGGCGAGACCGCTGAGCACCCTGGCCTCCTCGGCGTCGACGACTACGACGTCGCGGGTGCCGCGACGGGCGTGGTCGAGGCCGACCGCGTGCTCGGCGCCGAGCGCGTGCGCCACGGCGACGCCGTGCTCGCGCTCTCCTCGAGCGGCCTGCACTCCAACGGCTACTCGCTCGTGCGGCACATCCTCTCCGGCGCGGGCATCGGCTACGCCGACCGCTCCGACGACCTCGGCGCGACCTGGGGCGAGGCGCTGCTCGAGCCCACGCGGCTCTACACCTCGCCGCTGCTGCGCCTCATCGAGTCCCTCGGCGACGACGTGCACGCGCTCAGCCACGTCACCGGCGGCGGCATCGCAGCCAACCTGGCCCGGGTGCTCCCGGTCGGCACGTGGGCCGAGGTCGACCGCTCGACGTGGTCGCCCTCGCCCGTCTTCCGCGTGCTGAGCGACATCGCCGGCACCTCGCTCGAGTCGAGCGAGGGCACGTGGAACCTCGGCATCGGCTTCCTCGCGGTCCTGGCCCCCGAGCGGGTGGACGCGGCCGTCTCGGCGCTCGCCGCCGACGGGATCGACGCGTGGCAGGTCGGAACGGTCAAGACCGGAGAGCGCCCCGAGGGCGCCTTCGAACAGGGCGCCAAGGGCGTCGACGGCGGTGCCGTCCGCCTGGTCGGCGCATACGCGGACGGAGCGAAGTAACCCCACATGTGCGGCATCGTCGGAGCGGTCGGGCGCGGCCCGGTCAACCAGGACATCTACGACGCCCTTCTCCTGCTGCAGCACCGCGGCCAGGACGCCACGGGCATCGCCACGGCCGAGCCGAGCGGCGTCATGCACATGAGCAAGTCGCGCGGGATGGTCCGCGAGGGCTTCCGCACGCGCGACATGCGCTCGCTCCTCGGGAACGTCGGCCTCGGCCACGTCCGCTACGCGACCAAGGGCACTGCCTCGAGTGAGGAGGAGGCCCAGCCGTTCTACGTGAACGCGCCGTACGGCATCATCCTCATCCACAACGGCAACCTCACGAACACCCGCGAGCTCACGCTCGACATGGCGCAGCGCGACCGCCGCCACCTCAACTCGTCGAGCGACACCGAGCTCCTGCTCAACGTGCTCGCGAACGAGCTGCAGGCGACGACGTCGCCCGTCGACCTCGACCCCGAGCGCATCTTCGAGGCCGTGGCGCGCACGCACAAGCGCATCGAGGGCGCGTACGCCGTCATCTCCGTCATCGCCGGGTACGGGCTCCTCGCGTTCCGCGACCCGTTCGGCATCCGGCCGCTCATCCTCGGGCGTCGCACGGCGGAGGACGGCGGCGACGAGTGGGTCGTCGCGAGCGAGTCGCTCGTCCTCGAGAACGCCGACTACGAGGTCGTCCGCGACGTCGAGCCCGGCGAGGCGATCTTCATCACGAACGACGGGCAGCTGTTCTCGAAGCAGTGCGCCGAGTCGCCGCAGCTGTCGCCGTGCTCGTTCGAGTACGTCTACCTCGCGCGCCCCGACTCGATCATGAACGGCATCTCGGTGTACGAGGCGCGCCTGCGGATGGGCGCGAAGCTCGCCGCGACGATCGAGAAGCACGTGCCCGAGGGGGCGATCGACGTCGTCATGCCGATCCCCGACTCGTCGCGTCCGGCGGCGATGCAGGTCGCGCGCGTGCTCGGCATCGAGTACCGCGAGGGCTTCTACAAGAACCACTACGTCGGCCGGACGTTCATCATGCCGGGCCAGGCCGTGCGCAAGAAGAGCGTGCGCCAGAAGCTCAACGCGATGTCGAGCGAGTTCAAGGGCAAGAACGTGCTGCTCATCGACGACTCGATCGTCCGCGGCACGACGAGCAAGCAGATCATCCAGATGGCGCGCGATGCAGGCGCCCGGTCGGTCACCTTCGCGTCGGCAGCGCCGCCCGTCCGCTACCCGCACGTGTACGGCATCAACATGCCGTCGAGCAAGGAGCTCATCGCGCACGGCCGGTCGATCCCCGAGATCGCCGCGGAGCTGGGCTGCGACCACCTCGTGTACCAGGAGGTCGAGGACCTCAAGGCCGCGATCCTCGAGGGAAGCACCGCGGGGCGGGGTCTCGACGACCTCGACATGAGCTGCTTCGACGGGCGCTACGTCACGGGCACCGTGTCCGAGGAGTACCTCGAATGGGTGGAGCAGACGCAGGGTTCCTGAACACCCAGCGCCCTTCGAGATATATCGTGTGGAATCCCGTCATGGAACGGGATGCGATTCAGGCGACCTCGACGGCGGGCGCCCACCTCGACGGGCCGGCTCCGCGGCCATCCGCCCTGGTGCGCGCCGGGCGCGCGACGCGCCGCGCGATCGGGCGCAGCCGCACCATCGAGCGCGCCTACCGGATCGCGGTCGGCACGGTGGGCGGCGTCCTCGCCGTCGGCGGCCTGCTGCTCGTGCCGTTGCCCGGGCCCGGGTGGCTCATCGTCTTCGCAGGCCTCGCGGTGCTCGGCACGGAGTTCGGCTGGGCGAAGCGCGCGGCCGGATGGCTGAGGCGGCAGCTCGAGCGGTTCTGGGCATGGTGGAAGGCGCGTCGAGAGCGGAAGGCCGCCGCCGCGCGCTGACCTCCGCCGTGCGGGGGATCCCCGGAACTCCGCCCCTAGGGGGAGGCGCGCCGGGCGCGCGGCGGGGCACGCTGGGGGCATGACGAGCGCAGAGAGCATGCCGGAGACCACCCGCGTCCCGTGGGGCGCGGTCGCGACCTTCCTCGTGATCGCCTTCGCCCTCGCCTGGGTGGTGACGCTGCCCCTGTGGATCGGCGGAGAGGGGCTCCGCTCGCCGCTCGCGCTGCCGCTCATGGCCGCCATGATGTGGACGCCCACGGTCGCGGCGCTCGTCGCGACGTTCTTCGTGCGGCGACCGCGGCGGCGCGCGCACTACCTCGGGCTCGTGCCCTTCCGGCCGGTGGGCCGCAAGATCGCGCTGTTCCTCCTGTTCCCCGTCGCCTGGACCGCGATCGCGGTGGCGTCGCTGCTGCTCGCGGCGGCACTCGGATGGGCGCACCCCGACTGGAGCCTGTCGCAGATCGCGCCGTTCCTCCCGGAGGGCATGACGGCCGACGTCTACATGGCCGTCACGCTCGCCGCCATCCCCGTCAACACGGTCGTCGCGACCGTGTCGGCGTTCGGGGAGGAGCTCGGATGGCGCGGGTTCCTCACGACCGCGCTCGCGCCGCTCGGATTCTGGCCCTCGGCCATCCTCATCGGCATCGTGTGGGGGCTGTGGCACGCGCCGGTCATCCTGCTCGGCTACAACTTCGCGCGCCCGGATGCCGCCGGCCTCGCGCTCATGGTCGTGTTCACGCTGTTCGTCGGCGTCATCCTGCAGTGGTCGCGGTATTGGACCGGCAACGTGTGGCCCGCCGCGGTCGGTCACGGAGCGCTCAACACGGCTGCATCGGTCGTCGTGCTGTGGAACGGTCCGGGCGACGACGCGGCGATCGCGACCGTGCTCGGCGCGCCCGGCTGGATCGTGATGGGCGTCGTCATCGCGCTGCTCGTCGTCACGGGCCTGCTCGGCCGGCGCACGCGCACCGCGCTCGAGGCCGTCCCGGCCTGACGCTCACGCGCGTTCGCGCCGCCATCCGCCGGCGTCGCGCAGGTACACGACGCGCACGTGGTCGCGATCGTGCGCGGCCTGGAAGAACTCGACGCGATCCGGGCGGATGGCCCACGCCTGCCAGTCGGGATCGACTGCAGCCCCCGCGGTCGGGCGCGCGAGCCAGTCAGCCGCCGATTCGTCTGCGGAGAGCGCGACGGCCTCACCCGACACCTCGACCTGACGGCCGAGCGCCCGCCAGAACACGTGCGCGCCGACGACCGGGCGCTGCGCGAGATGGCAGCCCTTCCGCGAGCTGCGCCGTCCCGCGAAGTGCACGCCGCGCGCGTCGACGTCCTTCATCACGAGCGCGCGGCTTGCCGGGCGTCCGTCGTCGCCCACCGTCGTGAGGGTGAAGGCGTGCGGTGCGCGCTCACCCGACGCGATCGCCTCGTCGAGCCAGGAGCGCAGCAGATCGAGCGGATCGGATGGCGTTGTGGCGGGGTCGAACGCCGGCAGCTCCGCGGGGAACGAGGGAATGGCCCGGAGCCGGTCGCGCAGGTCGCTCATGCCGTCCAGCGTACGAGGCGGGTTTTCCTCGATCGACCTCGCGGCGAAATCCGCCCGTAACGACGACCTGGCTTGATTTC
Organism: Microbacterium sp. SA156; assembly: GCF_049065455.1. Classification (NCBI taxonomy): domain Bacteria; kingdom Bacillati; phylum Actinomycetota; class Actinomycetes; order Micrococcales; family Microbacteriaceae; genus Microbacterium; species Microbacterium sp. SA156. Next base: position 185,960 of record NZ_JBAKGU010000004.1, read on the forward strand.
TATCAGTTGATAGAAATTGGAGGTCGCCGTGGACAGCATGGGCCGGAGTGCGGCGCTCGGGAGCGTCGAGCGCGCGAGAGCCGACGCAAGGGAACGCGAGTCGCGGTCGGAGTGGATGCCCTACGTTCCCGCATCCGGCTCGCCGTTCGCGCCGGAGGGGGTGGACGCGGACGCGCTGCTGTGGGCGGAGACGGTCGCCCCGGGTGGATACACCCACCTCCGGGTGCAGCGGGGGACTCGGGTCCGGTTCGACGACCCGACCGGCGAGGCCTGCGCGAGCGTGGTCCTGTACAACTCCGCCAACCCGCAGGAGCGCCTGAACGTCGCCGATACGCAGAAGATCCCCTGGCAGGCCTATCTCTCGACGGGCCATCCCCTGCTCTCCGGCGACGGGCGTGTCCTGGCGACCATCGCGGAGGACACCTCCCGCCATCACGACGCGTTCTGCGGTGCGTCGAGCGATGCCTGGAACGACCGGAAGTACGGGCAGTCCGCCCCCGAGAGCGCGACGCCCTCTGGCCACGCGCTCCTGCGGATGGCGGCTGCGAAGCACGGGCTCACCGCACGCGACATCCCACCCGCCGTCTCCTTCTTCCAGGGAGTGCACGTCGACGCCGACGGCCGCTTCGCCTGGAAGGGCGCCGCAGGTGCGGGGACACATGTCGATCTCGTTGCAGAGCTGCCCCTCATCCTCCTCATCGCGAACGCCCCGCATCCGCTGGACCCACGGACCGACTACGTCGTCGGCCCCCTGAGGGTGCACGCCTGGCGCTCGCGGGCGACTGCGCCCGGTGACGCCGTCTTCAGCGCGTCGCCCGAGCGGGCCCGCGCCTATCGCAACTCGATCGCCTACGCCGCGCTCGCGGGGCTGTGAGGAGCCGGACATGACCATCGCCACCACCGTTCCCCCTCGCCCCGTCTACGTCGAAGGCTCGCCGCTCGACTGGTCGGAGCCGCTCGTCAACGGCGCGATCGTCCTCGACGACGTGATCGCCCCGCGCGCATCATGGTCGGCCGTCGTGCGACAGGGCGACGTCCTCACCCTCGTCGATGTGGGCGGAAACCAGTCGGGCGACTGCCTGATCTTCGCCGCAGACGAGCTGGCCGAGCGCTACAGCGTGCCGGACACCCTCACCTGGCAGGGCAATGCGTACGTGACGGCCGGAACGGTCCTCCGCTCGAATCTCGGACGCCCGCTCATGACCGTCGTCGGCAACGAGATCGACCGTCAGGACACCATCGGGGGCGCGTGCTCGCAGGAGTCCAACACGCTGCGATACGGGCACCACACCGCCTACCAGCATGCCTGCCGCGAGAACTTCCTCTTCGAGGGGGCGAAGTGGGGGCTCACGGCGCGGGACCTCGTCTCGAACATCAACTGGTTCATGAACGTCCCGGTCGAGGCCGATGGGTCGCTCGGAATCGTCGACGGAATGTCGGCGCCCGGACGCCGCGTCGCGTGCCGCGCCGAGCGCGACGTCCTCGTCGTCATCTCCAACTGCCCCCAGATGAACAACCCCTGCAACGACTTCAACGTGACGCCGCTGCGCGCGGTCGTCACCCGTCTGGACGGAGCCCCCGCATGACCTTCGACACGCTCCTCGTCGCGAATCGCGGCGAGATCGCCCGCCGGATCATCCGCTCCGCGAAGGCGATGGGCATCCGCACGGTCGCCGTGTACTCCGACGCCGACCGTGCGGCGCCGCACGTCCGCGAAGCGGACGTCGCCGTCCGCCTCGGGCCGGCGCCTGCGGCCGACTCCTATCTCCGCGTGGACGCCGTGATCGCCGCGGCGCGAGAGCACGGCGCTGGCGCGATCCACCCGGGGTACGGGTTCCTCTCCGAGAACATCGCCGCGGCGCGCGCCGTCGAAGCCGCTGGCATGGTCTGGCTCGGGCCGACTCCCGCGCAGATCGAGACGTTCGGGCTCAAGCACACCGCACGGGCGTTCGCCGAGGCGGCGGGGGTCCCGATGCTGCCCGGCACCGGAATCCTCGCTTCGGCAGACGAAGCCGTCGCCGCCGCCGAGCGCATCGGCCTGCCCGTCATGCTGAAGGCGACCGGCGGCGGAGGCGGCATCGGGATGCGCGTCTGCCGGACGCCCGACGAGGTGCGCGAGGGATTCGCGGCCGTCGAGGCGACGGCGGCGCGCAGCTTCGGTGCAGGCGGGGTCTTCCTGGAGCGGCTCGTCACGCGAGCGCGCCACGTGGAGGTGCAGGTCTTCGGGGACGGCGAGGGCCGCGTCGCCGTCTTCGGCGATCGCGACTGCTCGCTGCAGCGCCGCAACCAGAAGGTCATCGAGGAGGCGCCGGCGCCCGGCCTGCCCGAGGCTGTGCGCCGCGACATGCATGCCGCAGCACGCCGTCTCGCCGAGTCGGTGGGCTATCGCTCGGCCGGCACGGTCGAGTTCATCTACGACCCCGAGCGAGAGGAGGTCGCCTTCCTCGAGGTGAACACGCGTCTCCAGGTGGAGCATCCCGTCACGGAGGCGGTCTTCGGCATCGACCTCGTCGCGCTCATGATCGAACTCGGCAGGAACGGCGCCGAGGCGTTCGACGACGCGTTCTTCGCGGAGCGGCCGATGCGCGGTCACGCACTCGAGGCGCGTGTCTACGCGGAAGACCCCGCGAAGGGGTTCGCGCCGTCACCCGGACTGGTGACCTGCACCGAGTTCCCCTCTGGCGAGGGCGTCCGCATCGACGGCTGGATCGAGTCGGGCCTCGAGGTGACGCCCGACTACGACCCGATGCTCGCCAAGGTGATCGTGCACGCCGACGACCGCGAGAGCGCATTCGACCGGCTCCGCGAGGCGCTCCTCGCCACGCGCATCGACGGTATCGTCACGGGTCTCGGCATGCTCCGTGCGCTGTGCGACGATCCCGACATCCGAGCCGTGCGGCACGACACCGGGACGCTCGGAGAGCCGGACGACCCCGAGCCGCGCATCGACGTCGTGCTCCCGGGCCTCATGAGCACGATCCAGGATCTGCCCGGCCGCATCGGCCTCTGGAGCATCGGGGTGCCGCCGTCCGGCCCGATGGATGCGGTCTCGTTCCGCGAGGCCAACGTCGCGGTGGGGAACGCTCCCGAGGCTCCCGCCCTGGAGATCACGATGTCGGGGCCGCGCCTGCGGTTCTCGTACGACACGGTCGTCGCCGTGACCGGCGCCGATTCGCCCGTGACGATCGACGGCGTCGACGCGGCGATGTGGACTCCGCTCACCGTGCGGGCGGGGTCTGTGCTCGCGATCGGCGCGAGCACGAGCGGCATGCGCGCGTACCTCGCGATCCGGGGCGGATTCTCCGCTCCGCTCTACCTGGGCAGCGCATCCACCTTCACCCTGGGCGGCTTCGGCGGTCACGGTGGCCGCGCACTCGTCGCCGGCGATGTGCTCCGGCCCGCCGATCACGCGGTGTCCGAGCCGACGGCAGCGCGGACCCGCGTGCCGCTCACGCGGGAATGGGTCATCGGGGTCACCGAGGGTCCGCATGCCGCTCCCGAGTTCTTCACGCGAGCCGACATCGACGAGCTCTACGCGGCCGTCTACGAGGTCGACGTGCAGTCGGCCCGGACCGGAGTGCGCCTGCGAGGGCCCAAGCCGGCATGGGCGCGAGAGGACGGCGGCGAGGCGGGCCTCCACCCGTCCAACATCCACGACACCGCCTATGCCGTCGGCGCGCTGGACTTCACGGGCGATACACCGATCATCCTGGGCCCGGATGGGCCGAGTCTCGGCGGCTTCGTGTGCCCGGCCGTCGTCGCGAGCGGCGAGCTCTGGAAGGTCGGACAGCTGCGCCCGGGCGACACCGTGCGGTTCGCGCCCGTTCGGGAGGAGGACGCGTCGGTGTTCGGGGCGGTGCTCGTCCACGGTCGCGGCGCCGGCGACGGAGACGACGGCGTGCTCGCGCGGCGCGAGGCGGTCGTCCGCGACGGAGCTCTCGCGGCACCGAAGGTCGCCTACCGGCGCGACGGAGACGCGAACATCCTCGTCGAGTACGGCGACAACATCCTCGACCTCGGGCTCCGCATGCGCGTGCACGCGTTGCAGCAGGAGGTGATCGCCCGCGGTCTGCCGGGCGTGCGCGACATCACACCGGGCATCCGCTCGCTGCAGATCCAGACCGACCCGTCGGTCGTCCGCGCCTCGCAGCTGCTCGACGCGCTCCAGGAGATCGAGGCCGAGCTCCCGCCGACCCGCGACCTCGTCGTGCCGTCGCGGACGGTGCACCTTCCGCTGTCCTGGGACGACCCCGCCACGCGCGTCGCAATCGAGCGGTACATGTCGAGCGTGCGCGACGACGCCCCGTGGACGCCCTGGAACATCGAGTTCATCCGGCGGGTGAACGGGCTGGAGTCGGTCGAGGACGTGCAGCGCATCGTCTTCGACGCCGAATACCTGGTGATGGGGCTCGGCGACGTGTACCTCGGCGCGCCGGTGGCGACCCCGGTCGACCCGCGGCATCGGCTGGTCACGACGAAGTACAACCCCGCCCGCACGTGGACCGCGGAGAACTCGGTCGGGATCGGGGGCGCGTATATGTGCATCTACGGGATGGAGGGACCGGGCGGCTACCAGTTCGTGGGCCGCACGGTCCAGATCTGGAATCGCTTCCGTCGCGGTGGCCTGTTCCGGGAGAACCCGTGGGCGCTGCGCCCGTTCGATCGGATCCGCTGGTACCCGGTCTCGGCCGAGGAGCTGCTCGAGCTCCGTGCGGAGGTGGACGCAGGGCGCGGGGACTTCCGCACGGAGGACGGCGCCTTCGTCCTCGCCGATCACGAGGACTTCCTCCAGCGCGAGGCCGCCTCGATCGCGGACTTTCAGGCCACGCAGCAGGCGGCGTTCACCGCCGAGAAGGAGCGGTGGCGCGCAGCCGGAGAGTTCGACCGGGTCTACGAGCAGCCGGCAGCTCCCGCCGACGAGGTCGTCATCCCGCCCGGGTGCGTGGCGGTGACCGCGCCCTTCGCCGCGTCGGTCTGGCGTGTGGACACCGAGGCCGGGGCGTGGACGAGCGAGGACGACCGACTCGTCGTGCTCGAGGCCATGAAGATGGAGAATCCCGTGCTCGCCCCGGCGGCAGGTCGGGTCGTGGAGGTCTACGTGTCGCAAGGTGAGCAGGTGGCGGCGGGCCAGGTGCTCGCTGCTGTGGAGGTGGCGTGATGACGAGGACGGCGACGGTGCGCGTGGCCGAGGCGTACGCGCGGATGGCCGAAGCCGATCGACCCGAGGTGTGGATCGCCCTGCGGCCGCAGGCGGAGGTCGAGGCAGAGGCGGCGGCCGTCGACGAGCGGCTGCCGCTTGCAGGCGTGCTCGTGGCCGTGAAGGACAACATCGACGTGGCGGGACTCCCGACGACCGCGGGCTGCCCTGCATACGCGTACCTGCCGGAGGCCGATGCGCCGGCCGTCGCACGACTGCGCGCAGCCGGTGCGGTCGTCATCGGGAAGACGAACCTCGACCAGTTCGCCACGGGCCTCGTCGGAACCCGGAGCCCCTATGGCGCCGTGCGAGGCGCCTGGCGTCCGGATCGGATCTCCGGGGGGTCGAGCTCGGGCTCTGCGGTCGCGGTTGCGCTCGGATTCGCCGACATCGCGCTCGGCACCGATACGGCCGGTTCCGGGCGGGTGCCCGCGGCACTCAACGGCGTGTTCGGAGTCAAGCCGACGGTGGGGCTCGTCCCCACCACGGGCGTGGTCCCCGCCTGCCGCTCCATCGACGTGGTCACCGTGTTCGCCAGGGACCTCCGGCTCGCCCGGAGAGCGACCGAGATCATGGCGGGACCGGACGGCGTCGACCCGCTGGTCCGCGTCGATCGTCCCGGGCCAGGGCTCAGCGCGGCGCCACGCGTCGCCGTGCCCACGCAAGAGCACCTGGACGGCCTCGCCGACGGGTGGGCCGAGGCGTTCGACACGGTCGTCCGCCGACTCGAGGCGACCGGCGTGGAGATCGTCCCCGTCGACATCGCCCCTCTCGTCGAGGCGGCGCTCCTGCTGTACGGCGGCGCCTTCGTCGCCGAGCGGACGGCAGCGGTAGGCGACTTCATCCGCAGCCACCGCGATCTCGTCGGAGCCGACATCGATCCGACCGTCGCCGAGATCGTCCTGGGCGGTGACCGCTTCAGCGCGGCGGACGTGTTCCGCGATCGCGAGCGCCTCGAGCGCCTCGGCCTCGAGGGCGCTGCGCGCCTGGCGGGCACGGACGCGCTGCTCACCCCGACCACCGTCTGGCATCCGACGCTCGCCGAGGTCGCGGCCGATCCGATCGGCGCGAACAGCCGGATGGGGCGGTTCACGAACTTCGCGAACCTGCTCGACTACGCGTCGCTCGCCGTGCCGGCCGGCGCGGTGGACGGCGGCCCCTTCGGCGTGATGCTCACCGGGCCGGCGTTCTCCGATCGGCGGCTCGCCGAACTCGCCATGCGGCTCGCCGACGCGCCGACCGACATCCTCGTGGTCGGGGCGCACCTCTCCGGGCAGCCGCTCAACCATCAGCTCATCGCGGCAGGCGGGACGTTCCTCCGGGAGGTGCAGACGGCACCCGAGTACCGGCTCCATGCTCTCGCGACGGTTCCCGAGAAGCCGGGTCTCCGACGCATCGGCGAGGGCGGCGCGTCGATCTCCGGGGAGGTCTGGCGACTGCCCTCTTCCGGGTTCGGGGGGTTCGTCGCGTCCCTCCCGCGGCCGATGGCCATCGGGCAGGTGGAGCTCTCGGACGGCTCGTCCGTATCCGGCTTCCTCGCCGAGCCTGCCGCGTTCGACGCGGCGGCCGACATCACCGCGTTCGGCGGGTGGCGGGCGTACCGGAGGTCGCAGGCAGAATAGGACGATGCGCGCATCGACCCCCGGACGGCCCCGAGCAATACCCGGCCGGCCGGGGGTCGAGCCGCGCCAGGAGATCCTCGATGCCGCCGCCGCCCTGTTCGCCGAGCGCGGCTACGCGGCGACGAGCACGCGGCAGATCGCCGAGCGGGCGGGCATGCGGCAGGCGAGCCTCTACTACCATTTCGGCGGCAAGGAGGAGATCCTGCTCGCCCTGCTGCAGGCATCCGTGCTGCCGACCCTCGAGCGCGCGGCGGACTTCCTCGATGAGCCGGATCCGCGGGAAGCGCTGCGAGAGCTCGCGATGGCGGACGTGCGCACGCTTCTCGAGGAACCGCACAACATCGGGACGATGTACCTCTCGCCGGAGACGGCGGCTGAACCGTTCGCGCCGTTCCGCGCTGCGCGCGCCGAACTCGCACGGGTGTACGGCACGCTGGCGCAGCGGATCGACCCGACGGTCGACGGTGCATTCGCGGGCGCCTGCTGCATGCAGCTCGTCGAGCTGGTGATCACCCTCCGCCGCGACGGCGCCGCCACGGACGGCATCGCGGAGCGCATCGCCGACGCGTGCCTGCGCGTCGTCGATGCGCCCGCCTGACACGGCCGATCGGCCCATCGGACGGCCGATCGGCTTCGGCGTCCGCGTCAGGCCATGACGGGTTGGGGCACGGCGGCGAGTTCCTTCTCCTGCTCGCGGCGCAGGTCCTCTTGGACCACGGCTTCGTCGGCCAGCTCTGCGGCGCTGCGAGGGCTCACCCACGCGGTGACGAGGAAGACCGCCAGACCGATCGCGAACGACAGCAGCGTCGCCCAGCCGTCGAACGTGCCGTCGACGATCGTGTTCGGGATGTAGAGGATGTCGTTCTCGACCCCGTACAGCGTCGGCTGGAGGGCCAGGAACACGATCCGGACGACGAAGCCGACGCCGGCCGAGGCGAGGATCGCGACCGCGCCTGGCCGTCGCCAGTAGACGCCGAGGATGAACGGAGCCGCGAGGCAGGCAAGCATGATGTCGAACGCGAGGGTGAGCAGCACGCCGGTCTGACTGATCTGGATGGCCATCATCGCGCCCACGACGACGATCGGCACCATGGCTGCTCGCGTCCACACGAGCAGCGGGTCGCGGCGTCCGGCGCCGATCGGCCTGCGCACTCGGAAGACATTGCGGACGATCACGGCTGAGGTGGCGAGGATCGCGCCGGAGGCCGTGGAGAACGAGGCGGCAACGATGCCCGAGAGCACGAGGATCGAGAGGATGGGCGGTGCCCATCCGTCGAGGAGCTGGTAGAGAACCGGACCGTTCTCGGCCGTGAGCCCGAGTGCGCTCGCGGCGGCGAGGGCGACGAGTGCGAAGACCGTGCCGACACCTGCCGTAAGGGCGGCTGCGGTGAAGCACGCTCGCCGGGCGATCTGCGGCGTGCGTGCGCCGAAGACCCGCTGCATGAAGTCGATCGCGACGATGTCTCCGATCCCGAGGGCGATGAGCGTGGCCCAGTTGATCGGGGCCCCGGCTGCGGGGTCGGCCAGCTGCTCGAGATCGAAGGGGCCCATGCCCTCCGGGACGACGATCCCGAAGCTGAGCGCTGTCCAGACCAGGAGCGCGACGCTGGCGACGACCGTGATCGTCGTCTGGATCGCGGCCGTGTAGGCGTCGGAGACGAGGCCGCCCGCGACGGTGTACGCGAGCACCAGCACGACGGAGATCACGACGCCCCATGCGTAGGGGATCCGGGCGAAGCGCTCCATCAGGAATCCGCAGGCGACGAGGTTCCCGGCGAGAAGCGTCGTGAACGAGACGACCATGATTGCGCTCGCCACGATCTCGGTCGCCCTGCCGTAGCGGAGACGGAAGAAGTCGCCGAGCGTGAACAGCTTCATCGCGTTCAGCGGCTTGGCGAGGAACACCCCGACGACGACGAGGCAGATCGCGAGGCCGATGGCGAGGGAAGCGCCCGACCAGAACCCGAAGTCGGCGGTGAGGTCCGTGTTCCCGACGGTCGCATTGGCATCGACCGCCGCGGCCGTGAGCGAGACGGCCACGAGCGGAACGCCGAGACGCCTTCCCGCGACGAGGAAGTTCTCGCTGTCGCCGTCAACGCGCCGGGCGACGACGATTCCGACGACGAGGATCACGAGGACGGTGACGCTCACTCCGAGGATGATCATGGCTGCTCCCGCACGAGGGTCGATTTCTGTCGGTTGATAGAAACCGATCCTCTCGACAGCCGGGTCCTCCCCGTTTTCGCGGATGTATCGATCGTGTGAAATCAGCCCGCGGTAGCATCGCCCTGCCGGCGTCCTCGTCTGACGCACCATCCCATCCGCCTCGCAGAGGAGCGCCATGCCCATCGCCGCCGACGACCCCCGCCTGCACGCGCCGCACGTCGCCTCGGCGTCGCGCTACGACGACGTGCCGTTCCTCCGCGCCGGCGCGAGCGGGGTGAAGCTGCCGCGCGTCTCGCTCGGCCTCTGGCAGAACTTCGGGCGTGACCGCTCGATCGAGAGCCAGCGCGAGATCCTCCTGCACGCCTTCGATCGGGGCGTCGTGCACATCGACCTCGCGAACAACTACGGGCCGCCCTACGGCGCCGCCGAGTCGACCTTCGGCACGGTGCTCGACTCCGACCTGCGGCGCTACCGCGACGAGCTCTTCGTCACGAGCAAGGCCGGCTATGACATGTGGCCGGGGCCCTACGGGGACGGCGGCTCGCGCAAGTACCTCATGCGCTCGCTCGAGCAGAGCCTGACGCGCATGCGCACCGACTACGTCGACGTCTTCTACTCGCATCGCGTCGACCCCGAGACGCCCATCGAGGAGACGATGCAGGCGCTCGTCGACATCGTGCGCAGCGGCAAGGCGCTCTACGTGGGCATCTCGAACTACCCCGCGCCCCTCGCGCGGCGCGCCCACGAGCTGCTCGCCGGAGAGGGCGTGCGCCTGCTCCTGCATCAGCCGCGGTACTCGCTCTTCGACCGCACGCCGGAAGCCGAGCTCTTCCCGCTCCTGCGCGAGCTGCAGGTCGGCAGCGCCGTGTTCTCGCCGCTCGCGCAGGGTCTGCTGACCGGCAAGTACATCGACGGCGTCGTCCCCGCCGACTCTCGCGCGGCGGGGAGCTTCTTCCTGAACGAGTCGGCGATCACCGACGACTACCTGCGGCGCATCCGGGGGATCGACGCGATCGCGCGGGAAGCCGGTGTGTCGATCCCGCAGCTCGCGATCGCCTGGGTGCTGCGCGATCCCGTCGTGACGACGGCGATCATCGGAGCCTCGCGTCCCGCTCAGATCGACGATGCGATCGCGGCGAGCCGCCTCGAGCTCTCGACCGAGGCGATCGAGGCACTCGAGGAGTTCGCGGCGCCGAGGGGCGCCGCCACCGCCTGAGGGGTCAGCGCGCGCGGGGCGGCGCGACCGATTCCCGCCAGACGACGCGCTGCAGCACGGCCTCCTGCTCGGGCGGCGTCTCACCGCGGATCGCCGCGATCAGGCGGCGCATGGAGTCGGTGCCGAGCCGCTGACGGTCCTGGAACACCGTCGTGAGCGACGGGATGAAGTGCGCGCTCATCGTGAGGTCGTCCCAGCCGGTGACGCTCACATCGCCCGGCACCGACCATCCGCGCGACACAGCCGCCCGGATCGCGCCGGCTGCGAGGACGTCGTTCGCCGCGAGGATCGCCAGCGGCGGGGCGTCGTCGGGCAGCTCGCTCACGCATCGGCTCGCGGTGATCCCGCTCCAGTCGCCGCCGACGACGCCGAGCGACTCCACGCCGAGCCGGTCGATCGTCGCGAGATAGGCGTCGCGTCGGGCGACGGCGGCGGGGAAGTCGGAGGGGCCGGCGACGTGGAGGAAGCGGCGATGCCCGAGCTCGACCAGCCGCTCCATCATCTCGACGACCGGGCGGGCGTCGCTGAACGCCCCCGTCGCGTGCATCTCCTCGTCGAACTCGGAGAGCGAGAGGAAGACCGGCGCTGCGGCATCGGACGCGACGCGCGGGGTCCGCATGGGGCTGAAGGAGAGGACGCCCTCGTACTCGGTCGAGTCGATGAGCGACGCGAGCTCGCCCTCTCGCTCCTCGGGTGAGCGGGAGAGGCTGAGGACCTCCACGACGTAGCCGGCATCGCGGGCGGTCGAGACGGCGCCCTCGAGGACGGGGAAGAGGTTCAGGCCTGTCACCGGGATGACGACCGCGATGCGGCCGGTGCGCTGAGTGCGCATCGATCGCGCCGCCAGATTGGGGCGGTAGTTCAGGTCGGCAGCCGCCTTCAGGACCCGCTCGCGGGTCGCCTCCGAGATGCCGCTGCGCCCCGTGAACACGAACGACACCGTCGACTGCGACACCCCCGCTCGTCGCGCGACGTCGTGGCTGGTCGGGCGCTTCGCCATCCCTCGATCCCCCATCTTCGACATCCTGCCCCGAAAAACCTCTTGACCGAGCGGACGCGATGTGTCCATACTACCTACTACGTCTTAGTAATACGTAGTAGAACTTGCGAGGAAGCAATGCTCAGAATCGGGATCATCGGCACGGGCAGCATCGCGAGTGCCCACATCAGCGGGTATCTCGCGTTCCCGGAGGAGTGCGAGATCGTCGCGCTCGCCGACGTGATGCCCGGGAAGGCCGCGCAGAAGGCGGCGGAGTTCCGGCTGACCGACGCCGTGGGGTACGACGATCCTCTTCGCATGATCGCCGAGGCGGGGCTCGACCTCGTGAGCATCGCGACGCCGCCGTCGACGCACGCCGCGCTGTCGATCGCGGCCCTCGACGGGGGCGTGAATGTACTCGTGGAGAAGCCGATGGCGCCGTCTCTCGAGGAGTGCGACGCGATGCTCGCGGCGCAGGAGCGCTCGGGCAAGGTGCTGTCGGTCGTGGCTCAGAACCGGTTCCGCGACGATCTCGCGACCCTGAAGGAGGTCGTGGAGTCGGGCCTGCTCGGCACGATCTCGCATGTGCGTGTGGATTCGGCGTGGTGGCGCGGTCTTCCGTACTACGACCTCTGGTGGCGGGGCACGTGGGAGAAGGAGGGCGGCGGCTGCACCCTCAACCACGCGATCCACCACATCGATCTGCTGCTGTGGCTCCTCGGTCGTCCGACCGAGATCACCGCGATGCTCGCGAACGCGCAGCACGACAACAGCGAGGTCGAGGATCTCTCGGTCGCCGTGTTCCGCTATGAGCGGGGCCTGGCGCAGCTGACGAGCTCCGTCGTGCACCACGGCGAGGAGCAGGAGATCGTCATCCAGGGCGAGAAGGCGCGGGTCTCGCAGCCGTGGAAGGTGATCGCGGAGCGCGCGGATGGCGGCGGCTTCCCCGCGAAGGGCGGCGACGCCGATCTGGTCGCCGAGATCGAGGCGGTCGCGGCGGCGAAGGAGCCCCTGGGGCACTACGGGCACGAGGGGCAGATCGGGGATCTGCTCGGCGCGATCCGCGACGGGCGCGCGCCGATCGCGGATGGGCGGGATGGTCGCAACGCGATCGAGGTCGTCACGGCGATCTACAAGGCGGGCATCGAGCGCGCGTTCGTCGAGCTGCCCCTCAAGGCCGACGACCCCTATTACCGTGCCGGCCAGCTCGTCGAGCACGCTCCGCACTTCTACGAGAAGCAGGCGTCCCTCGTCGAGGCGGCATCATGAGCGCCTCATCGTTCCCGGGCGGCACCTCGCTGTCGCACCTCGACATCTACGACGGCGCGGCGCCCGACGGCATCTGCGGCGGCAGCCCGCACATGCATCTCGTGTCGACCGAGGCGTACCTCGTGGTCGAGGGGCGCGGCGCGCTGCAGACGATCGACGGCGACGGTTTCCGCGAGACGGACCTCGAGCCCGGGGCCGTCGTGTGGTTCACCCCCGGCACCATCCACCGCGCGGTGAACCGCGGAGGGCTGAAGGTGCTCGTGCTGATGAGCAACGCGGGTCTTCCCGAGGCGGGCGACGCCGTGATGACGTTTCCCGCCGAGATCGTCGGGAACGCCGACGCGTACGCCGAGGCGGCGTCGCTGGGCGAGGCGGAGGGGCGCGCCGAGCGCGCCGCCCGTCGCCGCGATCTCGCGGTGACCGGGTTCGAGGTGCTGCGCGACGCGGTCGTCGCGGGCGACCGCCGGCCCCTTGAAGACTTCCATGCGGCGGCCGGTGCACTCGTCCTGCATCGCGCCGCCGCATGGGGGCAGCTCGTGCGCGAGCGGCCGCTGGCCCAGGCGGAGCGCTCCCTCGCGCTCACCGAGGCGATCGCGCGGGGCGACGTCGCCCACCTGCGCGAGGCCCGGGTGCACGAGGCGTCCTCGCCCGCGGGCGAGCGCGCCTTCGGAATGTGCGGACGGATCCGCGCCTACGACGTGACAGACCAGGAGAACCCCCGATGAGCCATCCGTACACCTTCGACCCGCTTCCGCAGCCCGCCGTCGCGCCGGGGGAGTTCGCCTTCGCGGCCGTCGGCCTCGACCACGGTCACATCTTCGGGATGACCGACGGACTCCTCGGCGCCGGCGCGACGGTGACGTGGGTCTTCGACGAGAACCCCGAGCGCGCCGCCGCGTTCGCCGAGAAGTACCCGACGGCCCGCATCGCATCCAGCGAGCAGCAGGTTCTCGACGACCCCGACGTGCGGCTCGTCGCGACCGCGGCGATCGCCTCCGAGCGTGCTCCCATCGGGTTGCGCGCGATCGAGGCGGGCAAGCACGCGTTCGTCGACAAGGCGCCGCTCACGACCTTCGCGCAGCTCGAGGCGGTGCGCGAGGCCACCGCGCGGACGGGCCTGAAGTACGCCGTCTACTACGGCGAGCGCGTGCACTCGGAGGCCGCGATCCTCGCCGATCAGCTCATCCAGCGCGGGGCGATCGGGCGGGTCCTGCAGGTGGTGTGCTTCGGCCCGCACCGCATCGGAGGAGGCCGGCCCGACTGGTTCTACGACCCGGCCCACTACGGCGGCATCCTCTGCGACATCGGCAGTCACAACTTCGACCAGATCCTCCACTACACCGGCGCGGCGGACGGCCGCGTGTCGACCTCGACGATCGCGAACTACGCGCACCCCGAGACCCCGGGCCTCCAGGACTTCGGCGACGCGCACGTCATCCTCGACAACGGCGCCACGGGGTACGTCCGCGTGGACTGGTTCACACCGGATGGCCTGGGCGTGTTCGGCGACGGACGCACCCTCCTGCTCGGCACCGACGGGTACATCGAGCTGCGCAAGTACATCGACATCACCACCGACAACGGCGGCGGCCAGGTGCTCCTCGTCAACCAGGAGGGGCAGTACCGCTTCAACGCGAACGGCATGGCCGGGTTCCCGTACTTCGGGCAGCTCATCCGCGACTGCATCGACGGCACCGAGACCGCCATGAGCCAGGCGCACGCGCTGAAGGCGGCCGAGCTCAGCCTGCAGGCGCAGGCCGACGCGACCGTCCTCACCTCGCCGTCCGAGGCCATCCTGCTCACTCCCTAGCGGCGACCCGTTCGCCTGAGAACCACGAGGATGTGGAGTTCCGAATGACGCAATCCGTTGACGCGCCCCTGCGGCTCGGGGATGCCCCGCCCGCAGGGGGCGCGACGCGCCTCATCACGACAGCGCGCGCGAAGCGGCGGCTGTTCCGGCGCGATCGCACGCCGCGCGCGAAGCAGACGTGGCGGCGCGCTCTCGCCCGCGACTGGCGCCTCTACACGTTCCTGATCGCACCGGTGATCTTCCTGCTCATCTTCCGGTACGTGCCGATGCTCGGCAACGTCATCGCGTTCCGACGATTCCGCCCCGGCGGCTCGATCTTCGGCGACGAGTGGGTCGGCTTCTACTACTTCGAGGCGTTCATCTCGAACCAGCAGTTCTGGACCGTGTTCTGGAACACGGTGATCCTCGGAGCGCTCACGCTCCTGATCACCTTCCCGCTGCCGATCGTCCTCGCGCTCATGCTCAACGAGCTGCGCTCGCGGCGGTTCAAGCGGATCGTCCAGACCATCTCGTACCTCCCGCACTTCATGTCGATCGTCATCGTCGCGGGTCTCGTGCTCCAGCTCACCGCGCTCAACGGCACGATCAACCAGGTCGTCGAGGCGATGGGCGGCGACCCCGTGCCGTTCATGCAGCGGCCCGAGTGGTTCCGCTCGATCTACGTCTCGTCGGAGGTGTGGCAGACCGTCGGATGGGGGACCATCCTCTACCTCGCGGCCCTCACGACGATCGACGATCAGCTGTACGAGGCCGCCCGCATCGACGGCGCGAACCGCTGGCAGCAGACCTGGCACATCACGCTGCCCGGCATCCAGCCGACCATGATGGTGCTCCTCATCCTCAACATCGGCTCGTTCATGGCGGTCGGATTCGAGAAGGTGCTGCTCCTGCAGAACCCCCTCATCTACTCGACGGCCGACGTGATCTCGACCTACCTCTACCGCGTCGGCATCCAGTCGGCCCAGTTCTCGTACGGAACCGCGATCGGCCTCTTCGAGGCGGTCATCGGCCTCGTGCTCGTGCTCGGCGCGAACGCCCTCTCTCGTCGAATGGTGGGTACCTCGCTGTGGTGACCGAAGCCCTTCCCCAGAAGCCCGACATCGCGCACGTCCGCCGGGAGACCGGCATCATCCGCGAGTCGCTCGGGTACCGCGTGTTCCGCGTGGTCAACGCGATCGCCCTCGTGCTCGTGTGCGCCGTCACGCTCTACCCGTTCATCAACCTCGTCGCGAAGGCGTTCTCGTCCGAGGGGTACATCGCGGCCGGCGAGGTGAACCTCATCCCGCGCGGCTTCAACATCGACACGTTCCGCGTGGTCATGAGCGATGAGATGTTCTGGACGAACTACGGGAACACGTTCCTGTACACGATTGTCGGCACGATCATCGCGATGGCGATCACCACGACGTACGCGTATGCGCTCAGCAAGCCGTACCTCAAGGGACGCACGTTCTTCGTGGGCATCGCGGTCTTCACGATGTTCTTCGGCGGCGGGCTCATCCCGAACTACATCCTCATCGCCAACTACCTCGGCTGGCGCAACAGCATCTGGGCGGTCGTCGTCCCGGGAGCGCTGAGCGTCTTCAACCTGCTCGTGATGAAGTCGTTCTTCGAGAACTTCCCCGAGGAGCTCGAGGAGGCCGCCGCGATCGACGGGCTCACGACGTACGGCATCTTCTTCCGGATCGTGCTGCCGCTGTCGAAGGCCGTGCTCGCGACGATGACGCTGTTCTACGCCGTGAGCATCTGGAACTCGTGGTTCAGCGCCTTCCTCTTCATGGATGACAAGTCGCTCTTCCCCGTGACCATCTACCTGCGCAACCTCATCGCCGCGGCGACGGGTGCGCAGGAGGCCGTGGGCGGCGAGGCCGCGCAGATCGCCTCGAACATCCAGGCCGTGACGATGCTGCTCACCGTCCTGCCCATCATCTGCTTCTACCCCTTCATCCAGCGCTACTTCGTCTCGGGCGTGATGCTCGGGTCGGTCAAGGGCTGATTCCCCACGTCGAACGACGACGTTCACCTAGAGGAGAAACACAATGAGAATCACTCGCCACACCCTCGTCGGTGCTGCGGGCCTCGCCGCCGTCGCGGTCGCGCTGTCCGCCTGCTCCGCCACGCCGAGCGAGGAGGCCGTCGGAGACGACGGCGTCACGATCGACGAGGCGCACTCCGTGGGCGCCATGGAGGACTTCGAGGCCGGTGTCACCTTCAAGGCGACCGAGCCCGTGAACTTCTCCCTCATGTACCGGGATCACCCGAACTACCCGGTGAAGGACGACTGGTCGGTCTTCCAGCACCTCGAGGAGGACCACAACGTCACGTTCTCCCGCACCGACATCCCGATGGCCGACTACGACCAGAAGAAGTCCCTGCTCATCGGCAGCGGCGAGGCGACCGACATCATCTCGTCGACGTACGCCGGCACGGAGACGCAGTTCGTCTCGGGCGGAGCGATCCTCCCTGTCTCGGACTACTTCGACTACATGCCGAACTTCCAGCAGAAGATCGAGGACTGGGGTCTGGAGGAGGACCTGCAGAACCGTCGTCAGGAGGACGGGAAGATCTATCACCTCCCTGGCCTCCGCGAGGTGCCGGACGTCCAGTACTCGGTCGTCATCCGCGAGGACCTCTGGGAGAAGGCGGGCATCACGGAGGACCCGGCGACCTGGGACGAGTACCTCGAGCAGCTCGAGCAGGTCAAGGAGGCCAACCCCGAGCTCGACTACGCGATGTCGGACCGGTGGACCGACGCCACGCCCCTCGGCTCGCTCCTGAGCGTCATGGCTCCCAACTACGACACCGCAGCCGGATGGGGATACGCGAACACCTGGTACGACGAGGAGGCCGGGGAGTACGTGTTCACCGGCACGTCCGATGAGTACAAGGAGCTCGTGGCGGACGCCGCCGCGCTCGTCGAGGCGGGCGTCCTCGACCCCGAGATCACCCAGAGCGACGACCAGGCCGTGCAGAAGTTCATCTCGGGCAAGTCCGCCGCGATCTCGGGCAACACCCAGGTGATCGCGGAGTACCGCCAGAAGTTCGCCGACTCGGGGCAGGGCGACGTCCCGATCCGCCTCATCTCCATCCCGGGCGGCCCCGCCGGCGACAACCTCCCGAGCGGTCGATTCACGTCGGGCATCCTCATCTCGAGCGAGGCCGCCGAGAAGCCGTACTTCAAGGCGCTCCTGCAGTTCGTCGACTGGCTCTACTACTCCGACGAGGGCCTCGAGTTCGCGCAGTGGGGCGTCGAGGGCGAGACGTTCACGCGCGAGGCGGATGGCACGCGCAAGCTCATGGACGACATCGCCTGGAGCTCCATCAACGCCGGCGCCCCCAAGCTGCTGAACGCCGACTACGGCTACAGCAACGGCGTCTTCCTGCTCGCCAACGGCTCATCCGAGGAGCTCGTGCTCTCGATGATGACCGACGAGATCGCCGAGTGGACCGCGCAGCAGCTCGAGAAGAAGGAGCAGCTGCCGACGGCTCCCGCGCCGCTGCTCAACGAGATCGAGCTCGAGCAGACCTCCCTCCTGCAGACGCAGCTCACGGACGCCGTCCACGCCGCGACCGCCTCGTTCATCACGGGGCAGCGCTCCGTCGAGGACGACTGGGACGCGTATGTGACCGAGCTCGAGGGACTGGGGTCGACGCAGCTCGTCGACACGATCAACGCGGCGCTCGAGCGCACGCAGAGCGAGGGCTGATCGGAGGCGGCCGGCCGTCCGCACCGGCCGGCCGCCTTCCCTCACGCAAGGGAGCTGAGGACATGGACACACAGAACCGCACGTCGTCGCGCGGCGACAGCGCCGACGAGATCGGCCGCGGGCCCCTCTCGCGGGGCGCGGCGGCCATCTACCGGATGATCGTGCTCGAGGCGCAGCTGCTGCTCGCCGCGCTGCCCTCGATCGTCGCGGTGATGCTGCTCGACCGCGACCCGTCGAATCTTCCCCTGTTCGTGATCGCGCTGCTCCCCGTCGCTCCCGCCCTCGTCGCCGGGGTCGCCGCGGTGAGGGTCCCTGGCACCGACCTCTCCCCGGGGCGGCACTTCTTCCGTGCGTATCGGCGTGATGCCGTCCAGACCCTTCGTTGGGCGACCCCTGCGACCGCAGCGCTCGCGCTGCTGACCTTCAACCTCATCCATCTCGACAGCGTCGACGGCGGCGGGGCGCTCCGGCCCGCGCTCGTCGTGCTCGGCACGCTGATCCTCCTGTGGGGTGGCCACATGGTCGTCCTCACCGCAGGCTTCCGCTTCCGCACGCGCGACGCCGCGCGCATCGCCGTCGTCCAGATCGCGTCGCAGTGGCGGTTCTCGCTGGGCGTCCTGTCCCTGCTGGTCGTGGCGGGGTTCCTCGTCCTCGCGGCGTCGGAGCTCCTCGTCCTGCTTCTCCTCTGGGCCTTCGCGGCCCTCCTCGCCCTCATGGCGCGCCCCGTGCTCGCCGACGTCACGAGAAGGTTCACGCGCGATGCCTGAGCGGCGCCCCCGCCCCGTCCCGTCCCGCTCTGTCCTCGGCCATCCCGTCGCCCCTCCGTCGCCTGCGCGCCTGCCGCGCCTCGACCGCATCGCGTACGGAGGCGACTACTCACCCGAGCAGTGGGACGGCGATGTCTGGGACCGCGATCACCGGGCCTTCGACGCCGCGCACATCTCGACCCTCACGGTCGGGGTCTTCACGTGGTCTCTCACCGAGCCAGAGGAGGGACGATTCGACTTCTCGACGCTCGACGCGATCATCCGGCGCGCGGCCGACGAGGGCCGCACCGTCTGCCTCGGGACCGGCACGGGCGCCATCCCGCCGTGGATGGCGCGTGCCTACCCCGACACGACGCGCGTCGACTTCGACGGCCGTCGGCACCGCTATGGACAGCGGCACAACGCGTGCTGGAGCTCCCCGGACTTCCGACGGCTCGCCGCGCGGATGGCCGAGCGCCTCGCGGAGCGGTACGGAGACCATCCTGCCGTCGTCGCCTGGCACGTCGGCAACGAGTACGGCGGCCGCTGCTACTGCGACCTGTGCGCGGCCGAGTTCCGACAGTGGCTGCGCCGCCGCTACGGCACGCTCGACGAGCTCAACACGGCGTGGAACACGACGTTCTGGTCGCATCGGTTCACCGACTGGGACGAGATCGAGGCGCCGAGCGCGCTGACCGAGCACTGGGGTGGAGAGGGGAAGACCGCGTTCCAGGGCATCACGCTCGACTATCGGCGGTTCTCGACCGACAACGCGATCCGACAGTTCGCCGACGAGAAAGCGGCGATCCGGGCGCACTCCGACCGCCCCGTGACGACGAACTTCATGGGGTTCTACGAGCCGCTCGACTACCACCGCTGGGCGCCGCATCTCGACTTCGCCTCCTGGGACAACTACCCGCGTCGGATGGACGAGCCGTGGGGCACCGCGCTCGCGCACGATCTCATGCGCGGGCTCAAAGACGGGGCTCCGTTCTGGCTCATGGAGCAGACGCCGTCGGTCACGGCCTCGCGCGACGTGAACCCGCAGCGGAGACCCGGCATCATGCGGCTCTGGTCCTGGCAGGCCGTCGCGCATGGCGCCGACTCCGTGCTCTTCTTCCAGATGAGGGCCTCACGCGGAGCCTGCGAGATGACGCACGGGGCGGTCCTCGATCACTCCGGGCGACTCGATACGCGCACGTTCCGCGAGGTCGCCGCACTGGGCGGCGAGCTCGCCTCGGTCGGCGACGCCCTGCTCGGCGCGCGGACCAGCGCGCGCTGCGCGATCGTCGTCGACTGGGAGTCCTGGTGGGCGGTCGAGATGGCGGATGGTCCCAATCGCCTGCTGAGGTACCTTCCGACGGTCACGGAGTGGGCGCGCCCCTTCTGGGAGGCCGGCGCGCAGCTCGACGTAGTGCCGCCGACCGCGGACCTCGGCGCCTACGACGTCGTCGCGGCGCCCCTGCTCCATCTCGTCGCGGGCGATACGGCTGAGCGGCTGCACGCGGTCGCCGAGCGAGGCGGAACGGTGATCATCGGCTGCCTGTCGGGGCGAGCCGATGAGGACGATCTGCGCTTCCTGGGCGACGTCCCCGGACCGCTCGTGCGGATGGTCGGCGCGCGGGTCGCCGAGACCGATGCCGCCGAGCCGGCCGTGGCGAATCCCGTGCGGTTCTCGGACGGGGCGACGGCGAGGGGCCGGATGGTGTTCGAGGTCCTCGTGCCGGAGGGCGCGGAGGTGATGGCGCGATACGGCGCCGACTACTACGCGGGAGAGCCCGCGGTGACGCGGAACGTCATCCGGGGCCCCGAAGGCGAGGGCCACGTCTGGTACGTGGGGAGCGTCCTCGACGAGGAGGGGATGACCCAGGTCGCGCGGTCGGCGATCGAGCGCCACGGGCTCGCCGGCCCCTACGCCGGTGTCCCTGGTCTCGAGTTCGCGACGCGCGAGGCTCCGTCGGGCGCGGTCATCGACTTCCTGCTGCATCACGGTGCGGAGGCCGTGACGGTGCGCCTCCACGCCGACGGCACCGACCTGCTGACCGGTCGCGTGCTCCGCGAGGGGGAGGCCGTTGTGCTGAACCCCACGGACGTGATCGTCCTCCGCCGCTGACGCGGTGCTGTCCGCACCACTCGAGAGAAAGAGAGAATGCCCATGGCAACGACGCCATCCTCCGACGGCATCAGCCGACGCACCGTCCTGGCGGGCGGTGTCGCCGCCGTGCCCATCGTGCTCGGCCTCGCGGCTGGGCCTGCGCACGGCGCGGCCCCCGCCGTCCGGCCCCGTTCCCTCGTGATCCAGCCCACGCAGCGCCGACAGGTGATCCGCGGCTTCGGCGGCATGACCCACGCGGGGTGGATCGGCGAGCTGACGCTGAGCCAGTGCGCGACCGCCTTCGGCAACGGCGTCGACGATCTCGGGTTCACGATCCTCCGGATCCCCGTCCCCGAGGACTCGGCCAATTGGGCGCGCGATCTCGCCTCGGCGCAGGCGGCGGTCGCGAAGGGCGCGCTCGTGTTCGCGTCGCCGTGGAACCCTCCGGCCGACCTCGTGGAGCTCTTCGAGCGCGTGGACGACGTGCCGCGCGGCAGCCAGTACGAGGCCGAGGCCGCGGCGCTCGTGAACGCGCACGTCGCGACGGACCTGTCCGGCTACCAGGGCGAGGGCTACGTGCAGTTCGACGGCGCGACGGGCGCGAGCGTCGAGTTCAGCGGCGTCATCATCGGGTCGTCGGGCACGAAGAACCTCGCCTTCCGCTACGCGGCGCCGACGGGCGACGTGCACGTCGACATCCACGTCGCCGGTGCGCTCGTGGCGGAGAACGTGCTCTTCCCCGCGACGGCAGCAGGACAGTGGTCGTGGAAGTCGATCCAGGCGGTCATGACGCCCGGGCAGTGGACGGTCAAGGTGGAGACACGGGGCGAGGGCGGCCCTGCCCTGGACTACGTCATGGCGGCCCCCTACACGCCGCCCGCGCAGGCGCGGCGCCTCCGGCACGACGCCTATGGCGCGTACGCGGACCACCTGAACGCGTTCGTGCACTACATGCGCGACAACGGGGTGGAGCTGTACGGCATCTCGGTCCAGAACGAGCCCGACTACGCGCACGAGTGGACGTGGTGGACGACGGAGGAGATGAACCGATTCCTGCGCGACTTCGCGGGGCGCATCGACTGCCGGGTGATCGCGCCCGAGTCGTTCCAGTACGTCAAGGAGGTGTCCGACCCGATCCTGCAGGACCCGGCCGCGCTCGCGAACGTCGACATCATCGGCGCGCACCTCTACGGCACCGCCTACGAGGACTTCCCGTACCCGCTGTTCGAGGAGAAGGGCGCGGGCAAGGAGCTGTGGATGACCGAGGTCTACCACCCGAACAGCTCCAGCTCCGCGGACCTCTGGCCCGAGGCGCTCAAGGTCGCCGAGCACGTCCATCACGCGATGACCGACGCCGAATTCCAGGCGTACGTCTGGTGGTACATCCGCCGCTTCTACGGCCCGATGCGCGAGGACGGCACGATCAGCAAGCGCGGTCGGATGCTGTCGCACTACGCGAAGTTCGTCCGCCCCGGGTTCACGCGCGTCGAGGCGCCGCGCGAGCCGCAGCCCGGCGTCCTCACCTCCGCGTACATCGGCCCGGACGGCCTTCTCGTGCTCGTCGCCGTCAACATGTCGGAGTCGACGGCGAACCCGTCACTCGAGGTGCAGGGGCGGCGCGTGCGCAGTGCGCGATCGTGGCTGACCGACGCCACGCGCGACCTCGAGGAGCAGCCGGTGATCACAGGAAAGGCGGGCGGCTTCGTCGCGACCCTTCCGCCGCAGAGCGTGACGACCTTCGTCATCCACTCCTGACACGACGAAGCGCCGGCCGCTCGAGAGCGCGGCCGGCGCTTCGTGTGTCGCGACGCGCTCAGCGCTCGAGCGTCGCGGCGCGGACGATCTGGATCACGCCGAAGACGAGCAGCGAGGCGCCGATGAAGAGCCAGAGCCACACGGCGGCGAGCATCGGCGAGACGAGCAGCACGATGCCCGCGAGGATGCTGACGATCGCGTACGCGATCGTCCAGCCCTTCGAGCGGACGACCGGGCTGAACGGGTCCTTGGGGCCGCCGAGCGCGAACAGGGTGACGACACCCTCGAAGATCCACGCGATGCCGAGGAACGTCGAGACGAAGACGCCGAGGAGGGCCGTCGTCGACGCGAGGTTCGAGAAGGCGACGATCGAGGCGACCACGAAGAGGACGCCGAGGAGCGCCAGGCCGACTCTCAGCCATCCGCTCAGCCCCTTCGAGACGACCGCGAGCGCGATGTCGATGATGCCCGCGACGAGGGTGTAGATCGCGATGAGAACCGTGACGGCGACGGCCGACTTGAACGGCCAGATGACGATCACGAGGCCCGCGATGAGCGAGATGACGCCCGTGACGATGGCGATCGTGCGCAGGGTGCGGGCGAGTCCGATGGGCTGGTGCTGGGTGTCCGTCACGGTTCCTCCTGGTGTGCGCCGATTCTCCGACTGCCTCGACGCTATCGCGCTGGCCGCGCGAAGTGCAGGAGCGCCCCGTGTCGTGCGCCGTGCGGACGAGCGATCGACGAATAGGGTGCGCCTATCTGACTGAGAGCGAATACGTCTTGGACGTGAACGATCGCCTGCGCGGATAGTGGTGGCACGACGACCGAAGGAGCTCGTTCATGACATCTCTGAGTACGCCTCCGCGTATACCCGGTGCAGGAAGCCGACCGCCGACCGACGTGATCAGGACGCTGATGGGCGGTGCGACCTATCGCAGTCTGAGCGAACAGCGGCTCTCTCCCGCCGAGGAGCGGTTCGAGACCGGTCGCCGCATGACAGGTTTCTTCGCGGCGCCCGCCGCAGCGCTGCTCCTCTGGTTCCTTCCCCTCGGCATCGACGCGACGCAGCAGAAGCTCGCAGCCGTGATCGTCGGCGTCGTCGTGCTGTGGCTGTGCGAGTCGGTGCCCATCCCCGTCGGAGGTCTCATCGGGGTCGCGGCGATCGTGCTCACCGGCGTCGCGCCAGCCGGCGACGTGCTCGCACCGTTCGGCTCGACGACGATCTTCACGTTCATCGGCGCGTTCATCCTCGCGCAGGCGATGCTGAAGCACGGGGTTGCGCGACGGCTCGCCTTCTGGGTGCTCGGCCTCCCCGGAGTGGGGCGCTCGACCATCCGCATCATCCTCGCTTTCGGCGCCATCACCTGCGTTCTGTCGGCGTTCGTCTCGAATACCGCGACGGTGGCGATGCTCCTGCCGACAGCGTTGGGAATCCTCACTGTCATCGCGAAGCTCATGCAGGATCGTGGAGTGGTCAAGCCGGACTTCGACCCGATGCGTCTGCGAGTCGGTGCCGCGCTCATGCTCATGCTCGCGTACGGCGCATCGGTTGGCGGCATCATCACTCCGATCGGCGCCCCGCCCAACCTCATCGGCCGCGGTCTCATCGAGGAGCTCACCGGCGAGAGCATCTCGTTCGCTCAGTGGACTCTGGCTGCGCTTCCCATGGCCCTCGCAATGTTCGCGGTCCTCGCGGTTGTCCTGCTGCTCATCAACCGTCCCGAGATCCGCCGCATCGAGGGTGCTGAGGAGTACATCGCTGCGCAGCGCCAGGAGCTCGGGCCGATCAGCAGAGCCGAGTGGAACACCATCGGCGCGTTCGCGCTCACCATCGTGCTGTGGTTCCTGCCGTCGCTCGCTGCCCTGTTCCTCGGGCCACAGCATGATCTCGCGGTCGCGCTCGACGAGATCCTCAATGAGGGCATCGTGGCCGTCGTCGGTGCCTCCCTCCTCTTCGTCCTGCCCCTGAACTGGCGGCGGCAGGAGGCGACGCTCTCATGGGGAGATGCTGCGAAGATCGACTGGGGCACCATCCTGCTGTTCGGCACGGGCATGATCTTCGGAGCCATGCTCTCGGAAAGCGGCCTCGCAGACACGATCGGCACAGGACTGTCGGATGCGCTGGGAGCGACGTCCGTGGTCGCCATCACGGCGATGGCCGTCGGGCTGGCGATCCTCATCTCGGAGACGACAAGCAACACAGCTTCGGCGGCCGTCACCGTTCCCATCGTCGTGCCGCTCGCCATAGCGGCAGGGGTCGATCCTCTCATCCCCGCTCTGGCGGCCGCGTTCGCTGCGTCTTTCGGGTTCATGCTCCCGGTGTCCACGCCCCAGAACGCAATCGTCTACGGCTCGGGATGCGTGCCGATCACGCGGATGGTCCGCAGCGGCATCGCCTTCGACATCCTGGGCGGCGTGCTCATCATCCTCGTCCTGCCGCTCACCGCCGCGATGGCGGGCATCGGAGGCTGAGGGATTCCGGAGCTGGGCTGTTCCTCGTTCGAGGAACGGCCCAGCTTCGCGCCTGGGTAGGGTGACGCGCATGGACGTCCGGCAGCTGCGCTATTTCCTCGCGATCGTCGACCACGGCGGGTTCGGGCGCGCCGCCGAGCAGCTGCTCATCTCACAGCCGTCGCTCTCGCAGTCGATAGCGTCCCTCGAACGCGAACTCGGCATTGAGCTCTTCCACCGCGTCGGGCGGCGTGTCACGCTCAGCGCCGCGGGGGAGGAGCTCGTCGGCCACGCCCGTGTCGTCGTACGCGACCTGGAGTCGGCTCGCGCGGCGATGGACGCCGTGCGCGGTGTGCGCACGGGACGCGTGGACATCAGCTCCATGCCTTCGCCCGGTATCGAGCCGCTGACGACCATCATCGCCACCTTCCGAGATCGGCACCCGGAGATCGCGATCTCGGTTGACGGCGCATTCGACGTCGACGACGTCATCTCGGCAGTGCGCTCGGGGACCTCCGAGATCGGGTTGCTCGGCTCGGCCGTGCAGCTCCGCACGCCCGGAGTGCGTTCGTTCTCGCTCGGCAGTCAGCCGCTCGTGCTCATCGTGAACCCCGCCGATGATCGATTCGGGCCGGGGGACGTGATCGCGCGCGAGCAGCTCGCAGGAGCCCGGTTCATCGTCTCTCAACGAGGCGCGCTCATGCGCACCATGGTCGATGAGCTCGTCGCGTCCGGAATCGACGTCGAGATCGTCGTCGAGGTCGCGCATCGGACATCCATTCTCCCCCTCGTGATTCGAGGGATCGGGCATGCCGTGATGCCGGCGTCGTGGACGCCTCTCGCCGAGCACGCGGGCCTGCGCACGCTGCGAATCGATCCGCCGACCCTGCTTCACGTGTCCGTCATCAGCCGCATGGACCATCTGTCGCCTGCGGCACGCGCCTTCCTCGCCGTCGCCCGCGAGGTGGCTGCCTGACGCTCGATAGCTTTTCCCTATCCGGAGGATTGAAACTGCGTCTTGGACGAATGCCTTGATCGTGCCCCCTAATGGAGGGAACAGGCAATGTCGCCGCTCGTGATGAGGAGAGAAGATGACTGCAGAGAAGACATTCCGGATCGCCGCGATTCCCGCCGACGGCATCGGCGTCGAGGTCGTCGCGGCAGGGCGCCGGGTTCTGGACGAGGTCGCTCGTCAGTCGAACGGCGCGTTCGCGTTCGAGTGGACCGATTTCGACTGGGGCAGCGAGTACTTCGCGCGAACCGGACGGATGATGGCCGAGGACGGGCTCGAGACCTTGAAAGCGTTCGATGCGATCTACTTCGGAGCGGTCGGGTGGAAGAACGTTCCAGACCACGTGAGCCTCTGGGGCCTGCGCCTCGCGATCACTCAGAACTTCGACCAGTGGGCGAACGTCCGGCCCGTGAAGTTCCTCCCCGGCGTGACGAGCCCGTTGCGCAAGGCCGACGACACGGAGCTCGACTGGGTTGTCGTCCGCGAGAACAGCGAGGGCGAGTACGCCGGCTTCGGCGGCCGCAATCTCAGCGGCCGCGGCCCGGGCAACGAGGTCGCCCTGCAGACGGCGCTCTTCACCGAGAAGGGCTGCGAGCGCATCATGCGCTTCGCCTTCGACCTGGCGCGGACGCGCGCGGTGAAGAAGGTGTCCAGCGTCACGAAGTCCAACGCTCAGCAGTACGGAATGGTCCTGTGGGACGAAGTCTTCGCCCGGGTCGCTCAGGACTATCCCGACGTGCAGACCGAGAGCGTGCTCGTGGACGCGATGAGCGCGAAGTTCGTTCTGCACCCGGAGGAGCTCTCCGTGGTCGTCGCTTCGAATCTCAACGCCGACATCCTCTCCGACCTCGGTTCAGCGTTGGCCGGAAGCCTCGGACTCGCCGCCTCTGCGAATCTCAACCCAGAGCGGCGCTTCCCGAGCATGTTCGAGCCGGTCCATGGTTCGGCCCCGGATATCGCCGGGCTCGGGATCTCCAATCCGATCGGCGCGATCTCGAGCGCGGCGCTCATGCTCGCTCATTTCGGGCTCCACGATGCCGCGGCCCGTGTCGAGGCGGCGGTCGCATCCGCGACAGGCGCCGGGCACCTCACTCGCGAACTCGGGGGCGCCGCGACGACCGAGCAGGTCACCGAGGCCATTGTCGCGGCTCTGAACCCTGCACTGGTCTGAGCGGGATGCTGCCGGGACGATTCGCTCGTCCAGCCCGCTTGCCGTGGAGACTCGCGTGACTCGTCTTCGTGTCCTGATCGCGCCGGACAAGTTCAAGGGATGCCTCGATGCGGCACAGGTCGCGGACGCCGTGGCATCCGGTTTTCCGCCCGAACGGTTCGACGTCCGGCGAATGCCGTTCGCAGACGGGGGCGATGGAAGCGTCGCCGCCGCGGCTTTCGGCGGCGCTCGCACGCTTGCGCTCGTGGTCAGGCCCGGCGCATGGGAGTCCACTCGGTCTACGCGCTCAGCGAGATGACGCATCGCGCGACAGCTGACGATCCGGAGTTGAGCGTGGCTCTCCTCAGCTGTGCCGGCGAGTCCATCGCGCGATCGATTCAGCAGCCACGTCCGCAGTGCCTCTGAGACCGCACAGGTCGCGCTGGCCGCGCGAAGTGCAGGAGCGCCCCGTGTCTCACGGACACGGGGCGCTCTCTGTCATGCGCTGGCGCGCGATCACAGACGCGCGTCGGCGTAGACCGTCAGCGCGTCGCGCACGAACGTCGCACCGGCCGTGCCGCCATAGTTCGCGGCGAACCGGTCGTCGGCCACGTACATCTCGGCGAGACCGAGCACGTAGGCCTTGACGTCGCCGCCGGGCACGGCCGCGGGGGTGCCGGGGATGCCGGTCAGCCACTCGACGTGGCGCTGCGCCAGAGCCTGTGCGTCGTCGGACGCGGGATCGACGCCGGCCTCGGCGGCCGCCGTCCAGTCGCGCGCGAGCTGCGACGTGCGCTCGCCCCAGGCGCTGCGCTCCGCATCGCTCATCCCGCGCCACCAGGCGTCGCCCCGCGCGTACGCGTCGCGACCCCAGCGCTGCTCGACCTCGTCCTTGTACTGCGTGTGGTCGAAGCCGTCGAACATGTTCTCTGCCATGAGCTCCTTCCCCTCCTTCAGGGATCCGATGGTCGACGTCACCGCGCGGATCTGCCGCTCGAGTCGACCCTTCTCTTCCTCCAGCCACGCCAGATGCGTCTCGAGCGCGCGGGCGGGGCTCGTCTCGCGAGCCAGCACGTCGCCGATCTGCGGCAGACCGAGCCCGAGCTCGCGCAGCAGCAGGATGCGCTGCAGGCGGACCAGGGCCGACTCGTCGTAGTAGCGGTAGCCGTTGTGGCCGACGCGCGACGGCGGCAGCAGCCCGATGTCGTCGTAGTGACGCAGCGTGCGGCTCGTCGTGCCCGTCAGGCGGGCGATCTGCTGGATCGACCATTCCATGGCGGCTCCCTCTCCTCTGTCGTGGTGGTGAGAATCACGCTAGAGGTTGACGTTGCGTCAATGTCAACCGTCGATTTCCCGAAGACGCTTGCAGATCGAGATATATCGTGTTTGACTGCTCTCAAGTCGAGATATATCTCGAGTCGGATGCCCGTGCCGGGGCAGACAGGAGCAGATCATGACAGACGAGAAGTGGGTCATCCATCCGGGGGAGACCCGCATCATCGACGTCGAGGGCGTCCGCCGCCTCAAGGTGGGCCTCATCGGCGGCCAGGTCGACATCATCGGACACGACGAGCCGCATGCGCGGGTCGAGGTGCACGGCGTGACCGTCAAAGACCTTCGCATCGAGCTCACGGGAGACGAGCTCGAGATCGACCACCCGCAGCTGCGCTGGGACAACTTCCTCGAGGTCTTCCGCAACTTCGGCGCGGCCGGTCCGCGTGCGGAGATCAGCGTCGCCGTCCCACGCGCGGTCGCCCTCACGCTCGGCGTCGTGAGCGCGGGCGCGCTCGTGGCGGGGCTCGAGCAGCCCGCGCGTCTGAACACCGTGTCGGGCGACGTGCTCGTCGACGGCCTGCGCGGCGATCTCGGGGCGAATGCCGTCTCGGGCGACGTGCAGGTGCGCGACCTCGAGGGCGCCTTCTCGGCCAACACCGTCTCCGGCGATGTCGCCGTCTCGGGCGCCGTGTCGCGGGTCGACGTCGACACGGTCTCGGGCACCACCTTCGTCGACGCGGTCGGACAGGTCGAGCGCGTGTCGATCAACGGCGTGAGCGGCGCGGTGACGCTGCGCCTGGACAAGGGATACGCCGCGAACTACGTGGCGCGCTCGGCGAGCGGCCGCGTGCGCATCGACGGCGTCGCGTACGCGTCGTCCGGGCCGGTGAGCTACACGGACTCGGTGGGCGAGCTGTCGAGCCGCTTCGTCGACGTGCGGATCAACACGGTCGCGGGCGACATCACGGTCGTGCGCCGCGAGGACGGCTCGGTGCCCGATGCCGCGGCCGAGACGGATGGCGAGGTGCAGTGGCCGGGGCAGGCGGCGGCCGGCGAGGGAGAGGCCCGCTGATGCCTCCGGTCTTCTCGCACGGCGACCTGCGCCTCTACCTCCTGAGCCTCCTCGACGAGACGCCGCGTCACGGCTACGACATCATGCAGGCGTTCGCGGAGCGCACGGGCGGCACGTACACGCCGAGCGCGGGCACGATCTACCCCCGCCTGGCGAAGCTCGAGGAGGAGGGGCTCGTCACGAAGAGCGTCGACGGCCGCAAGACGATCTACGCGATCACGGATGCCGGGCGCGCCGAGGTGCGTGCGCGCGCGGCCGAACTCGACGGCATCCAGGAGGGGCTCGCCGACTCCGTCCGGATCATCGCCGACGGCGTGCGCTCGAGCGTGAGTGAGGCGATGAAGAGCCTGCGCGCCGACCTCGCGGCGGCCGCGAGCGCGACCGCGGAGGCGCCCCGCCCGCACCGGGGGGATGACCCGCGCGTCCGCGCGCGCGAGCAGCTGCAGCGCGCCGAGGTGCTCGTGGGCGAGTTCCGCGGTCGCATCCGGGCTGACCTGCGCACGCACGTGGCGCGCGGAGGCGAGCTCGCGTCATCCGTCGTCGACGACCTCGGCCGTGCGCTCGAGGACGCAGCCGCCGCCCTCGAGCGCGCGCTCGGCGGCCGCTGAGGCCTACTCCTCGAGCGGCCAGTCCTCGTCGTCCGCGAGCGGCTCGCCCACGGGCACCACGAGGATGTTGCGGTGCTGCCGGTGCGACAGGCGCGCGGCGACCGATCCGGTGAAGAACTCCCGGATCGAGTCGCCGATGCCGCGCTTGCGCGTGCCGACGACGATCAGGCGCGCGTCGATCTTCTCGGCGAAGTGCTTGAGGGCGAGCGCCGGGTCGCCGACGAGCTGGCGGACCGTCCAGCGGACGTCCTTGCCGGCGAGGTTCTCCTCGGCTGCTCGGCGGACGGCCTCGAGCTCCTCGGCGCCGGCGTCGATGTGGATGTCGACGGGTGCGGTCTGCACGAATCCGTCCGGATCTTCGTAGGTCACGAAGCGCGTCACGTCGACGTGGGCCACGACGAGCGGCGCGTGCAGAAGGGCCGCATAGCGGGCCGCCTCCTTCATCACACGGGGTGCCTGGCCCGGGATCGCGCCCACGATGACGGCCCCATGCAGGGACTCGTCGGCTGCCGCGTCGGGTGCCTCGTCGGCGGGGAAGACCTCGTTATCGCTCATGGCCCGTCCTCTCTGTGCCGCAGCCCGGCCGGTGCCCGAGGGCCGCGTGGTATCCTGGATCCTACTCTTTCCCGGCATCAGCCGGCTGTCGGAAGTTATGCATACGGGCCGGCGCATGAAGCCCGATGCTGCTCAACATAAGGGGGTCTCGCGCATGGGGCGTGGCCGTCAGAAGGCGAAGCACACAAAGCTCGCCCGCGAACTCAAGTCGTTCAGCCCGAGCGTCGATTATCGGGCCCTGGAACGCGAACTCGCGCATCCGGATGACGACCCGTACGTCGACCGCTGGGCTGACCAGTACGCCGACGAGGACGAGGACGAAGACGAGCTCGAGAAGGCCTAGCCCTTCTCAGATCATCATGGAAAGTCGCCGCGGAGCACCCTCCGCGGCGACTTTCGTGTGCCTGCGCGACGGGCACCGGCGCACGTGCGTCGAGCCGGTAGTGTCTCGCTCGTGACGCGTGCACCCATCCGCTGGGAGCTGCTGCCCCTCGTCTGCGCGGGCGGCGCGATCGGCGTCGCCGCACGGCACGTGCTGACCGCGCTCGTCCCGGACGGCTCCGTCGTCTGGATGACGGCCGTCATCAACGTGGTCGGATCGCTCCTGCTCGGGTTCGTCGCGGGCGTATGCGGTGCCCGGCATGCACGATGGCGTGGCTTCCTCGGGACGGGCGTGCTGGGCGGCTTCACGACCTACAGCGCGTTCGCCGTTCAGGTCGCGGGCGCGACCCCTGGCCCGCAGATCGCGCTCGTGCTCGCCGGCTCGGCCCTGCTCGTGATCCTCGCGGTCGGCGCGGCGCTCGCGGGTCTCGTCGTCGGCGCGCGCGTCGCGCGCGGGGCCGCAGCGTGACCCCCGGTCTCGTCGCGCTTGTCGCCCTGGCCGGCGGGATCGGCGCCGGCCTGCGCTGGCTCGTCGACGTGCTGCTCTCGCGCGTCGTCCCACGCGGCTTCCCCTGGGCCATCCTCGCGGTGAACGTGTCGGGTTCGCTCGCGCTCGGGGTGCTCACGGGCGCCGCGCTCGGATGGCCGTGGCTCGCGATCGTGGGGACGGGGCTGCTGGGTGGCTACACGACCTTCAGCACGGTGTCGCTCGATGCGGCGGCGTTCCTCCGTGAGGGCCAGGTGCGGAAGGCGCTTCTCGACGCGCTCGGGACCCTCGCGCTCTGCGTGGCGGCCGCCGCGGCCGGTGTCGCGATCGGTGCCCTGGTCTGATCAGGATCATCCCGTAGGTGGAGGCGCCGGTGCGCGCCCCGTTGAGAGAATGACGACGCGGATACAGGACCGTATCGGTCCGTCCGCTCCCGCGTCACGCTCCACCAACGAGAGAGATCCGTGTCGAAGCTCGCCGTCCTCAGCCTCAAGAACCGCGCCCTCATCGCGCTCATCACGATCTGCGCAGCCGTCTTCGGCGGGCTGTCGCTCACGAGCCTCAAGCAGGAGCTGATCCCGTCGATCGAGCTCCCGACGCTCGTCGTGATGACGACCTACCCCGGGGCATCGCCCGAGGTCGTGGAGTCCGATGTGTCGACGCCGATCGAGACGGCCGTGCAGGGCGTCGCGGGCCTCGAGTCGACCACGGCGACATCGACGACCGACGCGTCGATCGTGCAGGCGACGTTCGCCTACGGCTCGAACCTCGCGACGGCCGAGCAGAAGATGCAGCAGGCGATCAACCGCATCTCGAGCCAGCTGCCGGAGAACGTCGAGCCGCAGGTGCTGTCGGTCAGCATCGACGACCTGCCCGTCATCCAGGTCGCGGTCTCCGGTCTCGGCGAGGACGCGCAGGCGCAGCTCGAGAGCATCGCCATCCCCGACATCGAGGACGTCGACGGCGTCGGCTCGGCCGAGATCGTCGGAGGAACGGGCCAGCGCATCACGATCACCCCCGACGCCGAGGCGCTCGCGGCGAACGGCCTCACGCAGCAGGCGATCTCGGATGCGCTGCAGCAGAATGGCAACCTCTTCCCCGGTGGCGAGATCACGGAGGGCGACCGCACCCTCACCGTCCAGACCGGGGCGAAGATCGAGGATCTCGACACGCTGCGCGAGCTTCCGCTCGCCGCGGCCGCCGCCCCGACGGTCGACCCGACGACGGGGCAGCCGATCGTGCCGCCCGCGCTGACGATCGA
The DNA here is from genome assembly GCF_049065455.1 of Microbacterium sp. SA156. Taxonomy (NCBI): domain Bacteria; kingdom Bacillati; phylum Actinomycetota; class Actinomycetes; order Micrococcales; family Microbacteriaceae; genus Microbacterium; species Microbacterium sp. SA156. The sequence continues at coordinate 218,774 of NZ_JBAKGU010000004.1, forward strand.
CGATGTGGCCGAGGTCGAGCAGACCGACGATCCGGCCACCTCGCTGTCGCGCGTGAACGGCGAGGACGCGATCTCGATCTCGATCACGAAGCTGCCTGCGGCGAACACGGTCGAGGTGTCGGAAGGCGTGCAGGCGGTCATCGACGACCTGCGCGAGACCTTCCCCGACGCCGAGTTCACGATCGTGTTCGACCAGGCGCCGTACATCGTCGAGTCGATCGAGACGCTCGCCACGGAGGGACTGCTCGGCCTCGTCTTCGCCGTGCTGGTCATCCTCGTGTTCCTGCTGTCGATCCGCTCCACGATCGTCACGGCCATCTCCATCCCGACGAGCGTGCTCGTCACGTTCATCGGGATGCAGGCCTTCGGGTACTCGCTCAACATGCTCACGCTCGGCGCGCTCACGATCTCCATCGGGCGCGTGGTCGACGACTCGATCGTGGTGATCGAGAACATTAAGCGGCACTACGTGCGCGGCGCCGAGAAGGGCGCGGCCATCCGCCTCGCCGTCCGAGAGGTCGCGGGAGCCGTCACGGCGTCGACGATCACGACGGTCGCGGTGTTCCTGCCGATCGTGTTCGTAGGCGACATGGTCGGCGAGCTCTTCCGGCCGTTCGCGCTCACGGTCACGATCGCGATGAGCGCGTCGCTCCTCGTCGCGCTCACGATCGTGCCGGTGCTCGCGTACTGGTTCATGCGCCCCGGCAAGCCGCTGCTCGACGCGGAGGGGCGCCCGATCGACCCCGAGCACCCCGACGCTCCGCCGTCGCGACTGCAGCGCGCGTACCTTCCGGTGCTCGGATGGACCCTCCGGCATTCGGGCATCACCCTCGTGCTCGCCGTGCTGGTGCTCGTCGGCACGGTCGCGGCCGCGCCGCTCATGAAGGTCAACTTCCTCGGCGACTCGGGTCAGAACACGATGACCATCTCGCAGGACCTGGGCGACACGGCGAGCCTCGAGGCGAAGGATGCCGCGGCTCGCCAGGTCGAGGACGCGCTCGACGGGATCGACGGCATCGAGGCCGTGCAGGCCTCGATCGGCTCGAGCGGATCCGCGCTGTCCGACGCGTTCCGCGGGGGCGGCGGCGTCACCTACTCCGTCATGACCGAGGACGGCGTCGACCAGGAGGCTCTGCGCGCCGAGGTCGAGGAGGCCCTCGACGGCCTCGAGGGAGCCGGCGAGATCACTGTCGCCGGCTCGTCCGGATTCGGCTCGTCCGACATCGAGATCAGTGTGGAGGCGCCGACCTCCGACGCGCTCGCCGATGCCACCGCGGCGATCGTCGCCGAGCTCGAGGGGCGCGAAGGCGTCGGCACCGTGACGGACGACCTCGCATCGTCGCTGCCGTACATCGCCGTCGAGGTCGACCGCGCGGCCGCTGCCGAGGCCGGCCTCTCCGAGGCCGCCATCGGCTCGATCGTCTCGTCCGCGATGCAGCCGCAGCAGGCGGGCACGGTCGAGTTCGGCGAGACCGCGCTGACGGTGTACATCGCCGCCGAGGACCCGCCCGCGACCGTCGAGGAGCTGCGCGAGCTGGCCATCCCGACAGCCCGCGGCGTCGTGCCCCTCGAAGATCTCGCCGTGATCGAGGAGAGCGAGGGCCCCGCCTCGATCACGACGGTCGGCGGACGCCGCACGGCCACGATCACGGTGCCGCCCTCCGTCGACGACCTTGCGGTCGCGACCGGCTCGGCCTCCGCCGCGATCGCCGCGGCCGACCTGCCCGACGGCGCGACCGCCTCGGTCGGGGGTGTGGCGGAGCAGCAGGCGGAGTCGTTCGCGCAGCTCGGCCTCGCCATGCTCGCGGCCATCCTCATCGTCTACGTCGTCATGGTCGCGACGTTCAAGTCGCTGCGGCAGCCCATCCTCCTCCTCGTCTCCGTCCCGTTCGCGGCGACCGGCGCCATCCTGCTGCAGGTCGTGACGGGCGTGCCCCTGGGCGTCGCCTCGCTCATCGGCGTGCTCATGCTCATCGGCATCGTCGTGACGAACGCGATCGTGCTCGTCGACCTCGTGAACCAATACCGCGAGCGCGGGCTGTCTGCGCACGACGCGACGCTCGCGGGGGCGTCGATGCGTCTCCGGCCGATCCTCATGACCGCGCTCGCGACGATCTTCGCCCTCACGCCGATGGGCCTCGGGATCACCGGCCACGGCGGATTCATCTCGCAGCCGCTCGCGATCGTCGTGATCGGCGGCCTCGTCTCGTCGACCCTGCTCACGCTCATCGTGCTGCCCACGCTCTACAACCTCGTCGAGGGGGCGAAGGAGCGCCGTGCCGCCAAGCGCGCCGGCCGCGGCGGCTCGGATGGCGAAGGCACGGCCCCGGACGAGCCGACCGACGACGGGCCGGCTGACGGCGCCACGGCGGATGGCGGTGCGCGAGCCGGCCACGGCGCGGCGGCTCCCGAGGTGCGCGCGGGGGAGCGGGTCGGCGCCGCGGTGTACGTCGCGCCGACGGCGACTCCGACCCAGACGGCGACGATCGCGGGCGGTCTGCCGTCGGCCGCACCGGTGCAGCACCGACCGCAGTAGGTGGGGCTGGCGCGGGCGCGGCGGGGGCCCGCGGGTTTCCGGTGTCTGGAATCGGATCGCTGGGGCTGGTGTGCGCGTGTCGGGCTCATGAGTCGACAGGGGCACCACGGGTCCGATTCGGGGGACGGCGGGCTTGTGTCGGGAATCGGATCACTGGGGCTGGTGCGCGCGTGTCGGGCTCATGAGTCGACAGGGGCACCACGGGTCCGATTCGCGTGACGGCGGATGGCCTGCCGGGCGGTTTCCCAGACCGGTCCGGTAGTGTCGTCCGGTCGGCTTCGGACACCGCGCGCGCAGCGCGGACGTTTTGGCAAGGTGTGAGTCCAGGGGCCGATGGTGAGCGTCGATCGACGCGCATGAACCATCACATGAATGGCCCCCGGCCGACGACTGTCCGGGTCTGCTCGCGCCTGCGTGCGTCGAGCGCTGTTCTCGTGCGAGAACCCGAAGGACACACCCATGCCCAAGAACAAGAAGCCCGCCGGCGGTCGTCCGGCTCAGAACTTCGACCCCCGCTACGCCAAGAAGAAGCCCGGCGGCCCCTTCCGCGGCAACGACGGGGCGTCTCGCGGCCCGCGTCGCGACGACGCGCGCCCCGCGCGTGACGGCGACCGCTTCGACCGCTCGTCGAGCGACCGCTTCGAGCGTCGCGACGACCGCGGTTTCGGTGGTCAGCGCCGTGAAGGCGGATACGCCGGCCAGCGCCGCGAGGGCGGCTACGAGCGCCGCGAGGGTGGCTTCAACGGCCAGCGTCGTGAGGGCGGTTTCGCCGGTCGTGACAACGGTCAGCGTCGCGAGGGTGGCTTCGAGCGTCGCGAGGGTGGCTTCAACGGCCAGCGTCGTGAGGGCTTCGCCGGTCGCGTCGGCGGTCAGCGTCGCGAGGGCGGTTACGAGCGTCGTGAGGGCGGTTACGCCGGCCAGCGTCGCGAGGGCGGCTTCGAGCGTCGGGAGGACCGCGGTTTCGGCGGCCAGCGTCGCGAAGGTGGCTACCAGCGTCGCGAGGGCGGTTACGAGCGCCCGCGCTTCAACCGCGACGACCGTACCGAGCGCCCGCGCTTCGCCCGGGACGACCGCGCGCCCCGCGCGGACCGCCCGTCGTTCCGCGACGACCGTCCGCGTCGGGACGAGCGCCCCGCGCGCTCGGCCGCACAGGAGCAGCAGATCGACGTCGTCCACGAGCGTCTCGAGGCCCAGGCGATCCAGACGACCGAGGCCGTCGACGTGTCGTTCGGCGAGCTCGGCCTTGGCGACAACATCGAGCGCGCGCTCGCCGAGCTCGGCGCGGCCAAGCCGTTCCCGATCCAGGCTGCGACCATCCCGTCGATCATCGAGGGCCGCGACGTCCTCGCTCGCGGACGCACGGGCTCGGGCAAGACCATCGCCTTCGGCGCACCGCTCGTCGAGCGCGTGCTCCGCTCGAAGGCCGGCCAGAAGCGCGAGTTCGGCCGCGCGCCGGTCGCGCTCATCCTCGCCCCGACGCGCGAGCTCGCCCTGCAGATCGACCGGACCATCCAGCCGATCGCGCGCAGCGTCGGCCTCTTCACGACGCAGATCTACGGCGGCGTGCCGCAGGCCCGCCAGGTGGGCGCGCTGAAGAAGGGCGTCGACATCATCATCGGCACTCCCGGGCGCATGGAGGATCTGCACGCGCAGGGCAAGCTCGACCTCTCGCAGATCAGCATCGCCGTCCTCGACGAGGCCGACCACATGTGCGAGCTCGGCTTCCTCGAGCCCGTTCAGCGTCTCCTCCGTCTCACGGCCGACGGATCGCAGAAGCTGCTGTTCTCGGCCACGCTCGACCGCGAGGTCGCCGCGCTCGTCGACGAGTTCCTCGTCGAGCCGTCGGTCTACGAGGTCGCCGGCGAGACGCAGGACTCGGGCACGATCGACCACCGCGTGCTCGTGATCGACCAGCGCAGCAAGGGCGAGATCCTCGAGACGCTCGTCGACCGCGAGGGCAAGACGCTCGTCTTCTCGCGCACCCGCGCCTACGCCGAGCAGCTCGTCGAGCAGTTCGAAGATGCGGGACTCACGGCCGTCGCCCTCCACGGCGACCTGAACCAGGCCAAGCGCACGCGCAACATCGAGAAGTTCTCGAAGGGTCGCGCGCAGGTGCTCGTCGCGACGGATGTCGCCGCGCGCGGAATCCACGTCGACGACGTCGATCTCGTGGTCCAGGCCGACGCGCCGACGGAGTACAAGACGTACCTGCACCGCGCGGGCCGCACGGGTCGTGCCGGCCGCGAGGGCCGTGTCGTCACGCTCATCACGCGGATGCGCCAGCGCCGCATGAGCGAGCTGCTCGAGCGGGCCGAGATCGACGCGCCCTTCGATCAGGTGCGCCCCGGCGACGACCTCCTCGAGGAGCTCGCGGGCGCCCCGACCGCGGAGCAGCTCACCGCGTAGCCCCCGTACATGCAGAACGGCCCCGTCATCCGACGGGGCCGTTCTGCGTCAGCGGTCCGGTCAGCGCTCGCCGCGGCTGAGCTTCGACGGCCACCAGACGGCACGGCCGATGTCGTATGCGAGCGCCGGCACGAGCAGCGACCGGACGACGAACGTGTCGAGCAGGACGCCGAACGCGACGATGAACGCGAGCTGCACGAGGAACAGCACCGGGATCACCGACAGCGCCGTGAACGTCGCAGCGAGCACGAGGCCAGCCGACGTGATGACGCCGCCCGTGATCGCGAGACCGCGCAGGACGCCGTCGCGGGTCCCGTGCGCGAGCGACTCCTCGCGCACGCGCGTCATGAGGAAGATGTTGTAGTCGATGCCGAGCGCGACGAGGAAGACGAACCCGTAGAGCGGCACCGCGGGGTCGGCGCCCGGGAAGCCGAGGAGCTCGTTGAAGACGAGCGCCGAGACGCCCATCGCCGTTCCGAACGACAGCACGGTCGTGAGGATGAGCAGCACGGGCGCAAGGATGGCGCGCAGCAGCAGCATGAGGATCACGAGGATGACCGCGAGGATCACCGGGATGATGAGGTTGCGGTCGTGGATCGAGGCGTCGTTCGTGTCGACGTCGGTCGCCGTGACGCCTCCGACGAGCGCACCCGGAACGGCGTCCTCGAGGGTCGCGCGCAGGTCGCGCACCGTCTGCTCCGCATCGGCCGAGTCGGCGGCATCCGCGAGCGTCCCCTGGAGCAGCACATCGCCATCCGCCACCGTCGGCGCGGGCGCGGGCGTTCCGGGAGGGCCGAATGCCGTGACGCCGTCCTCCGTGACGGGCGCCGTGCCGCTGTCGGTGTCGGCCGACACGGCCACGCCGTCGATCCCGTCTTCGGCGAGGAGCACGTCGGCCGCGGCCTGCAGGTCGTCCTCCGCGACGACGACGTACACGGGGCTGCCCGAGCCTGCCGCGAAGTGCTCGCCCAGCACCGCCTGCCCGTCGCGCGCCTCGGACGAGCCGAGCACGAGCTCGGACTGCGGCACGCCCGACGCCTGGAACTGGGTGAAGCCGAGCGATCCCGCCGCGAGGACGAGCGCCGTGACGATCCAGATGAGTCGGGGCCGTCGCTCCACGAGACGCGAGACACGCGCCCACAGCCCGCGCGACGGCACGGCGGCCGACGGCGCGTTCGGCGCGTAGACCGGGCGGCGGGGCCAGAACGACGCCCGCCCGAACACATACAGCAGAGCGGGCAGCAGCGTCAGCGCCGAGAGCATCGCGAAGACGATGCCGATGGCGGCCACCGGGCCGAGGGTGCTGTTCGACTTGAGGTCGCTCAGGAGGAGGCAGAGGAGCCCGGCGATCACGGTGCCGCCCGACGCGAGGATCGGCTCGAACGACCCGCGCAGCGCGCGCATCGAGGCGGTCCAGCGGTGCTCCTCGTGGATGAGCTCGTCGCGGTAGCGGGCGACGTAGAGGAGCGAGTAGTCGGTCGCGGCCCCGATGACGAGGATGAAGAGGATGCCCTGCGTCTGCCCGCTCAGCAGCAGGACGCCCGCCTTGGCGAGCCACCACACGGTGAGCAGCGCGACGCACAGCGCGAAGAGGCTCGTCGACAGCACCGCGAGCGGCAGGAGGAGCGATCGGTAGACGATCACGAGGATGACGAGCACGGCCAGCAGCGCGACGAGCAGCAGGATGCCGTCGATGCCGGCGAACGCCGACACGAGGTCGTTCGAGAAGCCCGCCGGGCCCGTGATGTGGACCTCGACCCCGTCAGGGAGTCCGTCGCGGAGCGTGCTCCCGAGCTCGGAGATCGCCTCCCCGAGATCGGCCTCCGACGACACGGGCACGAACGCCTGCGCCGCGAGCTCGTCTTCCGAGGGGATGGCCGGCGACACCTCGTCGACGGCGGGCAGGTCGGCCGCGGCGGCGAGCCGGTCGTCGATCGCGGCGAGGGCATCGCCGTCGAGGGGCTCATCCGACGAGAACACGACGACGGCGGGGATCGCGTCGCCGTCCGTGAAGTCGGACAGGCGCTGCTGCACGGCGGTCGCGTCGGCGCTCTCCGGCAGGTACGTCGTCTGATCGTTCGACGACACCTCGTCGACCTTGCCGAAGTACGGTCCGCCGATGGAGGCGGCCGCGAACCAGACAAGGATGAGGATCGCCGGGAGAAGGATGCGCAGCCACCGCGGTGCGCGCGGGGTGCTGCCGTCCTGCGGCCTCACCGTCTGGACCCGGGGTGCGGAGGGAAGGTCGACGGGCGTGCGGCGGTCGCGCATGGAGCTCCTGTTCGGCGAAAGTCTTTAGCCAGGCTAGCAAACTCGGACGGCCGCGGAGCGCGATACTGGGGGTGCGGCGGGTGGCCGCAGAAGCAGGGAGCGACGATGAAGCGAATCGATCCGACCGGCGAGCAGGTCGTTCTCCGGGCACAGGGCGCGTCGGGCGAGGTCACCGCGCAGATCGCGCAGGTCGGGGCGTCGCTGCGCGCGCTGACGGTCGGCGGCGTCGACCTCGTGTCGCGGTACCCGGAAGGCGAGCGGACGCCATCCGCATCGGGCATCGTGCTCGTGCCGTGGCCGAACCGCATCCGCGACGGCCGGTGGTCGCAGCGCGGTGTCACGGAGCAGCTCGCCATCTCGGAGCCGAAGTACGGCAACGCGAGCCACGGACTGCTCCGCTTCGCGCCGTATGAGATCGTCGCGGGCGAGGCGGAGGCCACGCTGTCGGCCGTGGTCTATCCCCAGAACGGCTACCTGTTCACCCTCGCGGCGAGTGTGACGTACACCCTGGTCGACGACGGGCTCGCGGTGACGCACCGCGTCCGCAACGCGGGCGACGCCGAGGCTCCCGTCGCGCTCGGCACTCACCCGTTCTTCGAGATCGGCGGCGTCGACACGGCGGACCTCGTGATCGCCGCGCCGGGCACGACCTGGTTCGAGGTGGATGACCGGATGCTGCCGGTCGCCGAGCACGACGTCGACGACGCGACGGATCTCCGCGGCGGCGTGCGCCTCGGCGACGTCGCTCTCGATCGGGCCTACGGCGGCGTCGTGCGCGGGGAGGATGGGCTCGCCCGAACGACTCTGACGGCGCCGGACGGTCGCCGGCTCACCGTCTGGCAGGACGAGAGCTTCGGCTTCGTGCAGGTCTTCACGACCGAGAACTATCCCGGGCGCGACCTGGCCGTCGCGATCGAGCCGATGACCGCCCCCGCCGACGCCTTCAACTCCGGTCGAGCGCTCACGTGGCTCGCGCCCGGCGAGGAGTGGGTGCTGCGGTGGGGCGTGTCGTACTCGGGGTGAGCGCTCAGAACAGCGTGGGCGCCGCCGCCGGAGCCGAGCGCGTCTCGATGAACCGCGGTGCCGCGCGCGGCGTGACGCGTGTGCGCGGGGGCTCGTCCTCCTCGGCATAGCCGTTCAGTCCGTGCGCGCGGATGAGCGGGCGGATGCGCTGTGCGAGCCACGTGCGGTACCCCTTCGGTGCCTCGACGGACGCCCCGGGATAGAGCCCGCGATACGCGGGGACGAGGTCGGGATGCTCGCGCTGCAGCCACTGGAAGAACCACGGCTTGACGCCGGGTCGCAGATGAAGTGCGCCGTACACGACCCGGTGCGCTCCCGACGCCTTCACGCGCGCGAGCGCATCGTCGAGCGCTTCGACCGAGTCGCTGAGGTGCGGCACGATCGGCATGAGGAAGACCTGCACCCGGAATCCGAAGTCGGCCGCCGCGCGGACCGTGTCGAGCCGGGCCTGCGCCGAGGGCGTCCCCGGCTCGATCGCGTGCTGCAGCGCATCGTCGTAGACGGCGATCGACATCGCGAGCGAGATGTCGACATCCGCTCTGCGCCTCGCGAGCTGCGGGAGATCTCGCCGCAGCAGCGTCCCCTTGGTGAGGATCGAGAACGGCGTCCCCGATTCCGCGAGCGCATCGATGATGTCGGGCATCAGCCGATAGCGCCCCTCCGCCCGCTGGTACGGGTCGGTGTTCGTGCCGAGCGCGACGTGCTCGCGCTGCCACGACGGGCGGGAGAGCTCGCGCCGCAGCACCTCTGCGACATTCACCTTCACGACGATCTGGGAGTCGAAGTCGCGCCCGGCGTCGAGCTCGAGGTACTCGTGGGTTCCGCGAGCGAAGCAGTACACGCAGGCGTGACTGCAGCCCCGATACGGGTTGATCGTCCAGTCGAACGGCATCGAGCTCGGTCCGGGAACGTGGTTCAGCGCCGACTTGGCCATCACCTCGTGGAACGTCATCCCCGCGAACTCGGGTGTGGTGACGGTCCGCACTCCGGCGTCGACGCGGTCGAGACCGGGGAGTGCCGATGCGTCCACCGCACCCAGACGCTGCCCCTGCCACCTCATCCCTTCATAGAACAGATATCCGAAAATGATGTCAAGTCCATACTGGACAGAAGTTCGATCCGGGGAGTCGGAGGATCGTCAGGGTCGGGTCCGCGACAATGGGGGCATGACGAACGGGCGCTATGCACGGCGCCGCGGGCTCGTCGCGCGACATGCGGCGCGGCCGTCGCGGCTGCTCTCGGGGCGCGGCCTCGTCGTGCTCGCGACCGCGGCGGGCGTCGTCGCCGCGTGCGTCCTGGGTGTCGTCTGGTCGGTCGCCCACGACGAGCGCCCCGCGCACGCGTCGTCGGCGCAGACGGCGTCGCCGGCGCCCGTCGAGACGCCTCCCGGCTCGATCGAGTCGCTTCCCGTGCCGCAGTTCGAGGTGGTCGTCGCGGAGGATCCGTGCGCGTCGCCCGCCGCAGCGGCGGCCGGAGACGCCGCCGCGGTCATCGCCGCGTTCGGCGGAGCGGAGGAGTTCCGCGAGGCGGCGGCGGAGGGCGCCTCGTGCATCCGCCTCGACGACCCGACGCAGCCCTGGGTCGTCGTGAACAAGCAGCGGCCCGTGAACCCGATCGACTACGCCCCCGAGGTGATGGTGCCCGCGGGCACGCGGAGCCTCGTCGGCGGCGGGCTGCGGCCGGATGCGGCCGCCGCGCTCGACGCGCTCGTCGCGGATGCCGCCGCATCGGGCGCGGGGGACGTGGCGCTCCAGAGCGGGTACCGCTCGTATCAGACCCAGGTCAGCACGTTCCAGGGGCAGATCGGCGCGCTCGGAGAGGAGGGCGCCGAGGCGATCTCCGCGCGCCCGGGCTTCAGCGAGCACCAGCTCGGTCTCGCCGCCGACGTCGTGGCCTGCACGTCGGGCAGCTGCGGCACGATCTACGACATCGCCGGCACGCCGCAGGGTGACTGGATCGTCGAGAACGCGTGGCGGCACGGCTGGATCGTCCGCTACGAGAGCGGCCACACCGACACGACCGGCTACAACCCGGAGCCGTGGCACCTGCGCTACATCGGGGTCGAGCTCGCGCAGGCCTATCACGAGGGCGGCTACCACACGCTCGAGGAGTTCTTCGGGCTCCCCGCTGCGCCCGACTACGCCGACTGAGCGGCTTCGGTCACCCGCCCGCGCCGGCCCCGACCCGCCAGTATCCGCAGAAGCCGATATCGGCCTTGTCGACGCCGCGCTCGTGGACGAGGAGCCGTCGCGCGCCGGTGGCGAGCTGCTGCTCCCCGACGAGGAAGGCGTGGAAGCGCTCGGTCGGGAGCGCGGCATCGCGCAGCGCCGCGAGGGCGGCGGCGCCCGGGCGGGCGTGCGGATCCTCGCGGATGACCCAGTGCACGGCGACTCCCTCGGGGTGCGCGAAGGGGAGCGCGTCGTCGTGCGACGGCACCTCGATGATCGCGAGGCCGGTCGCGTCGGCGGGGAGCGATGCGCAGATGCCGGCGATCGCCGGCGCCCCCGTCTCATCCGAGACGAGCACCACGCGATCGGTGCCGCGCTCGGGATGGAAGACGAGGCCCTCGTCGATGATCGCGACGTCCTCGCCCGGCTGCGCGGCGACCGCCCAGCTCGGCGCGGGGCCCATCGAGCCGTCCGGAGCCTCGTGCACGACGAAGTCGACGTCGAGCTCGGCGCCCGCCGCGCCATCCGCGGGGCGGAACGCGCGCACGGTGTAGCTGCGCATCGCGGGCCGCATCCCCTCGGGGATCCGCAGGAACTTCAGGTACCCGAAGAGGCGGTTCGCCTTCGCGGGCACCCGCTCGAGCCCCGCCTCCCCGTGCACGGGGAGGAAGATCCGGAACCACTGGTCGTAGCCCATCGGGCGGAAGCGCGCGATGTCGCCGCCGCCGAGGGTGACGCGCATCCAGTGCGGGGAGAGTCGCTGCGTGCGCAGCACGGTCAGGCGCAGCAGCTCCTGCGTCTCGGGCTTCACGAGTCGGCTGGCGACGGCCATGGCGTTCCTTCGGGTCGGGGCGTCAGCCGAACGGGCGGATGAGCGCGATGAGCAGGGCGGTGCACGCCCAGAAGGCGAGGACGAAGACGGTGTCGCGGGTGCGCCAGAGCACGACGTGCCGCTCGGTGCGCGTGGGATGGGCGCCGAACGCGCGCGCATCCATGGCCAGAGCGACGCGCTCGGCATGCCGGATGGCTCCCGCGAGCAGCGGCACGATGGTGCCGAATCCGCGTCGCACTGCCGCGAGCGGGCCCCGGCCGCCGTGGTGCCCGCGCACGCGGTGGGCCGCGCGGATGAGCTCGAGCTCGTGCCGGAACCTGGGCACGAACCGGTACGCCGCGAGCGCCGCGTAGCCGATGCGGTACGGCAGCCGCAGCGTCCGGATCGCGGCGCGCACGAGATCGGGCCCCTCGGTCGTCGCGCCGCCGATGAGCGCGAGGGCGAGGAGCGCCGCGAGGCGCAGCGACGTCGCGAAGCCGACGGCCAGCGCTCCCGCGTGCAGCCGCCATCCGCCGATCTCCGCGACGACGGGCGTTCCCGCGACACTCGCGGCGTCGGTCCAGATCGAGAACCCCGCGCCGACCGCGAGCACCATCGCGGGCAGGGCGACGCCGAGCAGGAGCGCGACGCGTCGCGTGAGGCGGGCGCCCGCGAGGACGAGCGCGCACGCGAGCGCGAGGAAGGCGGCAGGAGTCGCGAGGTCGCGGCTCAGCAGCACGATCGCCATCGCGGGCAGCGGGGCGGCGATCTTCGCGAGCGGATTGAGGGCGAGGAGGGGAGGGCGGCGGCGGACGGATGGCGCGGTGCGCGCGACCGAGGACGAGGCGATCGTCACGCGGGCACCTCCGCCTCGAGCGCGGTCGCTGCCGCGGGGTGCGCTGCGAGCACGCGCCGCAGGGGCGGCGGGCGCAGACCGGCGCGCGCGAGCAGCCCCGCGTCGTCGAGCGCATCCGCCGCCGTGCCGAACCCGACGACCGTGCCGTCGGCGACGACGGCGACGTGCGTCGCGTGCTGCTCGACGACGGAGAGGTCGTGCGTCACGATGACGACGGTCGTCCCCGCCTCGTGCAGGCGCGTGAGGATGCCGAGCAGCTCCTCGGCGCGTGCGCGGTCCTGGCCGAAGGTCGGCTCGTCGAGCACGAGCACGCTGGGCGCCGTGATGAGGGCGGTCCCCACCGACAGGCGCCGCTTCTGCCCGCCGGAGAGGCGGAACGGGTGCGCGTCGGCATACGCGGACAGGCCGAAGCGCTCGAGCATGTCGGCGACGCGCTCTCGGATCTCGGGCTCGGGAACCCGCCGGATGCGCAGCCCGTGCGCGAGCTCGTCGAAGACCGTGTGCGCGATGAACTGGTGCTCGGGGTTCTGGAAGACGAAGCCCACCCGCGCGGAGATCTCGCGTGCCGACGCGCGCCCGACATCGAGGCCCTGCACGCTCACACTCCGCTTCGGCGGGGCGACGACGCCCGCGATCGCCTGCACGAGCGTGGTCTTGCCTGCGCCGTTCGGGCCGACGACGGCCGTGAACGACCCCGCGGGAAGATCGAGGTCGACGTCGCGGATGGCGACGGCGCCGCCCCGGCGGACGGTGAGACCGCGCACGCTCACGGCGGTGCCGCGAGCCTCGACACCTCGGGTGGTCGCGGCGGGGGACGGTGCGATGCCCGACGGCGGCTCCTGCCCGTCGAGCGCCGACGCGAGCTCATCGGGAGTGAGCGGCAGGGCGTCGAACCGCCATCCCTGCCGCTCGAGGCGGCGTGCCGCGATGAGAGCGGACGGGAGCCAGACGCCCATCCGCTCGAGTGCGTCGACCCGCGTGCGCAGGACCTCGACCACCGGTCCGTCGAACGCGAGCCGGCCGGAGGCATCGAGCACGATCGCGCGCGTCGCGAGGGCGACCGCGGCGTCGAGATCGTGCTCGATGAGCACGATCGCCCGGTCTCCGGCGGACACGAGATCGTGCAGCGCCTCGTACACGTCGGCGACGCCCTGCGGATCGAGGTTCGCGGTCGGCTCGTCCAGGACGACGACGTCGGCGCGCGCCGCGAGTGCGCACGCGATCGCGAGGCGCTGGCGACCGCCGCCCGAGAGGGCATCGGGGTCGAGGTCGCGCTGCTCCCACAGCCCGACGCGGCGCAGGGCCGCCTCGGAGCGGGAGAGCACCTCGTCGACGGGGAGCAGGAGGTTCTCGAGGGTGAACGCGACCTCGTCGAGCACGGTCGCGGTGACGATCTGGGCGTCGGGATCCTGGAACACGATGCCCACGCGCGTGCTGAGCCGGGCCGGCGAGCTGTCGCGGGTGTCGATGCCGTCGACCTCGACCGTGCCGGCGAGATCGGCGTCGATCGCGTGCGGGATGAGCCCGTCGAGCGTGAGCGCGAGCGTCGACTTGCCCGAGCCGCTCGGTCCGAGGACGAGCACGACCTCGCCGCGCCGGACCTCGAACGTCACGCCGTCGGGTGCGCGTCGCTCGCTCTCCGGGTAGGCGACCGAGACCTCGCGCACGCGCAGGAGCGGCTCGTCGTCGGCGGGGGTCACCCCACCAATTTAGCCTTACCTAACCTGAGTGAGCGGTCTGTCGGCTCACGGGGTCCGCGCGGGCTGCCTCCGTGGCGTCGCGACGCCGGCGCGTCGGAGGCCGGCGCCGACGGCGAGGCCCACGAGCGTCCAGGCGAGCGGCCCGAGCACCGAGAGCGCGAGGTAGGCGACCTGCGCCCAGGTGGGAAGGGCGGCGATGTCGGCGGCCAGTGCGACGATGACCGCCACGAAGACGCCGATCGCCGCACCGGAGAGGAGGAAGCGCCACCACGACCACGCGCGATAGCGGAACAGTGCGGCGACACCCTCCTGCAGACCGCCGAAGAGCAGCGCCGTCATGAGGAACTGGAGCGTGAACGGCGGCGCGACCGCGGCGCTCACGAGCGCGGCGAGCACGTGCGCGAGAAGGGCGACCCAGGGCATCCGGAGCAGCTCCTGCGCGACGATGCCCGGGAGCACGTGCACGCCGAGGAGGAACCCGTAGATGATGGGCGCCCCGGCCAGCACCGGCGTGACGAGCCATCCCTCGATGCCGCCGAGAGCGCCGGTCGCGACCCCGATCGCGGCGCAGACGAGCAGGACGCGCGTGGACAGGGCGGAGTTGCGGGGCACGAAGCCCAGCCTAAGTCCGCTCAGATGCGACGGCGCCGAGTGGTCAGGCGGACGTTCGGCAGGGGAGGGGCCGGGATGCGCTGCTCGGGCGGATGGCCCTCGACCGCGCCGAAGCGGGCCCCCGCCGCCTCCCACTCCTCGCGCGCGACGGCGATCTCGTCGTGCGATCGCCCCACGAAGTTCCACCACATGACGATGTCGTCGGGGAAGGGCTCGCCGCCGATGAGGAACAGCAGGGCGCCCTCCTCCGTCGCGAGCTCGATCTCGTCGCGGTGCACGCCGAGGTAGAGGAGATCCTGCGCCCGCACGGGCGTCTCATCGAGGTCGGAACCGGTCACGACTCGGAGGTCGCCCTCGATGCCGACGACGGCGTGCTCCCACTCGTGCTGCAGCGGAACGCGCACGCGAGAGCGGGGCGGGAGCGAGATCTCGGCGCCGACGATGGGCGTGTGCATGGTCGCCGGTGAGGCGACGCCGGCGAGCTCGCCGACCACGACGGTCGCCTGTGCCGCGTCGCCGTCGCGGGTCGGGAGCGACAGGGTCGGCAGGCGGTCGTGCCGCTCGAACGCGGGGCCGCCGTGGCGGCGCTCCTCGGGGAGCGCGACCCACAGCTGCAGGGCGTCCAGAGGCACAGCGCCCTCGCCGAGCGAGTACTCCGAGTGCGAGATGCCGGCCCCCGCGGTCATGATGTTGAGCGAGCCGCGGCGGACGACGACGTCGCTGCCGATGCTGTCGCGGTGGTGCACCTCGCCGACGAGCGGCCAGGTCACCGTCTGGAGCCCGATGTGCGGATGCGGGTCGACGCGCATGACGGCCTCCTGCGGACCGAAGCGGTCGAGGAAGCACCAGGCGCCCACCGTCGGGAGCTCGCGCTGCGGCAGCGAGCGGTGCACCTCCATCGCACGCACCCCGCCCAGCGGGACCTCCCGCGCGGCGAGGAGCACGGCCCGCGGGCCGTCGCACCGGGTCGAGCCGCTCTCCTCGACGCCGGCGTCGAGCCGGGTCATCCCGGCTGCTCTCCCGGGGTCGCGGCGTCGTGCGGCGTGCCGTCGGGCCACTGCACGACCGCGCCGGAGACCTCGTTCTCCTTGAGGTACTTCGCGATGAAGGGGCACAGCGGGATGATCGTGTCGCCGCGGCGGGCCACATCGGCGAGGGCGTCGGACGCGAGCATCTCGCCGTACCCGCGGCCCCGGAACTCGCGCTCCACGACCGTGTGCGTGAACCGGATCCGGCCCGTTCCCTGCTCGAACTCCGCGTAGCCCGCGACGACGCCTGCTTCGCCGTCGTGAAGCTCGTACCTGCTCAGCTCGTCGTTCCGGGTGACCGTGAGATCGCTCATGGACGCTCCTTTCCTGGGGCTTCCACGCTAGGGCAGATCCCGGGCGCCGGGGCCGGATGTCGCGGGTCGTCTTTAGACTCGAGGGCATGCCCGCGCATCTGCAGAGCGACCCCCAGGGCGATCCGTGGATCGTCGCGCGCATCCCCGACGACGACAGCTGGGTCCCGCCGGAGGAGCCGTACGACGACGGCCCGCCGGAGGGATGGATCCCGCCGGATGACGCGCCCCGGGCGCCCCGCGAGCCGTCCCGCGCGCCGCAGGCCGCGCCATCCCGCTTCCCCCGCGCGATCGACGCACTGCGCACGGTCTACGGCTACGAGTCGTTCC
The DNA here is from genome assembly GCF_049065455.1 of Microbacterium sp. SA156. NCBI lineage: Bacteria > Bacillati > Actinomycetota > Actinomycetes > Micrococcales > Microbacteriaceae > Microbacterium > Microbacterium sp. SA156. The sequence continues at coordinate 234,826 of NZ_JBAKGU010000004.1, forward strand.
GCGGCGATCAGGAGGCGATCGTCGAGCAGGTCATCGCGGGCGGCGATGCCGTCGTGCTCATGCCGACCGGTGGCGGCAAGAGCGTCTGCTACCAGGTGCCGGCGCTCGTGCGCGAGGGCACGGGGCTCGTCGTGTCGCCGCTCATCGCACTCATGCACGACCAGGTCGACGCGCTGCGCGCGAACGGCGTGCGGGCCGCGTACCTCAACTCCACGCAGGCGCCCGACGAGCGCGCCGCGGTCGAGCGCGCGTACCTCGCGGGTGAGCTCGACCTGCTCTACGTGGCACCAGAGCGGCTGAACGGCGAGCAGACTCTCGCACTGCTCGCGCGCGGAGCGCTCAGCGTGATCGCGATCGACGAGGCTCACTGCGTGAGCCAGTGGGGCCATGACTTCCGGCCCGACTACCTCGCGCTGGGCGGGCTCGCCGAGCGCTTCCCCGGCGTTCCGCGGATGGCCCTGACGGCCACGGCCACGCGCGAGACGCATCGCGAGATCACGGAGCGGCTGCGCCTCCCCGAGGCCAAGCACTTCGTCGCGAGCTTCGACCGCCCGAACATCCGCTACCGCATCGAGCCGAAGACCGACGTCCGTCGCCAGCTGCTGCAGTTCATCCGCTCGCAGCCCGAGGGATCGGCCGGCATCGTCTACGCGCTGAGCCGCAAGTCCGTCGAGCAGGTCGCGGCGTTCCTCGCCCAGCAGGGGATCGACGCCATCCCGTATCACGCCGGTCTCGACGCGCGGATGCGCGCGGCGCATCAGGCGCGGTTCCTCCGCGAGGACGGTGTGGTGGTCGTCGCGACGATCGCGTTCGGCATGGGCATCGACAAGCCCGATGTCCGCTTCGTGGCGCACGTCGACCTGCCGAAGTCGGTCGAGGGCTACTACCAGGAGACCGGGCGCGCGGGTCGCGACGGCGAGCCGTCGGTCGCGTGGATGGCATACGGCCTGGGTGACGTCGTGCAGCAGCGGCGGATGATCCAGCAGAGCGACGGCGACCGCGCCATCCAGCAGCGCCAGGGGCAGCATCTCGACGCGATGCTCGCGCTGTGCGAGACGGTCTCGTGCCGTCGGCAGAATCTGCTCGGCTACTTCGGGCAGGAGTCGGGCCCCTGCGGCAACTGCGACACGTGCCTCGAACCGCCCGAGACGTGGGATGGCCTCATCGCGGCGCAGAAGCTCCTCTCGACGGTCGTGCGGCTGAAGCGCGAGCGCGGCCAGTCGTACGGCGCGGGCCACATCATCGACATCCTGCGCGGGGCGTCGACGGACCGCATCCGGAAGTTCGGGCACGAGTCGCTCTCGACGTACGGGATCGGGCAGGACCTCTCCGAGCAGGACTGGCGCAGCGTCATCCGACAGCTCCTCGCGCGAGGCCTGCTCGCGGCCGAAGGCGAGTACGGCACCCTGGCGCTGAGCCCGGCGTCCGCGGGCGTGCTCCGAGGCGAGACGGCGGTGCCGCTGCGGAAGGACGTCATCGGGCGCGCGTCGCGCGGGCCGCAGCGCAAGGCGAGTGCGGCCGAAGCGCTCGCGCCCGAGAATCGTGACCTGTTCGAGACGCTGCGGGCCTGGCGGGCGGAGACGGCGCGCGAGCAGGGTGTTCCCGCGTACATCGTCTTCGGCGACGCGACCCTGCGTGCACTGGCGGAGATCCGCCCCACGACGCTGTCGCAGCTCGACGGCGTCACCGGCATCGGCGCCAAGAAGCGCGATGCCTACGGCGAGGCCGTGCTCGCCGTCATTGCGCGGCATTAGGCGACTCGCCGCGTCACAACCGGTATCCCACACTGGACATGCGTACTGATATAACGCCATACTCAAATTCGACGTGTGTGCACAGTGTGCCCGGGGGGTGCCCGTGCATGGCGTTCTCCCTACCCCAGAACCAGGAGACCCATGGATAACTCGACTGCGGGCGCGAGAGCGCCCCGCAAGCGAAGGCTCGCGCCTATCGCGACGCTGGCCGCGGCCAGCCTCGTCGCGGGCGGCGTCGCCTACGCGGCGAATGTGAACACGACAGGCGCGGCGAACGCCGACACCATCACAACCGAGGCTGACTCGGCGGCGCACGGCCACCTGATCTGGGCCGAAGGGCTCGGACTGGACGTCGCCGGTGCTGGAAGCTCCTTCAGCCAGCTCTCTGCGGAGGGGCCCCGCGAGGAGCGCTCGCCGCTCGACCTCGAGGTGCTCGGTCTGGTCAACCTCGGGCTGGGAGTCGACCTCCCGCTCGTGAAGCCGGATGCATCGTCGCCCGGCCTTCTCGAGCTCGGCGCGATCGGCGTCGCGGAGAGCTACTCCTCGTCGCCGACCCTCGACCGCTCGATCGCGGCCTCCGGTCTGCTCGGCGAGAACGGGGCGCTCGATCTCTCGGCGTACGACTCGGTCGGCCAGCCTGCGAGCCTCGACCTCACGGCGCTGCTCTCGCAGGTCATCAGCGAAGAGCTGACGGACACCGTCCTGAGTGAGGCCGGCATCACGATCGGCGCCGTCGGGTCGCAGATCGAGAAGAACGGCACCGACGTCACGTCGCTCTACCGCATCGCCGACCTTCAGCTGAACCTGACGAGCCCTGTGCTCGCCGACACCACCACGCTCGTCGACAACGTGCTGGACCCGGTGCTTGCGCCGGTGAACGCGCTCGTGGGCGAGGGTGGGGCGATCTCGACCCTCGTCACCTCGCTGGTGTCGGCGCTCGACGCGATCAACGTCCTCGGGCTCGGGGGCATCGACGCGTCGGTGGCTGAGCTCGGGCTCGACACCACGGCGCTGACGAACTCCCTTCAGACCGAGCTCCTGGCGGCGCCGCTCGACAACTCGACCGCAACCGAGCCGGCTTCGGTCTCGATCGATCTCAGCAACGGCTCCATCAGCGTGGATCTCGGTGCGCTCCTGCTTCAGGCGGGCGGCTACACCGACCTCAATGAGCTGCCGGCGAACACCTCGGTGCTCACCGACGAGGTCGTCAACGCCGTTGTCGGCGGAGTGACGGACGCTCTCACCGGTACGGGACCGAACTCGCTGACGACGAAGCTGACGAACCTCATCTCCGACGGCATCTACGGTGTCGGCGTCAACCTGGACCTCAACCTCGCGGTCTCGCTCCTCGGCATTCCTGCGACCAACACCACGGTGTCGCTTCAGGGCGATGGGGGCGGTCAGGCGACGCTCGGCGGCGTGCTCGGTGTCGAGGGGTACGCTCCGGCGAGCCTCGAGATCGCGGATGAGGGCATCCTCGGTGGTCTTCTGGGCCTGGTCACGCCTCTCCTGGACCCGGTCGTCGGCCAGCTCGGCGGCATCCTCCAGCCGGTGATCGACACCCTGGTGACGAACCTCAGCACCACGGTGAACGGCGTCGTCAACCCGATCGTGACCAACCTGATGGACAACGCGCTCGAGCCCGTTCTCTCGCAGGTCGCCGAGCTCACGATCAACGAGCAGCCTGCCGAGGGCGACCTCGGCGCCGGCAGCTCGACGGTTCGTGCGCTGAGCGTCAACCTGCTTCCGATCCTCGGTGACGCGTCGGTGACGCTGGAGCTGGGCTCCTCGTCCGTCCGCGCCCTGGACGTGGTCGTCTACGACACGTCGATCACGGCAGAGCCGGGTTCGGTTGAGGCAGGCGAGACCGTGACGATCACGGGCGCCGGCTTCGCTCCTAACGAGACGGTGACGATCACGATCGACGGTGTGGTGGTCGGCACCGCAACCACAGATGCGGACGGCGACGGTTTCGCGGAGTTCACGTTCGACTACACGGTTCCTGCTGACGCGGAGCCCCAGGCTGGCGTTGTGGTCGTCGCCGAGGGTGACGTCTCGCAGACGCCGGCCCAGGACACGTTCGACATCGTCGAGGGCAATGCAGAGGTCGACGCCACGGCTGACACCTCGGCTGCGGCTGACGCTGATGTGAATGCGTCGGCTTCGGCGTCGGCTTCGGCGAACGCGGATGACAACAGCAACGCGTCGGCTCAGGTTGCGGCGCAGGCTGCGGCTCTTGCGGACGCGACGACGGACGCCTCGGCTGCGGCTGACGCGACGGCTGCTGCGGCTGCTCAGGCGGCGGCGACGGCTGACGCTTCGTCGGACGCTTCGACGACGGCTGACTCCGACGTGACCGCTGCGGCTCAGGCTGCTGCGCAGTCGTCGGCTGAGGCTGACTCGCAGGCGGACGCCACGGCTGCTGCCAACGCGGACGCTTCGTCGGCCGCTGCGGTCGCTTCGAACGCCGACTCGTCGTCGGACGCCTCGGTCAACGCCGCCGCGAACGCTGACGCGGATGTGAACGCTTCGGCTTCGGCGTCGGCTTCGGCGAACGCGGATGACAACAGCAACGCGTCGGCTCAGGTTGCGGCGCAGGCTGCCGCTCTCGCGGACGCGACGACGAACGCCTCGGCTGCGGCTGACGCGACGGCTGCTGCGGCTGCTCAGGCAGCGGCGACGGCTGACGCTTCGTCGGACGCTTCGACGACGGCTGACTCCGACGTGACCGCTGCGGCTCAGGCTGCTGCGCAGTCGTCGGCTGAGGCTGACTCGCAGGCGGACTCGACCGCTGCTGCCAACGCGAACGCCTCCGCGGCTGCCGCGGCGGCATCCAACGCCGACTCGTCGACGAACGCCTCGGCTGAGGCCGCTGCCAACGCTGACGCGACGGCTGACGCCACCGCTGCTGCGACGGCTGACGCGACCGCTGAGGCTTCGGCTGACGCGACCGCCGAGGCTTCGGCCGACGCGACTGCTGAGGCTTCGGCTGACGCGACCGCTGAGGCCGCTGCTGACGCCACGGCTGAGGCTTCGGCTGACGCGACCGCTGCTGCCACGGCTGACGCGACCGCTGAGGCTTCGGCCGACGCGACCGCTGAGGCGTCGGCTTCGGCCGATGCCAACGCCGCCGCAGAGGCCTCGGCCGCTGCCGACAGCTCGTCCGCCTCGGACAGCGACTCGGCTTCGGACAGCGACTCGTCGGCGACGGCCTCGGCCAATGCCAACGCGTCGAGCGACTCCGACGGCAGCGCGATCTCGATGGAGCTCGAGCACGACCGCCGCATGGTCGGGCAGGTGCAGATCGCCTACGGTCACGGCTTCGAGCCGGGTGAGACCGTCGAGGCGACGATGTACTCGACGCCGCACGAGCTGGGCACCCAGGTGGCTGACGAGAACGGCGACGTGACCTTCACGTGGACGATCAAGTCGGGCACGCCCACGGGCGACCACCGTGTCGAGCTCGTCGGCGCGACGTCCGGCTCGGTCGACGCAACCTTCGAGGTCTACGCGAAGTCCGGTCAGCTCTCGCCCACGGGCGGCGACCTGGCCCTCCCGCTCGGCGGTCTCGCCGCAGCGATGCTTCTCGGAAGCGCCGCCATCTGGATGATGGTGCGCCGCCGCGGGGCGGACGTCTGATCCAGACGTGAGAGCCGGGTGCTTCGGGCTGGCAAGGCCCGAAGCACCCGGTAACCTTTTGGGATATCGGCAGTGCCCCGGTGAACGCTCACCGGGGCACAGTCGGTTGGCAAGGAACTCTGGCCAGGGGAGGCGGCACCAGTGCCCGAAAAGACCGTCCCACGACGACGTGTGTACACGCGCGTCGTGATGATCCTCGCGGTGGCCTTCACGGCCTGGCACGTCTTCGCGTCGTTCCTCTGGATCGCGCCGTGGTCGCCGTTGCGCGAGGTCGTCTCGCAGAAGGCGCTCTCGGCGTACATGCTCCCGTTCTTCGGCCAGTCCTGGAGCGTCTTCGCCCCCGAGCCCATCAACGGCGACTACCGGTTCGAGGTCCGCGCGATCGTCGACGGGCAGGAGACCGAGTGGGTCAGCGCGAGCGACGTCGAGCTCTCGATGATCCGCTACAACCTCTTCACGCCGCGCGCCGGCATCCAGGCGATGGATGTCTCGAGCCAGCTCAAGGGCGCCTGGGCCGATCTCAACGACGATCAGAAGGCCGTCGCCGAGCTCAACTACTTCAAGGACGACTGGGAGGCGCGGATGTCCGAGGCCATGACGGCGTACGGCGACGCTGAGGTCGTCGACGCGTACGTCGCTCAGGAGCACCGCGCGACGGCCTATGCGACGCAGGTCGCGCTCGCGGTGTGGGGCGACGACGTCGAGCGGGTCCAGTACCAGGCCACGCGGCAGAACGTCATCCCGTTCGCCGATCGCCACGATCCCGAGGCCGAGCGCCCGGCCATCCAGTACTCGCCGACCGGATGGCGCGGGCTCGTGGTGAACGACGGGCAGTCCCAGCAGGCCTTCGAGGACGTCTTCCTCCCCGCCTACGAGCGGATGGCCGAATGAGCGCGCGCGAGAAGGCCGGGATCGCGGATCGCCTCGACGAGGCGCGCGCGATCGCCGCCCGCACGCCGCGCGCGCTCGGTCGTCTCGTCTCCGAGCTGCTGCGCATCGTGTGGGATGTCGCCCGGCGCGCGTGGCTCTTCACGGAGGCGTGGCTCCTCGACTCGAAGAAGTCGCTCTACGGCATCGCCGTCACGCGCATCCTGCTCGGCCTCACCGGCGTCGGCCTGCTCCTCACGAACTTCTCGACCCGCCTCTACACCTTCGGCTCGGGGTCGGCATGGAACGGCGAGGCTGCCGAGCCGGTCAGCGACTTCCCGAAGATCTGGCTGTTCGGACTGTTCGACAGCGTGCGCCTCGACGACGGCCTCTTCACGGTCCTGTACCTCGTGCTGCTTGCGCTGGCCGTGCTGTTCACGCTCGGATGGCGCTTCAAGATCGTGCTGCCGGCCTACTTCGTGCTGTGGGTCAGCTTCATCGAGATGAACGACGCCGTGGGTGACCAGGGCGACAACATGTACCGGATCGTGCTGATCCTGCTCTTCTTCGCCGACCCCGCCGCCCGCTGGTCGCTCGACGCCCGCCGTCGCGCGCGGGGCGGCGACCGGACCATCCTGCCGCGCGAGATCAGCAACCTCCTCCACAACCTCGCCCTCGTCGCGATGACGGCGCAGGTCTGCTTCGTGTACGTCTCGGGCGGCCTGTACAAGGCCGGCGGCGACCCCTGGTCGGGCGGCTACGCGGTCTACAACCCGCTCATGACCGAGCGCTTCGGCACGTGGCCCGTGCTGAGCGAGCTCATCACCGCATGGGGCCCGGCGGTGACGATCGCGAGCTGGGGGTCGATCATCCTGCAGATCGCCTTCCCGTTCATGCTCCTGTCGCGCCCCACCCGCATCCTCGCGCTCTTCGGCATCATGAGCTTCCACATCGGCATCGGCGTGCTGATGGGCCTGCCGTGGTTCTCGCTCGCGATGATCGGCATCGACTTCATCTTCATCCGCGACCGCACATGGCAGCGCGCGCTCGAGATCGTGAAGGGCAGCTTCCGCAGCGACGACGACGCGAAGCGGGAAGCGGCAGCGGAGACCGAGCCCGCATCAGAGGCGGACCCCGTCGTGAGCGACGATCGCGCGGAGCGCGGGCGGCCGGTCGGCGCGGGAGGCGGAGTGCGCGCCCGACGTCGCTAGTGCCGTTATCGATTCGTTACCTGCTGATGATGCGAATCTCTGTACGAATGTCGGGATCCAGAGTAGCATAGAGGCATGGAACGGATGTTCCCCGCGATCGATGAGGATCTGCGGGAGGCCTGCGAGGCACTCGAGCGGGTGTGCGACCGGCTCGAGCCCGGCGGTGCGGCTCCCGGCGAGCTGTCGTCGCTCCTCGCTCGCTTCGGCGAGGTGAAGCGGAGAGCGGATGCGGGGTTCGCGGCGGTCGCTGCGGAGGTCTCGCGGCAGTCCCGGCGCGAGCTCGGCAAGGACGGGTTCGCGCGCAGGCAGGGGTTCTCCTCACCCGCGGCCCTCATCTCGGCGGAGACCGGGGCCGCGACCGCGGAGGCTGCCCGGCTCATCCAGGTCGGCGAGGCGATCGCCCCGCGCGCCAACCTGGTCGGGGAGACCCTTCCCGCGAAGCATCCGCACGTCGCGGCCGCAATGCGGGCGGGCCTGCTCGGGATGGCGTCGGCCGGCGCGATCATCTCGCTGCTCGACCGAGTGGTGGTCCGCGCCGGAACGGCGGCGTGCGAGCGGATGGAGGAGGTGCTCGTCGAGCACGCACAGGGCCTCACGAGCGACGCGCTGCGCAAGCTCCTCCTCGAGGCCGAGGCCCGTCTCGATCCCGACGGCGCGGCGCCCCGCGAGGGCGCGGCGCACGCGGCCCGTCGTCTCACGTTCCGCCGCGACCGCGACGGCGGCGTCTCGTTCTCCGGCTGGCTGGACGCGGAGTCCGCCGCACCGGTGCTGACGGCGATCGACTCGTCGGTCACCGGCATCCTGCGGCGCAGAGAGCAGTGCGCCGATGAGGCCATGCGCGACGACCGCTCGGTCGTGCAGATGCAGGCCGACGTGCTGGTCGACCTGGCCCGCCACGGGCTCGGCTGCGAGCAGGTGCCGACGCGGCCCACATCGACCGTCGTGGTGCGGATGGCGCTGGATGACCTCCTGGCCGCGACGGGCGTCCGCCCCCTCGGCGAGGGCGCCGCGGAGGTGCACGTGCCGGGCGAGCCGGACGGGGTCGCGGGGTGCGCGGTCGGGTTCGCGACGATCGACGGCGTCGAGCAGCCGGTGACCGCCGGGATGGTGCGGAGGATGGCCGCCGATGCCGACATCATCCCCATGGTGCTCGGCACGGGAAGCGAATGCCTCGACGTGGGCTACCGCTACCGGTCCTTCACTCCCGCGCAGCGCGTCGCCCTCGCGGAGCGCGACGGCGGGTGCGCGTTCTGCGGAGCGCCCCCGGGTCACACGGTCGCGCACCACATCCGCTGGTGGTCGCAGGGCGGTCGCACGGATCTCGACAACGGCATCCTCCTGTGCACGCGATGTCACCACCGGATCCACGACGACGGGTGGGAGATCCGGATCGACGGGGTCGGTCGCGACGGCACTCCGTGGTTCATCCCACCCGCGTGGCTCGATCCGCTGCGCGCGCCGCGCATGGGCGGCCGGGCGCGCTACGCGCTCACCGCCTGAGCGCGGGGGCGGCGGCGGATCACCGTCGTCCGCATCTGTCGCCGACGGACAACACCGCGGCCGTGCGCCGCCGGGCCGCGCTGTGCGCCCTGGACAAACTCCCGGACGCGTCGTTGTCGGGCGCCTATCGTGAGAGACATCCTTCCCACCCCGCAGAAGAGGTGTGCCCATGGTCGACACAGTCGTTCGTCCCGCTCAGCCTGGCTCGCGTCCGGTCGCCGCAGAAGCCGACGACGCCCGCATCGACATCCCGGCCGTGACCCGGATGCTCCTCGGCACCTGGGCGGACATCCGGCTCGAGGCGCGCGAGATGATCAAGGACTCGGCGTTCTGGCGCATCGACGGCCTCAGCCACCACGCGCACCGCGAGCGCGTCCTCGAGCAGACGCAGCTGCTGGCGGACGCCGGCGCCGGAGCCCGTGCCTACCCGACCGAGTACGGCGGTCGGAACACGAACGGCGGCAACCTCGCCGGCTTCGAGGAGCTCGTCCTCGCCGACCCGAGCCTGCAGATCAAGTCGGGCGTGCAGTGGGGGCTCTTCGGGAGTGCGGTCCTGCAGCTCGGGACGAAGAAGCACCACGACCGCTGGCTGCGCGACATCATGAGCCTCAAGATCCCCGGCGCGTTCGCGATGACCGAGAGCGGGCACGGCTCCGACGTGCAGTCGATCGGGACCACCGCCACCTACGACCCCGAGACGGAGGAGTTCGTCATCCACACGCCGTTCCGCGGCGCCTGGAAGGACTACCTCGGCAACGCGGCCGTGCACGGCAAGGCGGCGACGGTCTTCGCGCAGCTCATCTCGAAGGGCGTCAACTACGGCGTGCACTGCTTCTTCGTGCCGATCCGCGACGACAACGGGGTCTTCCTCCCGGGCGTCGGCGGCGAGGACGACGGCGTCAAGGGCGGCCTCAACGGCGTCGACAACGGGCGCCTGCACTTCGACCACGTCCGCGTGCCGCGCGAGAACCTCCTGAACCGCTACGGCGACGTCGCCCCCGACGGCACGTACTCGAGCCCGATCGCGAGCCCCGGCCGCCGCTTCTTCACGATGCTCGGCGCGCTCGTGCAGGGCCGCGTCTCGCTCGATGGGTCCGCCACCTGGGCGTCGGGCCTCGCGCTCAAGATCGCCGTCACGTACGGCAATCAGCGCCGGCAGTTCGACAGCGGCACGGGCGCCGGCGAGACCGTCCTCCTGGACTACGCCAAGCACCGCCGCCGCCTGCTCCCGCTCCTCGCGACGACCTACGCCCAGGCGTTCGCGCACGACGAGCTGCTCGTGAAGTTCGACGGCGTGTTCGGCGGCACCGCCGACACCGACGAATCCCGTGAGGACCTCGAGACGCTGGCGGCGGCACTCAAGCCGCTCTCGACCTGGCACGCGCTCGCGACCATCCAGGAGTGCCGCGAGGCCTGCGGCGGAGCGGGCTACATGGCCGAGAACCGCCTCGTGACCCTCCACCAGGACCTCGACGTCTACGTCACGTTCGAGGGCGACAACAACGTGCTCCTCCAGCTCGTCGGCAAGCGCCTGCTCTCGGACTACGGAAAGCAGTTCACGGGCAAGGACGCACGGGCGCTCGCGGCCTACGCGGTGGGCGAGACAGCCGACAAGATCTTCCACGGCGCGGGCCTGCGCCGGCTGGGGCAGGCGTTCGCCGACCTCGGCTCGACCGCGCGCTCGGTCGAGCTGGGGCTGCGCGCCCACGACCAGCAGGAGCTCCTCACCGATCGCGTCCAGCGGATGACGGCGGATGTCGCGGGCCGCCTGCGTCTCGCGTCTCGCCTCTCGCCCGCACAGGCGGCAGAGCTGTTCAACGAGAACCAGGTCGCCCTCCTCGAGGCCGCCCGCGCCCACGGCGAGCTGCTGCAGTGGGAGGCCTTCACCGATGCCGTGGAGCGCGTGGAAGACGAGGGCACCCGTCAGGTGCTCACGTGGCTCCGCGATCTCTTCGGCCTCGGGCTCATCGAGAAGCACCTCGCGTGGTACCTCCTGAACGGGCGGCTGTCGACGCAGCGCGCGGCGGCCGTGTCGAGCTACATCGACCGTCTCTGCGCGCGGCTCCGCCCGCACGCTCAGGACCTCGTCGACGCGTTCGGCTTCGAGCCGGAGCACGTCCGGGCGCCCATCGCGTCCGGGCAGGAGCAGGCGCGTCAGGAGGAGGCGGCGGCGTACTACGCGGCCCTCCGTGCCAGCGGCGAGGCTCCGGTCAAGGAGAAGAAGCCCGCGCGCTGACCGCCGCCGGTCAGCGCCTGCGGAGCGCGATCACGGTGAGGTCGTCGTCCGGCGTCCCGTGCGCCGCGAGCTCGACGACCGCCTCGACGGCCTCGGGCGCCGAACGCGCTGACGACACCCGGCGCCACACGGGCGCGAGGTCGTCGAGCCCGCCGCCGACCGCATCGAGCATGCCGTCGCTCACGACGAGCAGGGTCTCGCCGGGTGCCAGGCGCTCGGCGCCCGCCTCGCGCTGCTCGTCCGGCGCGATGCCGAGGGGCAGGCCGCCCGCGGGGAGGCGCCGGACGTCGCCCTCCGGCGGGACGATCGCCGCGAGCCCGTGGCCCGCGTCGGCGTAGGCGATCTCTCCGGTCGATGCGCGCACGAACGCGCGGAAGGCCGTCACGAAGGCACCCGCATTCGCGAGGTCGGCGTCCATGCGGCGCTCGGTCTCGACGAGCGGCCGCACGACCTCGCCGTCGGCGCTGTGGGCGCGCAGGAGCGAGCGTGTCGTCGCCGCGAGGATCGCCGCGCCCATGCCCTTGCCCATGACGTCCGCGAGCGTGATGACGGCGCCGTCCTCCACCTCGTGCCAGTCGTAGAAGTCGCCGCCCACCGATCCGGCCGGCACGAAGCGCGCGGCGAGGCTGTAGCCGGGCAGCCGCGGCTGGGCGACCGGCAGGAGGGCCGCCTGCACCTGCGCGGCGCGCTCGAGCTCGGCGCGCTCGAGCGTGACGTCGCGGAGGACGGTGACGACGCCGCCTCCCGCGCGAGCGGGCAGCCGGGCCGTTGTGAACGCGACGGTGCGCTCGTCGGCGACCGGCGGCCGCACGAGAAGCGGCAGGTCCTTGACGTCCTCGCCCGCGAGTGAGCGGCGGAAGGGGAGCTCATGGTCGGCGAGCGGGCTGCCGTCCAGATGGCGGAGGCCCGCGAGGTCGTCCGCGTCGCCTGTGCCTTCCGCGGGCTCGGTGTCGTCGCCGGTCAGGAGGCGCCGTGCGGCGGGATTGCGGACGACGATGCCGCCGTCGCGGTCGACGACCCGCACGCCCTCCGTCATCGTGTCGACGATCGTGCGCAGCAGCTCGGCCTGAGCCTGCGCTCCGTCGCGTGCCTCGCGCAGCGCGGTGGCGAGCGCGTGCCGGTCGTCCCTGTCGAGCGCGAGCGCGAGTCCGATCGTGCACACGAGCACGGTGTAGAGCTGGGCGACCGCGATCTGCGTCGTCGCATCGTCGAGCCCGAGGAAGGGGCCGATGCCGCTCGCGGTCAGGGCGATCGCGACGACCGCGACGAGGGCCCCGTGTCCGATGACGAACCGCGCCGGGAGGCGCACGCCCGCCCAGCAGGCCAGTGTGAGCAGCGGGAAGACGACGGTCGGCTCGGCGAATCCCGAGAACCAGGCGGCGTGCACGGCGGGGGAGAGCACGAGCACCGCGAACCACTCGAGCGGGCGCGACGCGAGGCCGGCGCCGAGGTCGGACAGGCGGAGAATCGGGAGCCCCGCGCGCCGACGACGCACGCTGTCGCCCACCATGAAGCCGAGGGGCACGAGCACGACGATGCTGCCGAGGTTGCGCGCGCACCAGAGGAGGATGACGTTCCACTGCCATCCGGTTCCCGACAGAAGCCCGTCGAGCTCGATGAGCGGCGACGAGATGAGCGGGCCGGCCAGTGCCGCGAGCAGGAACCACCACAGCTCGCGGCGGTCGAGAAGGCGACCGGCGCGGCTGAACCAGACGCGCGGGCAGTGCCGAGCCAGCACCGTGCGGCACACGACGGCCTGCACGACGGCGGCGAGCCCGCCGAGCGCGCTCTGCAGCGGGGCGCCGCCGGTCGCCGAGACGACCGCCCACGTGAGGACCCCCATGAGCGCGAGGTCCACGGCGATCCAGGGACGCCGCGCTCGCGCGACCATCCACAGCACCGAGACGCCGGCGGCCGGCCACACCATGCTGATCCCGCTGTCGGGCAGCACCGTCAGGCGCCCCGCGATCGCGGCGAGGGCGTACGCGAGGGCGAACCCCGCGAGCAGCGATGCCTCCGAGGCGACCGTCACAGCCATCCGCGCGGGGCGGTTCGCGGTCATGGCGCTGTCCTCACTCCGGGGCGTCGGGGGCGGGCGCGGTGGCCGCGAGTGCCTCGAGGAAGCGGATGACGACCTCTCGCTCGTCGGGCGCGAGGGCCGCGGCGACGTCGAACCTCCGCGCATGCGTGCGACCGACGCTCGCCCGCGCCGATGCCCGCGTCTCCTCGGTCACCTCGATCGCCAGGCTCCTCCGATCGTGGGGGTGGGGGAGGCGCCGGATGTGGTCGCCCGCCGCGAGACGATCGAGGAGCTTGGTCGTCGACGCGGTCGAGATGCTCAGGTGGGCCGCGATCGAGCTCGGCGTCACGACCGCGCCGTGACGCTGCGACGCGATGATGTAGCGCAGGGCGCGCATATCGGTCTCGCCGAGCTTCATGTAGCGGCGCGAGGCCTCGCTCATGGCGCGCTCGGCGTTCCGCCAGGTCTGCAGCGCCTCCAGCACGCGCACGACCTGAGCGAGCTCGTCATCCGTGAGGTGCGCGCGCTGGACGAGCTCCTCGTCGGGATCGATCACCCGGGGATCGAGCATCGAGAACCGCTCGTCGCGGGGCGCGTGGTCTTCTGGCACAGCGTGAGCTTACCCTCCGTCGGAAAATCAGCTATGTTGATTGCTAGCTTAGCTAATAACACGGTGGGAGAGGCGATGCGGACGATGACGGGTCACGACGAGCGGGTGGTGCTCCTCGACGAGGACGGCCGTCCCACGGGCGTCGCCGACAAGGCGAGCGTCCACGGGGCGCGCACGCCGCTCCATCTCGCGTTCTCCTGCCACGTGAGCGATGACGCGGGGCGCATCCTGCTGACCCGCCGCGCCCTGTCCAAGCGCACGTGGCCGGGGGTCTGGACCAACGCGTTCTGCGGACATCCGGCGCCCTTCGAGCCGATCCCGGCGGCGGTCGAGCGACGCGCTCGCGAGGAGCTGGGTCTCTCGCTGCGCGCGATCCGGCTTGCCCTGCCCGACTTCCGATACCGCGCGGTCGACGCCTCGGGGATGGTCGAGAACGAGATCTGCCCCGTCTACCTCGCGGTCGCCGACAGCGAGCTCTCTGCGCGCCCGGACGAGGTGGTCGAGGCCCGATGGGTCGACCCCGCCGACCTCGACGTCGCGCTCGCCGCGGCGCCGTGGGCATTCAGCCCGTGGCTCGTCCGGCAGCGGCAGGAGCTCGTGCAGGCGGGCGCCGCGGCGAGGACGCCGTGATGTCGGCGGTGCGCAGCGCGCCTGAGCGGGTGGAGGACGTGCTCGGCGCCTTCCTCGCCGAGCGGATCGAGCGCGCGGCGAGCCTGGGGGCGCCCTACGCCCGCCTCTGGCAGCGGCTCGCCGACGCGTCGCGCGGCGGGAAGCGCCTGCGCCCCCGGCTCGTGCTCGCCGCGCACGACCGTCTCGGCGGCAAGGACGACTCCTCGGCGCGGACGGCCGCCGCCGCGATCGAGCTCCTGCACACCGCCCTGCTCCTCCATGACGACGTCCTGGACGGCGATCTCGTCCGCCGCGGCCGTCCGAATCTCGCGGGGGCGTTCGCGACCGAGGCCATCGAGAGCGGCCTCGGATCCGACGCGGCGACGTCCTGGGGCGCCGCGTCCGGCGTGCTCGCGGGCGACCTGCTCCTCAGCGCGGTGCACGCGCTCGTGTCCCGCATCGAGTCGCCGGCGCGCGCCGCCGTGCACGAGATCGTCGACGAGAGTCTGTTCCTCACGGCGGCGGGCGAGCACGCCGACGTCGGCTTCAGTCTCGGCGCCGTGCCCGCGGACACCGCCGGGATCGTGCGCATGATGGAGCAGAAGACCGCGAGCTACTCCTTCGCCGCTCCGCTGCGCGTCGGCGCGGTCCTCGCCGGCGCCGGGCCGCTCGTCGACGCGGCGCTGCAGCGGATCGGCACGCAGCTCGGCTTCGTCTACCAGCTGCGAGACGACGTCCTCGGCGTCTTCGGCACGGAGGAGCGCACCGGCAAGACCGCTCTCGGCGACCTGCGCGAGGGCAAGCGCACCCTGCTCGTGGCCTTCGCCGAGCCGCACGCGGCGTGGCGCGACGTCGCGCATCTCTTCGGCCGGCGCTCTCTCGAGGAGGACGACGCCGCTCTGCTGCGCGATGCGATCCGCGCGAGCGGAGCGGCGGACGAGATCGAGCGGCTCATCGCGGAGCAGAGCGCGGCGACGCGCCGCGAGATCGCGGCCGCGCCGATCCCCGACGGGCTGCGGGCGGAGCTGGATGCGCTCGTCGGGCGCTGTGCGGAGCGGGACGCATGACGGCCCTGGACCTCTACACCCGAACGGCGCGCGCGGCGTCGTCCCGCGTGCTTCCCGCCTATTCGTCCTCGTTCGGGCTCGCGAGCCGCCTGCTGCCCCCGCGCGTCCGCGGCCACATCGCCGACGTCTACGCGCTCGTGCGCGTCGCCGACGAGATCGTCGACGGCCCCGCGAGCGAGGCGGGGCTCGGCGACGCTGCGCGGCGAGCCGCCCTGGACGAGCTCGAGGGCGAGACCCTGCGGGCGCTCTCGTGCGGGTTCAGCGCGAACCTCGTCGTGCATGCCTTCGCCGACACCGCGCGGCGCACGGGCATCCCCGAGACCCTCGTTCGCCCCTTCTTCGCGTCGATGCGGATGGACGCCGACGGCGCCGAGATCCGCGACGAGGCGACGTATCGCGCCTACATCCACGGCTCCGCGGAGGTCGTCGGGTCGATGTGCCTGCGCGCGTTCGCCCAGGAGGACCGCGCGCTCCTCATCGACGACGAGCTCGAGGAGGGCGCGCGGCGCCTCGGCGCGGCCTTCCAGAAGGTGAACTTCCTGCGCGATCTGGCGGATGACCGCGAGCGGCTCGGCCGCTCGTACTTCCCGGGGGTCGACCCGTGCGCCCTGTCGGAGGACGACAAGCTCCGCATCGTCTCCGATGTCGACTCCGACCTCGCCGTCGCGTCGTCGGCTCTGACGCGGCTGCCGCGGAGGTCCCGACGGGCGACCGCCGCGGCGGCTGGCCTCTTCTCCCGTCTCAACGATGTCCTTCGCGCGACGCCTGCGCGCGAGCTCCTCGAGCGGCGGGTCTCGCTGCCGCGCCGCGCGAAGGCCGCCGTGCTCGTGCGGGCAGCGCTGGACCGCCCGACGGCGGTGCGCGCATGAGCGCGCGCACGGTCGTCGTCATCGGCGGCGGCATCTCGGGCCTCGCGACCGCCGCCCTGCTCGCGGCGGAGGGCGACGACGTCACTCTCATCGAGGCCCGCGACGAGCTCGGCGGTCGCGCGGGCCGGCGCCGCGTCGACGGATTCACGTTCGACACGGGCCCCTCGTGGTACCTCATGCCCGAGGTGTTCGACCACTTCTTCCGTCTCCTCGGCACCACGGCGGCGGAGCAGCTCGACCTCGTGCCGCTCGACCCCGCCTACCGCGTGTGGTTCGAGGGCGACGAGGTGCCGTTCGACCTGCCGGCGCACGGCGCGCGGGAGGCGCTGCGGGCGCTCGATCCCGGCGCTGCGTCGCGGATCGACGCCTACCTCGCCTCGGCCGCGGAGACCTACGACCTCGCCACGGAGCGGTTCCTGTACAGCACGTTCGCGTCGCTCCGCCCCCTGCTCGACACCCGCACGCTGCGGCGGCTGCCGCGTCTCGCTCGCCTTCTGGCCGAGCCGCTCGACCGCCTCATCGCGCGGCACACCGACGACCGCAGGGCGCGCCAGGTGCTCGGCTACCCGGCCGTCTTCCTCGGGACCTCGCCGTCGCGCGCACCGGGCATGTACCACCTCATGAGCCATCTCGACGTGGGCCAGGGCGTGCTCTATCCGCGCGGGGGATTCGGGACGGTGATCGACGCGATCGCGGCGCTCGCCCGCGACCGCGGCGCGCGCCTGCACGCCGGATGGCGCGCCACCGGCATCGAGGTCGCGGCCGGCGCGGTGCGCGCGGTCGAGGCGGAGCGCGCGGACGGCTCCCGCACGCGCCTCGTCGCCGACGTGGTCGTCTCGAGCGCCGACCTGCGGGTCACCGAGAGCCTGCTGCCCTCGCAGCACCGCTCGCGCACCGAGGCCTGGTGGGACCGCCGCGACCCGGGCCCCGGGGCGGTGCTGGCCCTCCTCGGCGTGCGCGGCGAGCTGCCGCAGCTCGCGCACCACTCCCTCTTCTTCACGCGCGACTGGGATGCCGGATTCGACGCGATCTACGGCCCCGCGCGTCGCATCCCCGATCCCGCGTCCCTGTACGTGTGCCGCCCGAGCGCGACCGACGACACGGTGGCGCCGGCCGGCCACGAGAACCTCTTCGTGCTCGTGCCGGTGCCGGCCGACCCCGGGATCGGATCGGGCGGGGCGGATGGCGCGGGCGACGCCGACGTCGAGCGCACGGTCGATGCGGCGATCGACCAGATCGCCTCATGGGCGCGGGTGCCCGACCTGCGCGAGCGGATCGTCGTGCGGCAGACGATCGGGCCAGCGGACTTCGAGCGCGACTTCGGCGCCTGGCGCGGGGGAGCGCTCGGCCCCGCGCACACGCTCCGCCAGAGCGCGCTCCTGCGCGGCTCGAACGCATCCGCCCGCGTCGGCGGCCTCCTCTACGCGGGGGCGACGACGATCCCCGGCATCGGGCTGCCGATGTGCCTCATCAGCGCGGAGCTCGTCGTGAAGCGCCTGCGCGGCGATGTCTCCGCGGGCCCGCTGCCGGAGCCGCTGTGAGCCTCGTCTACCTCGGATGCCTCCTGCTCGCGCTCTCGTGCGTGCTGGCGGTCGACCGGCGCTTCCGGCTGTTCGTGTGGCGCGCTCCCGCGCGCGCGGCGCTCGTCCTCGCCACCGGGCTCGTCTTCCTCCTCGCGTGGGATGCCGCCGGCATCGCCCTCGGCATCTTCTTCCGCGCCGAGACCGCGGTCATGACCGGCCTCGTGATCGCGCCCGAGCTGCCCGTCGAGGAGCCCGTGTTCCTCCTCTTCCTCTGCGAGCTCACGATGGTGCTCTTCTGCGGCGCCGACCGACTTCTGGCCGCTCGCGACAGGGGGCGGCCATGACCTACGTCGTCCTGTGCGCGGCGTTCCTCGCCGTCGCCGTGGCCTCCGCCCTGGCACTGTCCGCCCGGCGCCGCCCGCGGCTGAGCGCGGTCGCGCTCGCCGCCGCCGCGCTCGTCGTGCTCACGGCGGTCTTCGACAGCGTCATGATCGCGGTCGGCCTGTTCGCGTACGACGACGAGCGGATCTCCGGCGTGCGGATCGGCCTCGCGCCCCTCGAGGACTTCGCCTACCCGCTGGCGGCGGCCATCCTGCTGCCCGCGCTGTGGGTCGCCCTGAGGAGGCGCCGAGATGATCCGTGACCTGCTGGTCGCATCGCGGCCCCTCAGCTGGATCAACACGGCCTTCCCCTTCGCCGCCGCGTATCTCCTGACCGCGCGCGAGGTCGACCTCGCTCTGATCGTGGGCACCGTGTTCTTCCTCATCCCCTACAACCTCGCCATGTACGGCGTGAACGACGTGTTCGACTACGCGTCCGATCTCGCCAATCCCCGCAAGGGGGGCGTGGAGGGCGCCCTGCTCGCCCCGGCCGCGCACCGCGTCGTGCTCACCGCCGCCGCGGTGTCGTGCCTGCCGTTCGCGATCGCGCTCGTGCTTCTCGGCGGGCCGGCGTCGTGGGCCGTCCTGGCCGTGAGCCTCTTCGCGGTCGTCGCCTACTCCGCGCCGCCCTTCCGGTTCAAGGAGGTGCCGTTCCTCGACTCGCTCACCTCGAGCGTGCACTTCGCGAGCCCCGCCGTCTACGGGATCGTGCTCGCGGGGGCCGCACCCGATCGCGGAGCGCTCCTCGTGCTCGCGGCATTCCTGCTGTGGGGCGTGGCCAGTCACGCGTTCGGCGCCGTGCAGGACGTCGTGCCCGACCGAGAGGGCGGGATCGCGTCGATCGCGACGGCTCTCGGCGCGGCCCGCACGGTGCGCTTCGCGCTCGCCGCGTGGATCGCCGCGGCCCTGCTCGTGCTCGCCGTCGGCGGCACGGCGGCCTGGGCCGCTCCGCTCGCGCTCCCCTATCTCGCGACCGCCGCTCCGTACGCGCGCGTGTCCGACGCCGACTCCGCGCGCGCGAATCGCGGCTGGCGGCGCTTCCTCTGGATCAACTACGCCGTCGGCTTCGCGGTGACGATGCTCCTCATCGTCTTCGCCCTGCAGACGGCCTGAGCCCGACCATCCCTCGAACGACAGGAGCACGCCATGACCACGGCATCCGTCCCCTTCGCCTCGCCCGCCGCGCGCGACGGCGCCCCGTACGCGACCGTCCCGCAGCCCTACGACGCCATCCTCCTCGCGGGGTTCGGCGGCCCCGAGGGGCAGGACGACGTCATCCCCTTCCTGCGCAACGTCACGCGGGGCCGCGGGATCCCTGACGAGCGCCTCGAGGAGGTCGCGCACCACTACCGCCACTTCGGCGGCGTGAGCCCGATCAACGCCCAGAACCGCGCGCTCAAGGCCGCGCTGGAGGCCGAGATCGCCCGGCGGGGCCTCGACCTGCCGGTCTACTGGGGCAACCGCAACTGGGCGCCGCGCGCCCTCGACGAGACCGCGCTGGGGAGCGTCGTCGAGATCGACAAGGTGCGGCAGTTCTTCGACCACCCCGGGTTCGTCGAGGCCTTCGTCGACGGGCTCGTCGACGCGATCCGAGGCTTCCTCGCCGACCGGCTCCGAGTGCGCGTCCTCTTCGCGACTCACAGCATCCCGGTCGACGACGCGCGGCGATCCGGCCCTCGTGACCTCGATCTCGGGCCGGGTGGCGCCTACGAGGCGCAGCATCGCGCGGTCGCCGCGGCGGTCATGGAGCGGGTCGCCGCGATCGTCCCCGAGGCGGCCGATGTCCCGTGGGAGCTCGTCTACCAGTCGCGGTCGGGACCGGCCTCGCAGCCCTGGCTCGAGCCCGACATCTGCGACCGGATCGCCGAGCTGCCCGCGGAGGGGGTCGAGGCCGTCGCGATCGTCCCGGTCGGGTTCCTCAGCGACCACATGGAGGTCATGTGGGATCTCGACGAGGAGGCGCTGCAGGCGGCGGCCGACGCCGGCCTCCGAGCGGTGCGCACGCCGACGCCGGGCGCCGACCCGCGGTTCGTCGCGGGCGTCGTGGACCTCGTGGAGGAGCGGATGGCCGCCACGCCGCGCGAGGAGCGGCCGGCCGCGACGCCGCTCGGCCCGTGGTTCGACGTCTGCCGCCCCGGGTGCTGCGAGAACGTGCGCGCGGGGTTCCACCCGGCCGCCGCGGGCATCGCGCCCTGAGGCGTGGGCACCTGTGCCCATGCGCTCGCATGGGCGGATCAGGGGGCACAGGTACCCTGGAAGTCCGTGACCGCGCGCCGCCACGCTCCCTGCGGCCCGCGGCGAGGCGAGCATCAGGGGGAGGCCGACCGCGGATGAAGGCATGGACCCGTCTGCGCGCACGCCGCAAGACCCTCATCGGCACGGCCGTCGTCACGGCCGCGACGCTCGCGATCGGCACGATGGCGTTCGCCTACGACGGCAACCCGACGACCGAGGTCGACCTGCACGACGGGAGCGTGTGGATCACGCGCTCATCCAGCCTCCTCGTCGGCCACTTCAACCACGAGTCGCGCCTCCTCGACGGGAGCCTGCGGACGACGAGCGAGCGCTACGACATCCGGCAGGACGGCGGCAACGTCCTCGTCGTCGACGAGGCGGATGCGGCGGTCGCCGTCGTGAACCCCTCGACCGTCTCGCTCGGCGATCGCGTCGAGCTCCCCGGCAACGCGCGGGTCGAGCTCGGCGGCGACACGGTCGCGATCCTCGACCCGGAGTCGGGCGACCTCTTCGTCGCGCCGGTCGCGGCCCTCGGCGGGTTCGACCCGGCGGAGGCCGAGCCGGTGGCCGAGCTCGGCGAGGGAGCCGCTGTCACGGTCGGGCTCGATGGCACCGTGCACGCGGTCTCGCCGAAGAAGGGCATCGTGACAGTTCCCGTCACGGCGGAGGGCGAGCCCGGCGAGCCCGAGGCGCGGGAGCTGGACCTCGAGAAGGGCGCCGAGCTCTCGATCACGTCGGTCGGCGACCGGGCGGTCGTGCTCGATCGGTCGACGGGCGTCGTGCACCTCGACGACGGCACCGAGATCGAGGTCCCGGGAGGGAAGGAGGCGGCGCTCGCCCTCGACGCCGCCGCGGCGTCGAGCGTCACGGCCGCGACCGCCTCCGAGCTCGTCACGATCCCTCTCGACGGCTCCGAGATCGTCTCCGCCCCGAGCGGCGCGGGCCCCGGCGACCCGGTCGAGCCCGTCGTCCTCGGCGGATGCGCGTACGCGGCCTGGGCGGGCGCCGGCCAGTTCCTGCGGGACTGCGCGGGCGATGCGCACGACCTCTCCACCGCGGTGCAGGACTACGACTCCGATGGCGAGCTCGTCTTCCGCGTGAACCGCGACGTCGTCATGCTCAACGACTCCGTGAGCGGCGCGGCATGGCTCGCGAGCGACTCGATGCTCCGCGTCGACAACTGGGACGAGCTCACTCCGCCCGACGACGGCGACGAGGAGCAGGAGGAGGAGACGACCGAGGAGACGCTCGAGACGACGCTGCCCGAGCGGAGCGAGGAGAACACCGTCCCGATCGCGGCAGACGACCGGTTCGGCGTCCGCGCGGGGCGCACGACGATCATCCCCGTGCTCGACAACGACTCCGATCCCGACGGCGACGTCCTCACCGTCTCCCTGCCCGACGGGAGCCCCGACTTCGCGGACGTCCAGCTCATCCACAACGGGACGTCGCTGCAGGTCGCGGTGCCCGAGGGACGCACGGGCTCGGGCAGCTTCACATACCAGGTCGACGACGGCCGCGAAGGGCGGGACCGCGCGACCGTGCGCATCGACGTTCACCCGGAATCGCAGAACGCGGGGCCGGAGCAGACGCGCACGCCGACCGTCGCGGTCGAGACCGGCGGCACCGTCACCTACGACGTCATGCCCGACTGGCGCGACGACGACGGCGACGACACCTATCTCGTCGACGTCTTCCCCGCCGAGGGCGACGAGGCGGACTTCACCTCGGATGGGCGCATCACCTACCGTGCGATCTCCGGCGCGCAGGGGCCGCTCGAGGTCGAGGTGGTCGTCTCGGACGGGAGGCTCGCGCAATCGGGCACGCTCAAGCTCGACGTGCGGCCGGCCGGCTCCGCCCCTCCGGTGACGAACGCCGACCACGTCGTCGTGCGGCTGGGACAGCAGGCGACCGTCTCCCCGCTCGCGAACGACATCTCCGCGAGCATCGACCCGCTGCGGCTGACGCGTGTCGACGAGGAGGAGGGGCTCATCATCACCCCCGACTTCTCCGACAAGACCTTCACGGTGGAGGGGACGCGCGTGGGCACGAGATACGTGCAGTACCTCGCGGCGTCGGGAGCCGACGGCGTGCCGGGTCTCGTCCGAGTCGACGTCGTCGCCGACGAGGGCAGCGACCTGCCGCCCGTCGCGGTGCGCGATCTCGCCCTCCTCCCGGCGGGCGGCGAGGTGCTCGCCGGCGTGCTCGACAACGACTCCGACCCCGCCGGCGGCGTCCTCGTCGTGCAGTCCGTGTCGGTGCCCGACGACGCGGGCATCTCCGTCTCGGTCCTCGGCCACGAGACGCTCCGCATCGCGGACCGCGCCCAGCTCGCGGAGCAGACCACGGTGACGTACCGGCTGTCGAACGGGAAGGAGAGCGTCGAGGGCGAGGTCGTGATCATCCCCGTCCCCGCCGACGAGAAGCTCCGGCCTCCCGTCGCGAACGACGACGAGGTGGTCGTCCGCGCGAACGATCTCGTCACCATCCCGGTCCTCGACAACGACTACCACCCGAACGACGACGAGATCCACGTCGCCCCCGAGCTCGTGGAGGCGCCGTCGGCCGAGGCCGGGCAGATGTTCGTGTCGGAGGACACCGTGCGCTTCCGCGCGAGCGATGTCGCTCAGACGGTGTACGCGACCTACGACGTCGTCGACTCGACCGGGCAGAAGGACGCCGGCCTCATCACGATCCAGGTGGTTCCCGTCGACGCCGAGACGAACGCGCCGCCGAACCCGCCCGACGTGACCGTGCGCGCCCTCGCCGGCGAGACCGCGAACATCCCGATCCCGCTGAACGGCATCGATCCCGACGGCGACTCGGTCGAGCTCGTCGAGCCCGCGTCCGCCGCGAAGCGGGGGACGATCGACGAGGTCGCCGTCGACCATCTCGTCTACCGCGCCTACGACGACGCCGCGGGGCTCGACACCTTCACGTACCGCGTGCGCGACGCGCTCGGCGCTGAGGCGATCGGGACCATCCGCGTGGGAGTGGCGCCCGCCGAGTCCGCGAACCAGGCGCCCTACGCCGTGACCGACTCGCTCCACGTGCGTCCGGGGCGCATCGTCGCCGTCCCCGTCCTCGCCAACGACTCCGACCCCGAGGGCAAGCAGCTGCTCGTCGTCCCCGACGGGCTCGTGGTCCCCGACGTCGACGGGCTCGAGGCGGAGACTCTGCCCGGCCACGTCGAGATCACGGCGCCCGGCCGCGAGATGGAGACCTCGGTCCAGTACACGATCGAGGACGAGCACGGCGCACGCGCGCAGGGCGTGATCCAGGTGACCGTCGACGACGAGGTGCCGCTGCAGGCTCCCGTCGCGAAGGACGCCCATGTGCTCCCGGCCGACATCCAGGACGACTTCACCGCCGACGTCGATCTGCGCGAGCGGCTCTCGGATCCCGACGGCACGCCGAGCACCCTCGAGCTGACGGCGGACGGCGGCGAGCTCGTCGACCCCGAGGCCGGCGTCCTCCGGGTGTCGATCGGGGAGGAGCGGCAGCTCATCCCCTTCACCGCGACCGACGAGGACGGCCTGACCGCGACGGCGTACGTGCACGTCCCCGCGAGAGCCGACCTCCGCCCCGTCCGCACGAGCACGGAGCCCGTCGTCGTCCAGAGCGGCGAGACGGTCGAGATCGCCCTCGCGGACCACGTGCGCTCGGCGACCGGCGACCCGGTGGTCATCACCGAGGCGGCGAAGGTGCAGGCGGGCAACAGCGACGGCTCGCCGCTCGTGCGCGACCAGCAGACCCTCGTCTACACCTCGGCGTACCGCTGGTCGGGCGACGACGCCATCACGTTCGAGGTCACCGACGGGACGTCGCCGGACGACCCCAGCGGCACGAAGGCGACGCTGTCCATCCCGATCCACGTGCTCCCACCCGAGAACGAGCCGCCCGAGTTCGTCGACAGCGAGCTGACGGTGGGGGCCGGCGACGGCCCCGCCACGCTCGACCTCGCGCCGCTCGCGAGCGACATCGACGAGGACGACCTGACCTTCGCGGTCGCCGCCACCGCGGACGCCGGCGATGTCGCCGTCTCGATCGACGGCACCGTCCTCACCGTGGAGGCCCAGCCCGACAGCGCGGGCACGGAGCGCACCGTCAGCGTGACCGTCTCGGACGGCGTCAACGACCCCGTCCGCGGCGAGGTGCGCGTGGCCGTGACCGCATCGAGCAAGCCGCTGCCGGTCGCGAACGACGACGTCTTCGACGCATGGAACCAGGGCGAGACGCTCACGGTGCCCGTCCTCGACAACGACGTGAACCCGTTCCCCGAGACCCCGCTCGAGCTGCTCTCGGCGACCCTCGAGACCGGCGAGGCCGAGGTCGCGGCCGAGGGCGACCAGGTCGTCGTGACGCCCGCGGCGGACTTCCACGGGACGGTCGTCGTCCGCTACCGCATCGCCGACGCCACGGGGGATCAGTCGCGGATGGTCGAGGGCCGCGTGCGCGTCACCGTGCGCGGCGTGCCGGATGCGCCCGGCAAGCCCACGGTCTCGAGCGTGCAGGACCGCAAGGTCGCGCTCAGCTGGACGCCGCCGTCGGACAACGGCGCGACGATCGCCGAGTACGTCGTCACGAGTGTCGCGGGCGATTACGAGAAGCGCTGCGCCGCGACGACGTGCACGCTCGACGGGCTCACGAACAACGTCGAGTACCGGTTCACGGTCGTCGCCGTGAACGAGGTCGGCGCATCCGAGCCCTCGCTGCCCAGCCAGCCCGCCCGCCCCGATGCGCGCCCCGATCAGCCGCAGGCTCCCAAGCTGCCGTCGTTCGGCGATCGCGCCCTCGGGGTCACCTGGGAGACGCCGGAGACCCCCGGCTCGCCGGTCTCGAGCTTCACGCTCGAGATATCGCCCGCGCCGCCCAACGGGATCTCGCAGAAGACCGGCGTCACGGGCAACAAGATCACGTGGGAGGGCCTCGAGAACGGCACCGCCTACCGGGTGCGGGTGCGCGCGCACAACCAGGCGCCCGACCCGTCGAGCTGGAGCGCCTGGTCGGCGGCCAACATCCCGGCGGCGCCCCCGGCCGTCCCCGCGCAGCCGTCCGCGCAGATGGCGGCGCCGGTCGGCGATCAGGCGCAGATGACCGTCTCCTGGACGAAGCCGGCGACGAACGGCGACGAGATCGACGCCTACCAGCTGCAGGTGCTCCGGGGCGGCGAGCTCGTGCGCACGGTGGACGTCCCCGGCGACCAGACGACGCAGAACGTGACGCTCGACACGTCCGAGACGGACTACCGCTTCCGCGTGCAGGCGAAGAACAAGGCCGGCTGGAGCGGCTGGAGCACGGAGTCCGAGCCGCGACGGGCGTACACCGCGCCCGATGCGCCCACGAACGTGAAGGCCGCGCCCCACGACAACAGCATCTCCGTGAGCTGGACGCCGGCCGCGCGCAACGGCATCAAGGAGAGCGAGATCAGCTGGCAGTACTCGCTCAACGGCGGCGCGTGGAGCAGCCAGTGGTCGGGGGCCGCGAATCCGGCCGGATCGACGATCGCCCAGGGCATCTCGAACGGCGCGTCGTACACCGTCAGCATCCGCGCGGTCTACGCGGCCACCCTGGGCACCGGCAACGGGACCGTGGCGAGCCAGGGCTCGGCGCCGTCGAACGCCGTCGTCCCGTTCGGACCCGTCCGGAACCCCACGGTCGACGCCCAGCGCACGGGCGATGGTCGCGAGATCACCTACTCGTGGGCCGCTCCGCAGCCGAACGGGCGCGACGTCGCGATGCAGATCCGCATCGACGGCGGCGCGTGGCAGAGCGTCGACGACACCGGCTCGACGAGCGCCCGGTACGGCTACTCGACGACGCACACGATCGAAGCCCGCGCGACGGACACCGAGGGGCAGCAGAGCGCGATCGTCTCGGCGAAGGCGACCACCGTGCCCGAGGCGAAGGCCTGGACGACGCAGGGGCCTGACCGCAGCGCCAAGGACGAGAAGAACTGCGACACGGACAACTGCGAGTACCTCGTCCTCAACACGGAGAACTTCCCCGAGGGCGACTACCGCGCGACCTGCAACGACGCCGACGGCGCGTTCCGCGACGTGGGCGTCATCCACATCCCCGCCAACGGCTCCATCTACGTCGGGAAGAACCCGCACTGCTACTTCGGTTCGCCCGGCGACACGGTCTACGTCCACATCGAGGGCTGGGGCAACGCGCAGTCCGTCGTCTGGCGCTGACCGCCCACCTGAGAAGAGAGAACACGCATGACGATGACGCCCGAGCAGGCATCCTGGTTCGAGGGGACCTTCGCGCGCCTCGTCGACAACGTCGACCGCGCCCTCATGGGCAAGCGCGACGTCGTCGGGCTCGTGCTCTCGGCGATGCTCGCCGAGGGCCACGTGCTGCTCGAGGACGCACCCGGAACCGGCAAGACGAGCCTCGCGAAGGCGCTCGCGGCGACCGTGCAGGGCACCTCGAACCGCATCCAGTTCACCCCCGACCTCCTGCCGAGCGACGTCACCGGCGTGACGATCTACGACCAGCAGAGCCACCGCTTCGAGTTCCACCGCGGGCCCGTGTTCGCGTCGATCGTGCTCGCGGACGAGATCAACCGCGCCTCTCCCAAGACGCAGTCCGCGCTCCTCGAGGTCATGGAGGAGTCGCGCGTCACGGTCGACGGCGTCGCGCACGACGTGGGCCGCCCCTTCCTCGTGATCGCGACGCAGAACCCCATCGAGCAGGCGGGCACGTACAAGCTGCCCGAGGCGCAGCTCGACCGCTTCCTCATCAAGACCTCGATCGGGTACCCGACGGTCGAGGTGACCGAGCGCATCCTTGCGGGCTCCGCCGACCGCAACCCCTCCGCGGGGCTCACCCCGATCATCACGACGGGCGCCGTGGCCGACATGGCCGACCTCGCGGCGACCGCGCACGTCGAGCCCAGCGTGCTGCGCTACGCCGCCGAGCTCGCGGAGGCGACCAGGGACGACTCCGACACGATGCTCGGCGTCTCGGTGCGCGGCGCGATCGCGATGGTGCGCCTCGCCAAGGTGCGTGCGGCGTCGCTCGGGCGCCACTACGTCCTCCCCGACGACATCAAGGCGCTCACCGGCCCGGTCTGGACCCACCGCCTCGTGCTCGACCCGGAGGCGGAGTTCTCGGGCGCGACCGCGGAGCGCGTGATCGCGCGCGTCGTGTCGCAGGTGCCGGCGCCGCAGGTGCGATGAGCGCGGAGGCGCCGGAGGCGGTCGAGGCCGGGCAGGCGGAGGAGCGGGCAGGCTGGGTCGCGGTCCTCCGCTACGTCCTCGCGCGCGGATGGCGCGGCGTCCGCGTCGTCGCGGCCGTCGTCCGTCCGCTCGGCTGGGTCCTCCTCGTCGCCGCCGTCGCGCTGTGGGTCCTCGGCATCGCGTTCGGGTGGGTCGAGGTGCGCGCGATCGCCGCCATCCTCACCGCGACCCTCGTGCTCTGCGCGGGCTTCCTCTTCGGGCGCACGTCGTACGACGTCGAGCTCGACCTCACGCGCACGCGCGTCGTCGTCGGCGAGCGTGCGGTCGGCGCGCTCCGGCTCGCGAACACCGGCAGCCGCGCCATCCTCCCCTCCCGGATCGTCCTGCCGGTCGGATCGGGGCGCGGCGTCTTCGGCATCCCGCAGCTCGCGCCGGAGGAGTCGATCGAGGAGCTGTTCGCGATCCCGACCCAGCGCCGCGCCGTGCTGCCGGTCGGGCCCGTGAGCATCGTGCGGGGAGACCCGCTCGGGCTGTACGAGCGGATCGACCGCCGCGACGAGCCCGTCGACCTGTACGTCCACCCGCGCACGGTGAGACTGGATGGGCAGTCGATCGGCTTCGTGCGGGATCTCGAGGGCATGGAGACGCGCGACCTCGCGCGCGACGACATCGCCTTCCACGCGCTCTCGGAGTACCAGCCCGGCGACGACCTCCGTCACGTGCACTGGCGCTCGACCGCCCGCACGGGCACGCTCATGATGCGCACGTACGAGCAGACCCGCCGCTCGCACTTCGTCATCGGCCTGTCGACCGCGACCGCCGACTACGCGTCGCCCGAGGAGTTCGAGACCGCGATCTCGGCGGGCGGCTCGCTGGGCCTGCGCGCCATCCGCGACGCCTTCCACGTGGATGTGCGGACGCCGGCCGGTCCGCTTCGCGCCGGCACCGGTCGCCAGCTGCTCGACTCGCTCTCGGGTGTCGAGCACAGTCGTGCGCGGGCGGGGAGGGTGGCCGACCTCGCCGGCGCGGTCGCCGCGGCGGCTCCGCTCGCGAGCGTCGTCGTGCTCCTGTGCGGCAGCACGGCTGACCCCGCCGACCTCCGCGACGCCGCGTCGCGTCTGCCGCTCGGCGCACGCACGCTCATCGTCGTGTCCGCCGCCGACGCGGATACCGGGCGCCGGCGCATCGGCGAGACCGACGTGCTCACCCTCGCGACGGTCGACGACCTGCCGCGCGCGCTGCGGAAGGTGCTCGGATGAGCGCGCGCGACAGCGGGCGCCTGGGCGGATGGCGAGGCGACGCGATCGACCTGGGCGCGGTCGCGCTGCTCCTGCTCGTCCCCGTGATCGGCTTCGCGCCGACCTTCGACGGACCGCAGTACCTGATCCCCGCGCTCGCCGGCCTCGTGCTCGGGCTCGGGATCGCCTGGACGGGTGCCGTCCGGCGGTGGAGCGTCCTCCTGCTCGCAGCGGCCGCCGTGGGCGTGTACTTCGTGCTCGGCGGGGCGCTCGCGCTGCCGCACACGGCGATCGGCGGGGTGATCCCGACCATCCACACGCTCCGCCAGCTGGCGGCGGGCGTCGTGACGTCGTGGAAGTCGCTGCTCACCTCGATCGCACCGGTCGCGGCCGCCGACGGGCACCTCATCGTGCCGCTCCTCCTCTCGCTCGCCTTCGCGACGCTCGCGGGGAGCCTCGCTCTGCGCGTCGTCCCCGCGGCCTGGACGCTCGTGCCCGCCGCGGCGCTGCTCGTGCTCCAGATCGCCCTCGGGACGGCGCAGCCCGCCGCGCCGTTCGTGCAGGCGGCCGTGTTCGCCGTCGTCGCGGTCGCCTGGCTCGCGCTGCGGACGGCGCTCGCGCCGCAGCGGAGCGCGGTCGCGACGGCCGAGTCGCCACAGGCCGACGGGGGTCGCTCGAGCGTCGTCCGCCGGGTCGTGTCGGGCGCCGTCGTCCTCGCGATCGCGGCGGGTGCGGGCGCGGTCTCGCTCGCCCTCGCGCCCGCGAACGAGACCCGCTACGTGCTGCGCGAGGTGATCATCCCGCCGTTCGACATCCGCGAGTACCCGAGCCCCCTGCAGTCGTTCCGGCTCTACGTGCGCGACTTCGACGAGGACGCCCTCTTCACGGTCCGGGGCCTGCCGAGCGGGGCCCGCCTGCGACTCGCGACGATGGACGCCTACTCGGGAGTGGTCTACGACGTCGCCGACTCGTCGAGCGACTTCACCCCCATCCGCTCGAACATGGCGCAGGGGGCCGCGGGGGAGGCCGCGCGCCTCACGGTCGAGGTCGGCGGCTACGAGGGGGTCTGGGTTCCGGCCGCCGGCGCGGTGCGCAGCCTCGCGTTCGACGGCGACCGCGGAGAGAGCCTGCGCCGCAGCGCGTACTACAACGCCGACACGGGCACCGCGGTCGTCCGCGACGGGCTCCGCGAGGGCGATCGGTACACCGCCGATGTCGTCATCCCGCCGACGTCGGCCGACGAGGCGCTCGCCGACGACGACTTCGCGGACGTCGACCTGCCGCGGCCCGTCGACGTTCCCGGCGATGTCGCCGAGCTCGCCGCCGACGCGGTCGCGGAGGCGCGCACGCCGATCGAGAAGGCACGCGCCCTCACATCGTTCCTCTCGGAGGGCGGCTTCTTCAGCCACGGTCTCGAGGGCGAGGTCCCCTCCCGCGCGGGACACGGGTCGCAGCGCATCGCGAGCCTGCTCGGCGCCGAGCAGATGGTCGGCGACGACGAGCAGTACGCGGTCGCGATGGCGCTCATGGCACGGGAGCTCGGCATCCCGGCGCGCGTCGTGCTGGGCTTCCACCCCGGCGAGGACGAGACGGCGGAGAACCCGTACGTCGTCACGGGCGACGACGTGCACGCGTGGGTCGAGATCGCCTTCGAGGACGCCGGATGGGTCGCCTTCGACCCCACGCCCCCCGAGGACCAGCAGCCGAACGACCAGACGACCCGGCCGAAGAGCGCACCCAAGCCGCAGGTGCTGCAGCCGCCTCCGCCTCCGCAGGAGCCGGTCGAGCTCCCGCCGCTCGTGCCCGACGATCGGAAGGCGGATGAGGACGCCGAGCCCGAGGACGGCGCTCTCGGCCTGATCCTCCTCGTGGGCGGGGCCGGCGTCTCCGTCCTCCTCCTGCTGCTCGCGCCCTTCGTCGTGATCGGCGCCGTGAAGGCCGCCCGCCGTCGCCGACGGCGCGCGGCAGAGCGCGCGGCCGACCGCATCAGCGGCGGCTGGGATGAGCTGCGCGATCGCGCCGTCGACTACCGCGCGTACCCGCTCGACGGCACGTCGGCCGGAGGAACGCGCTCGGAGGAGGCCGCCGTGCTCGTCGCGACGCTCGAGGACGCCCGCGTGACCGACCTCGCCGCGCGCGCGGACGCCGGCGTCTTCGGGCCGGGCGAGCCCGACCCCGAATTCGTCGCGGCGTTCTGGAGCGAGGTCGACGCCCTGGTGGACGGGATGGGCGAGAAGGCGACATTCTGGAGTCGCCTGCGCGCCCGACTGAGCCTGCGCTCGCTGCGGCGCAGGACCGGATCGTCGTGGATCCGGAGGCTGCGCGCCGCCGCGGCCGATCGACGGAAGGATGGCTGACATGACCGCGTCGAATCCCCACCGCGCACTGCTGCCGCCCGGGTACGGGCTGCCGGCCGCTGCGCCCGCGCCGCGCCCTGCTCCGCTCGGCCGGCGCGCCGGCGCCTACATCGTCGACATGCTCATCGTCGGCGCGGTGATGTCCGTGCTCTCGGGCGTCACGGTGTGGGTCGCGATGAACGGCCCGCTGTGGCTCACGCTGACGCTCTCCGCGGTCGTCGGCCTGCTCGCGATCGGCTGGGTCCTCCTCTACAGCTGGTGGCAGGGCACCCGTCGCGGGACGCCGGGCATGCGCGCCCTGCGCGTGCGGCTCGTCCGCGACGACGACGGCGCGCCCCTCGGGTTCGGCCGCGCCTTCCTGCGCAACGTGATCTGGGGCCTCGGCGCCGCCATCGTCGTCGGGTACTTCTCGCCCCTGTTCGACGGCTCCCCGTGGCACCGCGGATGGCACGATCGGGTCGCCGGATCGCGGATGGTCGACGCCGACTCCGCGCGCGACGCCGCTCCGCTGGACCAGGCGAGCGCGCCTGCGGCCCCCGCCGCGCCCGCGGCGGCGGTGCCGCCGCTGCC
>NZ_JBAKGU010000005.1:0-251937 GCF_049065455.1 Microbacterium sp. SA156
CTTTCACGACGCTCCACGGCACGGCCGCGGCCGTCCCGTCGGGGAACGGTGAGGTGGCCTCGGCTGGGGGTGCGGTCTCGTCCAGGTCGGTCGCGATCGCGCCGGTGGCGATCCCGACGAGGTGACGCTCCATCACCTCGAGCTTGTCGGCCTCGGAGGCGGGCGCGCCGCGGCGGGCGGTGGCGACGGCCTTCACGATCAGCGCCGCCGGCTCCGCCCCGAGCAGGCCCGCTTCCACTGCCGCGGCCACCGCGGGGTGCGCCGGCGGCAGGGGGAGCCCGGTGGGGCTCTCCCGGTCGCGGGTGGCTTCATCCAGCCGCACCCGCGCGGATACCGCCGGCCCGGGGATCCCGGTGAGCCGCTCGAGCAGTTCCCGCCCGTCCCGGCAGCCCAGCTCTGCCGCGAGGGGCCGCTCCAGGCCCCGCCGGGACCGCCACGCGACCTCCCCCACCGCCCGCACCCGCAGCGCGTCCACGACCCGCCCCAGCTGCTCCACCCGCGCGGTGAACCCCGCAAGATCCCCCGACGCCACCTCCCCCACCCGTGTGAACAGCCCATCCAGCAACCCGACCGCGGCACACACCGCGCCGGCCGGATCATCCTGCCCCTCATCGGGCACCCATGGGAAGGCCATACCCCATGGTAGAACACAACTACGACCAGACGCAAGACATTCCTCGAAGATTCCTCGAAGATTTCTCTCCTCCAGAATCCCGCGTGCGCCCGCAAAGCCGTGTGTGGACCTTACCGTGAAGCACCGACATTGATCCGTCCGAGTAAGCGAAAGGCTTATGTGTAGTCACCGGGAGTGAGACACGGTCTGATCGTGCGTGTCTGCGTGTACGCGGCCGTCTCGAGTCGGCGGCTCCCGGGACCGGCTTGCGGCGTTTCGACTGCGCTCGCTGGCGCTCGCTCCGCTCAACGACCGAGGGGGTGAAGCGCGAACCGCTCGCTGCGCTCAACGACCGAGAAAGCGGAACCCTCACACCACGTCACGCGCCGTCGACGCGCGGCGGCGGTAGATCGTCTGCAGCACGGTCGGCGCTTCCGGCGGGCGCCCGGAGATGATGTCGTGCAGCATCTCGACGAGCGCGTTGCCGATCTCGCGATGCGGATGCTCGAGGGCTGAGATCGCGGGGCGTCCGAACCGCGTCTGCGCCGAGTCGGATGCCGCGACGACCATCGTGTCAGCGGGAATCCGCAGGCCGGCTTCCAGCAATCCCGCCGCCGCACCGGCCGCATGTCGGCCGGTGAGCGCGACGATCGCGTCGACGGAACCCTCCTCGAGGATGGCCGGCACAAGCGCCCTCGCCCCCTCGACGCCCGCCTCCTCAGCGAGGGTGCGCATGCGCGGCTCGATATCGTGCGCGGCGCACCAGGCCTGGAATGCCGTCACATTGTCGAGCGTCCATGAATGACGCCCCGTGCCGGCGATGAGCACGAGTCGTCGGGCGCCGCGCGACCGGAGATCGTCGAGGAGGGTCGCCATGGCCGTGGCGTCGGTGGTGACGCAGTGCGCGGCCCCCGGTGCCGTCGGATCCGTGCCGAGCGTCACGTACGGCAGCCCGCGTGACGACAGCAGTGCGAGTGCCGGGTCGTCGAGCGTCGGGTCCATGACGATGTAGCCGTCGAGCGAGAGCGACAGCGGGGGAGCGGGCGTGCGCGTGATGTCGGGCAGGAGCATCGTGCCGAGACCGCGATCGAGCGCCGCGGCGGAGGCGGCGCTCGCGACCTGCAGGAAGATGTCGACGCCCTCGGGCTGGTACGCCATCTGCACGTCGAGGGGGCGGATGATCACCCCGAGCGCCCCCAGCGGAGCCCTGCGGAGGCCTCGCGCGAGAGCATCCGCGCGGTAGTTCATGCGCGCTGCGACCTCCTGCACGCGGGCACGCGTCTCGGCGCTCACCGTGCCCTTGCCGTTCAGGGCGTGCGACACGGTCGTGATCGAGACGCGCGCGGCGCGAGCCACATCGTGGATGGTCGGCGTGCGCGCGGCGGTCATGATCCGGCATTCTTGCAGAAAACGTTTTGGGTCTCTAGCGTCCCTCACGCGGCCGAGGACGGCCGCAGAAGGAGACATCGATGATCCTCGAGACGATGACGACGACCGAGCGGTCGCCGTACGAGCGCGGTCTGGCGCTCGGCCGACAGCATGCCGCGCGGTTCGCCGAGTCCGCCGAGCTGTACGCCGCGCTCTTCGCCGCGCACGGGATCGCCGCGGCGACCGTGCGCGAGGTCGCCGACTCGTGCACGGCTGCGCTCGCGCAGTGGCGCCCGGGCCACGTCGACGAGCTGCGCGGCATCGCGGATGGCGCGGGCATGGCCCCCGAGGACGTCTTCGCCGTGAACGCCCGCACCGAGGTGCTCGCCTCGGCGCAGCGCGCCGCGGCCGAATGTTCGACCATGGTCGTCGTGCCCGAAGACGGCGCGCCGATCACCCTGCAGACCTGGGACTGGCACGAGCATCTCGTGCCGCACGGCCTCGCGCTCCAGGCGGTGTCCGACGCGGGCCTCGAGGTGAAGATGTTCACCGAGTTCGGCACCCTCGGCAAGATCGGCGTGAACAGCGCGGGGGTCGGCGTCCACTTCAACATCCTCCAGCACGAGGCCGACACCGGCCGCGGAGGCGTCCCCGTGCACGCCGTCGCGCGCGCGATCCTCGACGAGGCGACCGACCTCGACGCGGCCGAGGCGATCGTGCGCTCGGCCCGATACGCCGCGTCGACGAGCTTCACGGTCGTGTCCGCGCGCGGCGCCCGGCGCGCGGCGAGCTTCGAGGCCTCGCCCGCGGGCGTCTCGGTCGTCGAGCCCGATGCCGACGGGCGCCTGCTGCACACCAACCACTTCCTCGACCCCGCCCTGCACGAGGGCGACACCATCCCCGCGGCCGCCGAGTCCGAGGAGCGCTTCGCGCACCTCGCGTCCGCGGGCGCCGGCCTCGGCGCCGCCGACCTCGTCGACCGGGCCGCCGCGTTCTGCGGCACGGCGGGCGACGCCGCGATCGTGTGCATGCACACCGACCCGTCGGCGGCGCCGACCGATCAGTGGGCGACGCTCCTCACGGTCGGCATCGACACCGAGGGATTCGCGCTCGACCTGTCGCCCTCGACACCCGCGACGGCGGCGTTCACCCGCTTCTGACCATCTGCCCCACCCTTCACCGACGACGCTGAAAGGCGACCATGACCACCACGACCTCCCCGGCGCAGCCGCCGCGCGCGATGAGCGCGATGAAGACGTTCTTCGTCTCGGGTCTCGGGACGACCCTCGAGTTCTACGACTTCTCGATCTTCGGCCTCGCCGCCG
Source organism: Microbacterium sp. SA156 (assembly GCF_049065455.1). Lineage (NCBI taxonomy): Bacteria > Bacillati > Actinomycetota > Actinomycetes > Micrococcales > Microbacteriaceae > Microbacterium > Microbacterium sp. SA156. The sequence goes on from NZ_JBAKGU010000005.1 coordinate 3,307, forward strand.
CGCTCGTCTTCCCGGCCGTCTTCTTCCCCGATCTGGACCCGCTCGTGGGCACGCTCGTGGCGTTCACGACGTTCGGGACGGGCTTCATCGCCCGACCTCTCGGCGGCATCGTGCTCGGCCACTTCGGCGACCGCGTCGGGCGGCGGCCCGTGCTCGTCCTCACGCTCGTGCTCATGGGCATCAGCACCTTCCTCATCGGCTGCCTCCCGACGCACGCCGCGATCGGCGGCTGGGCGGCGCTGCTCATCGTCGTGCTGCGCCTCGTGCAGGGCTTCGCGGCGGGCGGCGAGTGGGGTGGCGCCGTGCTCGTCGGGATGGAGGGCGCTCCCGCCGGGCGCCGGGGCCTGTGGGGCAGCTTTACGAGCATGGGGATCGGCCTCGGAACGGTCCTCGGCATCGCGGCGTTCACGCTCGCGAGCCTGCTCGAGCGCGACGCATTCCTCGGATGGGGGTGGCGCGTGCCGTTCCTCATCGGCGGGGTCCTCGTCATCATCGGCCTGGTCGCGCGCCTGCGCCTCCCGGCCGAGGAGAACGACGCGTCGGAGCGACCCACGCGCCTGCCGGTCATGGAGGTGCTGCGCGAGCGACCCCGCCAGCTCCTGTGCTCGATCGGCGTCGCGTACGGCTACAACGCGATGGCCTACCTCGTCTCGGTGTTCTTCCTCTCCTACGTCGTGCAGGTGGGGTACGACGAGACGACCTCGCTCGTCATCCAGCTCGTGAGCGCGACGGTGCTGTTCGTGTGCGCCGTGCTCTTCGGGCGGCTCTCCGACCGCGTCGGCCGGCGCCCCGTGATCGCGACGGGCGCGTTCGCCTCGATCGTGTTCATCCTGCTGTTCTTCCCGCTCGCGGGCACGGGGCAGCTCGCGATCGTGATGGCGCTCTTCGTCGCCAACGGCATCATGGCGGGCGCGACGCAGGGCCCGCTGCCCGCTCTCCTCGGCGAGCAGTTCCCGAAGCGCATGCGCTTCACGGGCATCTCGCTGAGCTACCAGGTGGGGGCCGCGCTCGGCGGCGGCACCGCGGCATCCGTCGCGAGCGGCCTGCTCGTCGTCTTCGGCGGCAACCCGACCGGTGTTGCGGTGTACTGCATCTTCACGTGCCTCGTGCTCGGGGTCTGCACGCTGCTCCTCCGCGAGGGCGCGCACCGCAGCGTCGAGCAGCTCGAGGACACGGCGGCCCCGCGCGAAGCCCAGCCCGCGTGAGCGGAGGGAGGGCGGCACGCCGCCCTCCCTCGCCACGGATGTCAGCTCGTCGCGCGGCGCACGAGCTCGGAGACCCGCTGCTCGACCTCCGGCGTCCACGAGAGCACCGCGAACGCGGTCGCCCACATGTCGCCGTCGTCGAGAGCGGCACGGTCCTCGAAGCCGATCGTGGCGTACCGCGCCTTGAACTTCGCGGCCGGCTGCAGGAAGACGACGATCTTGCCCTCGGCGTTCGCGAAGCCCGGCATTCCGTAGTAGGTCTTCGGCACGAGGTGAGGCGCGACGTCGGACACCACTCGGAAGAAGCCCTCCGCGAGCGCCCTGTCGTCGTCCTCGAGCTTCGCGATGGCGTCGCGCACGGCCTTCTCGCCCGCCGCGCGGCTCTTGCCCGCCTTCTCCTGCTCGCGCAGCTCCTTCGCGCGCTGCTTGACGGCGTCGCGCTCCTCCTTGCTGAGGCCATCCGATGCGGTCATCCCTGCTCTCCTCTCGGTCGGGTTCGTCCCTGATGAACCCAGGCTAGGGATGGCGCGGGGCCGCGGCTTCTCGATTCCTGACCGATGCGCGGAGGGTGATCACGGGGCGTCGGCCGCCGCGATCGCGTGCGCCGCGGCCGCCGCGCGCTCGCCATCCCCGGCCGTGATCGCCTCGGCGAGCTCGAGATGGCGGCGGGCCGCCTCGAGCGAGATGTGCGCGGCGTCGGGCGCGCGCGGGGGAAGCGACTCGGCGAGGAGGCCGCCGAGCGCGCGGAAGAGGCTGTTGCCGGATGCCGCGAGCACGGCCGTGTGGAGGGCACGGTCCTCGGCGACGAACGCCTCGCGGTCGGCTCCTGCCGCCGCCGACCAGAAGGCGCCGGCCCGCGCGGCGATCTCGGCGCGGTCCGACGCCGAGGCCGCCGAGGCGGCCGCGCGCGCGGCGGCCGGCTCGACGAGAGCGCGCAGCGCGGTGAGCTCGGCGGTCACGGCATCGCGAGCCGGCCCGGCGAGACGCCACCGCATGACCTCCGGCGCGAGCCGCTGCCACCGCTCCGGGTCGGCGACCTCGAAGCCGATCCGGCGCCGAGGGGCGACGAGCCCGAGCGTCGCGAGCGCGCTCATCGCCTCGCGCGCCGCCGGCCGCGAGACGCCCGTGCGCTCCTGCACGGCCTCGAGGGTGAGCGCGGTTCCGGGCGCGAGCCGCCCGGCGCAGATGTCCGCGCCGAGGGCGTCGACGACGCCCGCGACGAGCGAGGTCATCGGGCGACCGTGCCGAGCGGGCTGATCACGAGCTCGTCGATCCGCACGTGCGGCGGGCTGTCGAGGATGAACCGGATGGCCCGCGCCACGTCGGCGGGCGACAGCATGACCTCGAGGGTGGCTCCGCGCGGCGGATTCGGGCGCTGGTGCAGGAACTCCGTGTCGATGTCGCCCGGGCACACGATCGACGCGCGCACCCCGTGCGCGGCCTCCTGCTCGTTGAGCGAGTCCGAGAGCGCGCGGAGGCCGCGCTTGCTCGCGCGGTACGCCACGCCTGCCCCCGGGGAGGTCTTCCAGGCCGCGATCGACGAGACGATCACGACCGTGCCCGACGCCGTCCGCAGGGCAGGCAGGGCCGCGTCGATCATCCGGGCGGGCGCCGTGAGGTTCGTCGCGACGATGGCCTCGAACTCGTCCATGCCCTGATCGGCCCACGCGCGGCGGGGCGCGTTGAGACCCGCCGACAGCACGAGGTCGTCGACCGGCCCGATCTCGTCGAGCAGGGCGCGTGGGTCGTCCGCCGTGACGTCGAAGGCGCGCGCCGTCACCGCGGCGCCGGCCGCGCGTGCGGCGTCCGCGGCCTCCGCGAGGCGGTCGGCACGGCGGCCGAGCAGCACGAGGTCGTGCGTCGCCGCGAGCGCCTCCGCGACGGCGCGTCCGGTGCCCGAACCGGCGCCCGTGACGAGCACGCGACGCTTTGAAGTATGATCTGAACCCGTCGCCATGCAATGAAGTATGACATGAGGAGATCGGATGTCCGAGAGCAGGACCGTCATCGTGACCGGCGCGGGCCGCGGGATCGGCGCCGTCATCGCCCAGCGCCTCGCCCGCGAGGGCGACACGGTGTTCGCACTCGACCGCGACGTCGCCGAGGTCGGCGAGGGCATCACCGGCATCGCGTGCGACATCACCTCGGACGCCGACGTGGCCGCCGCCGTCGAGCGCGTGCTCGCGGCGACCGCGCGCATCGACGTCCTCGTGAACAACGCGGGCATCAACCTCACCGGCCCGCTCGAGACCGCCGATCTCGACGCCGTTCGCGCCTGCTTCGACGTGAACGTGGTGGGCCTCCTCCGGATGTGCCAGGCGGTGATCCCGACGATGAAGCGCGCAGGCGCCGGGCGCATCGTGAACGCGGCGTCCTTCGCAGCCATCGTGCCGGCGATCGGCGGCGGCGCCTACGCCGCGACGAAGTCGGCCGTCGTCCAGCTCACCCGCGTGCTCGCCGGCGAGCTCGGCCCGTGGGACATCACCGTCAACGCCTACGCGCCGGGCATGGTCCCGACCGCGATGAACGGCTTCGCGGACATGCCCGCCGCGCAGCAGGACGAGCTGCTCGACACGCTCACCCTCCGCCGCTGGGGGACGGCCGACGAGGTGGCCGACGTCGTCGCGTTCCTCGCGAGCCCGGCGGCGCGCTACGTCACGGGCGCGCTCATCGACGTGAGCGGCGGCAAGCTCGCCACCCAGATCCCCGCCCGTGCGCACCGCGCCGCGGAGGCCTGAGGGGCGTCTAAGACTCTCCTCACGTTCCCATCACAGGCGCCTCATCGCGCAGCGCCATCGTGGAGTCCGTGAGAGACGAGACGAGACGCCGCACCCCGATCCGCGACACGACGGATGGCCAGGGCCGCCTGCGCGTCGCGCTCTATTCGCACGACGCACAGGGCCTGGGTCACATCCGCCGCAACCTCGCCATCGCGCATGCGCTGAGCGGGATGGACGAGGCGCCCGACCTCCTGCTCCTCACGAGCGCTCCCGACGCCGCGCACGCGGGACGGCCATCCGGATGCGACATCGTGTCGCTGCCCGCGCTCGCGAAGGACGGCGCGGGGAGGTACGGCGCGCGGCACCTCTCGGTCGACCCGGCGCAGCTCTCCGAGATGCGGACCGCCGTGCTGCACGCCGCCCTCGCCTCGTTCCGCCCCGACGTGCTCATCGTCGACAAGCACCCGCGCGGCTTCCGCGGCGAGCTCGAGCCCGCCCTCGACGCCGTCCGCGCGCACGGCGCGCGCGTCGTCCTCGGCATCCGCGACGTGCTCGACGACGCGCACACCGCGGCGCGCGAGTGGCGCGAGGCCGAGGGGGCAGCGGCGCTCGCGGCCTGGTACGACGAGGTGTGGGTCTACGGCGACCGCGACGTGCACGACCCCCTCGCCGGGCTCGAGACCCCCGCGCGCGTGCGATACACGGGCTACCTCGCGCACGGGCGCCCGGCGCCGCGGATGCGCACGCGCGCCGACGAGCCGTTCGTGCTCGCGATGGTCGGCGCGGGGCAGGATGGCGCGCACGTCGCGCACGCCTTCGCCCGCTCGCGCCTGCCGGAGGGACATCGCGGTGTCGTCATCGCCGGCCCGCACATGCCCGACCCGGCGGTGCACGCGCTGCGCGCGATCGCGGCCGAGCGCGACGATCTGCGCGTGGTGCGCTCCGCGCCGGACGCCGCGGGCCTCATCGCGCGCGCCGCCGCCGTCGTCGGGATGGGCGGCTACAACACGGTGTGCGAGGCGCTGGCCGCGAGAGCGCCGCTGCTCGTCGTGCCGCGCGTCGAGCCGCGCCTCGAGCAGCTCGTGCGCGCCGAGGCGCTCGCGCGGCGCGGCGCCCTCGACGTCGTGCTCCCGGACGACCTCTCGCCCGACGCGATCTCCGCGTGGACCGCGCGCGCCATCCGCCGCGCGCCGCGACCGGCGCCGCCCATCGACCTCGACGGCCTCAGCCGTCTGCCCCGCCTGTTCGCCGACCTCGTCGGCATGCGCACCGAGGAGAGCCGCCATGTCGCATGAGCGCACCGCCGAGCGGATCGGCTACGTCGTGAAGATGTACCCGCGCTTCTCGGAGACCTTCATCGTGTCGGAGATCATCGCGCGAGAGGAGCGCGGCGCCGACCTGCGCATCTTCTCCCTGCGCCCCACGGTCGACGTCCGCTTCCACGACACCCTCGCGCGAGTTGCGGCGCCGGTCGAGCAGATCCCCCGGCCGACGCGCGTGTCCGAGCTGTGGGAGCTCCTGGGCGAGGCGCACGGCGTGCTGCCGCGCGTGCCGCACGTGCTCGAGGAGCTGCTCGCGGCCGACGTCGCGGACGCGGCCCAGGCCATCCAGCTCGCGATCGCGGTCGAGCGCGAGGGCATCACGGCGCTGCACGCGCACTTCGCGAGCCTCGCGACGACCGTCGCACGCCTGGCCTCCCTCCTCACCGGGGTGCCGTACTCGTTCACGGCGCATGCGAAGGACCTCTTCCACGAGAGCGTCGACCCGCAGGACGTCGATCGGAAGATCGCCGACGCGTCTCATGTCGTGACCGTGTCGGACTTCAACCTGCGGCACCTGCGCGAGCGCTACCCCGCGGCGGCTCGCACGCCCATCCACCGCGTCTACAACGGCGTCGACCTCGACCGCTTCCCGTACGCGCCGGGCCGACCCGCCTCGCCCTCGATCGTCGCCGTGGGGCGGCTCGTCGAGAAGAAGGGCTTCGCCGACCTCATCGCCGCCGTGCACCTTCTGCGCGAGCGCGGGCGCGCCGTGCCGTGCCGCATCGTCGGGGCCGGCGAGCGCGAGGGAGAGCTGCGCGCGCTCGTCGGCGCGCTCGGCCTCGACGACCTCGTCACGTTCACGGGCCCGCTGCCGCAGGGCGAGGTGCGGGCCGAGGTCGCGCGCGCGAGCGTGTTCGCGGCGCCGTGCGTCGTCGGGTCGGACGGCAACGCCGACGGCCTGCCGACCGTGCTCCTCGAGGCGATGGCCCTCGGCACGCCCTGCATCTCGACCGACGTCACGGGCATCACGGAGGCGGTGCGGCACGGCGAGACGGGCCTCGTCGTGCCGCAGCACGCTCCCGCGGCGCTCGCGGCGGCGATCGCGCGCGTGCTCGACGACCCCGCGTTCGCCGAGGCCCTCGCGCGGCGAGCCAGGGCGCTCGTCGAGAGCACCTTCGACGTGCGGCGCCAGGCGCGCGAGCTCGACGAGATCGCCCGCGCCCGCTCGCTGCAGGAGGTGGCCTGATGCGCATCGCGTATGTCTGCGGCGACCCGGGCATCCCCGTGTTCGGCGCGAAGGGCGCGTCCGTCCACGTGCAGGAGGTGCTGCGCGTGCTCCTCGCCGCCGGCCACGAGGTCGACCTCCACTGCCGGCGGACGGGCGGCGAGCCTCGCGGCGCCCTCGCCCGCGCGCACGACGACCGACGCCTCCGGGTGCACCCCGCTCCCGTCACGGGGGAATCCGACGTGCGCCAGCGCGAGCGGATGCTCATGGCCGCGGAGGAGAGCACCCGTCGCGCTCTCCTCGCCGCGCACGCCGATCGGCCGTTCGACCTCGTGTACGAGCGGTACGCGCTCTTCGCGATCGCGGGCACGTCGTTCGCGCGCGAGGCCGCCATCCCCTCGATCCTGGAGGTCAACGCGCCCCTTCCGATCGAGCAGGCGCGGCACCGCTCCCTCGTGCACGCCGACACCGCCGATGCCGTCGCGCGCGCCGTGATCTCCGATGCCTCGCTCGTGGCGTGCGTCTCGGAGCCGGTCGCGGCCTGGGCGCGCACGCAGGCGCCCGCCGCCCGGATCGTCGTCGAGCCCAACGGCGTCGACATCGACCGGTTTGCGACGCCTTCGCGATCCGCCGGCCGGCCGTTCACGGTCGGCTTCGTCGGCACGCTCAAGCCGTGGCACGGCACGGCGCATCTCGTCGACGCCTTCGCCCTGCTCACACGGAGGCGCCCGGATGCGCGCCTCGTGATCGTCGGCGACGGGCCGGAGCGCGCCGCCCTCGAGCGGCGCGCGGTCGAGCGCGGCGTCGCCGACCGCACGGTGTTCACGGGCGCCGTCGATCCCGCCGACGTCCCCGAGCAGCTCGCCGCCCTCGACGCGGCCGTCGCGCCGTACCCCGCGCACGGAGACCCGTACTTCTCTCCGCTCAAGGTGCTCGAGTACCTCGCCTCGGGCGCGGTCGCGGTCGCATCGCGGGTCGGCCAGCTCCCCGAGCTCGTCGCGGATGGCCGCACGGGGCTCCTCGTGCCGCCCTCCGATCCCGAGGCGCTCGCGGCGGCCCTCGACCGCCTCGCCGCCGACCCGGGGCTTCGCCGCTCTCTCGCTGACGCCGCGCGAGACGACGTGGCGCAGACCCGGACGTGGCGGCACGTCGTGCGCCGGACCCTCGGTGCCGCCGGCCTCCCTCTCGACCCGGACGAGGAGGCGGCGGCGTGAGCCGTCGGCGCGGCGACGCCGAGGCGGGGCGCGGGCGGCGCCTCGGCCGCTTCCTCCGGCCGTACCTCCGCCCGCAGGCCGGGCTCGTCGCGGGCGGGTTCGTCGCCATGCTCGCGGAGGTGGCCTTCCGGCTGCTCGAGCCGTGGCCGCTCAAGGTCGTGATCGACGCCGTGATCGCGCCGGGTGCGGCGCAGGAGCCGGGCATCCTCACCCTGCTCCTCGTATGCGCACTCGCCGTCGTCGCGGCGGCCGGCCTGCGCGCGCTCGCGTCGTACCTCATGACGGTGTGCTTCGCCCTCGCCGGCACGCGGGCCATGAACGCTGTGCGCGCAGACGTCTTCGCGCATGCGCTGCGCCTGCCCCTGCGCTTCCACACCGGAACCCGCTCGGGCGACCTCATCAACCGGCTCGTCTCCGACATCGGCAAGCTCCGCGATGTCGCCGTCACCGCCGCGATGCCGCTCGTGGGCAACGTCGTCACGCTCGTCGCGATGCTCGCGGTCATGCTCGTCCTCGACTGGCGCCTGGGTCTCGTCGTCGCCGCCGCCCTCCCCGTCTTCCTCCTGCACTCGCGCCGCGCGTCGCGCCGGATCACCGACGCCGCGCGCGTGCAGCGGCGCCGCGAGGGCGAGATCGCGGGCACGGCGGGAGAGTCGTTCGGAGCCATCAAGGTCGTGCAGGCCTACACGCTCGAGGGCACGCTCGAGCGCGACTTCGCGCGGTCGAACGAGCGGGAGCTCTCCGAGGGCGTCCGCGCGACCCGGCTGTCGGCCGGGCTCGAGCGCGCGACCGATCTGCTCGTGGGCGTCGCGACCGCCGCCGTCCTGCTCGTCGGCGGCTGGAGCGTGCTCGAGGGCCACCTCACCCCGGGTGAGCTCGTCGTGTTCGTGCAGTACCTCAAGGGCGCGTTCAAGCCCATGCGCGACCTCGCGAAGTACACCGGCCGCATCGCGAAGGCAGCGGCCTCGGGCGAGCGCATCCTCGACCTCGTCGGGACGCGCAGCGACCTGGCCGACCTGCCCGGTGCCCACCGCATGGGAGGCGTGGCGGGTGCGGTGACCTTCCACCGCGTGTCCGCCTCGTACGGCGACGGCGAGCCCGCCCTGCACGAGGTCGACCTCGACATCGCCGCCGGCGAGCGGGTCGCGATCGTCGGGCACTCGGGGTCGGGCAAGTCGACCCTCGCGTCGCTGCTGCTGCGCCTCCAGGACCCCGTCCGCGGGTCGGTCATGATCGATGGCCGCGACCTGCGCGCCTACACGCTCGCCTCCCTGCGCAGCGGCATCGCGATCGTCCTGCAGGAGTCGGTGCTGTTCACGGGCTCGATCCGCGAGAACATCCGGATGGGCCGCCCCGACGCGACCGATGCGCAGGTCGAGCGGGCCGCTCGCTCGGCGGGCGTCGACGAGTTCGCGGCGCGGATGCCCGAGGGCCTCGACACGCTCGTCGGCGAGCGCGGCGACACCCTCTCGGGCGGCCAGCGCCAGCGCATCGCGATCGCGCGAGCCGTGCTCCGCGACGCGCGCATCGTCATCCTCGACGAGGCGGCGACGGGGCTGGACGCCGCGAGCGGCGCCGCCGTGCGGGCCGCGCTCGATCGGCTGAGCGCGGGGCGGACGACGCTCGTCATCACGCACGCGCTCGAGGACGCCCTCGCGTGCGATCGCATCGTCGTGCTCGAGCGCGGCAGGATCGTCGAGCAGGGGCGTCCGGACGAGCTGCTGGCCCGCGCGGGGTCGCGGCTGGCGATCCTCAACGAGGCCGCCCGTGCGTGACCCGATCCCGCACCTCGCGCCCGCCGATGCGGCGCTCGCCGCGCGCGAGACCGCGCTGCCGGGGCTTCCCCTCGTGCTCGATGCGGCCACGCTGCACCGCGCTCTCGAGGCCGCGGGGGTCCCCGTTCAGCGCGTCGAGACCACGTACCTGCGCTTCAAGCCGGGCACCTCGGCGGTCGCGGGCGTGAGCATCGAGACCCCGAGCCGGTCGATCCGGGCGCAGGCGGTCGCGTATCCCGTCGGCGTCCACCGGAAGCTCGAGCGGATGGCCGCGCACGCGGGCGACGGCCTCCTCCTGCTCGATGCCGAGCGGGGGATCGCGGTGGTCGACGCGGCCGCCGACCGCGCGCTCCCGGGCATCCGCGTCGCGCTCGAGCGGCACCCGGACGCGGAGGTGCTCGTCTACAAGCCCGGCCGTCGCTGGGTCGCGCGCTGCGCAGGCTGCCGCGTCATCGTCAAGGTGCACGCGCCCGATCGCGCGGCGTCGGCCATCCGGGCGCAGCATCGTGTCGAGATGTTCGTGCCGACCGCCGCGCTCGTCCGCGCCGACGCGGTCGTCGGGCTCGTCGAGACCCACCTGCTCGCCGGAACGCCGCTGCCGGAGATCGCGGATCCGGAGGCGGAGCGTCGCGTGGGCGGAATGCTCGCGCGGCTGCACACGGCACCGGCCCGAGAGGGCATGACGGCGGATGGCGCGCGTCCGCCGGGGATCGAGCGCGCTCTCGCGCGCGCACTCGACGCCGCGGCGTCGGGGGTCGCGCCCGTGCTGCCCGCCCTCGAGGATCGCGCGCTCCGCGCGGCCGCCGCCATCCGATCGCTGCTCGAGGAGCGGCGCGTCCGCACCCTCGTGCACGGCGACTGCTCGATCGACCAGGTCATCGTGGGCCCCGACGGCCGCCCGTGGCTCATCGACCTCGATCGGGCGGGGGAGGGCGACCCGCTGTCCGACCTGGGCGCGTGGGCCGCCGATGCGATCGCCCGGGGCGAGAGCGCGTGCCGCGCGGGCGCCGCGCTCGTCGCGGGGTATCAGGAGGCCGGCGGCGCCGTCGACGAGGCGGCCCTGCTCGCCCACACGGCCGCCGGTCTGCTGCGGCGCGCCGTGGAGCCTTTCCGCGCGAGGGCCGCCGACTGGGACGCCGAGGTCGCGCACCTCGTCGCCGAGAGCGAGCGCCTCGTCGGGCTCGCGGCGCTGCGCGCGGACGCGGCGCTTCCCGGGGCCGCGGCGGTCGAACCGTTCGCGTCGGCGCGCGTCATCGCGCATCGGCCGGGGCGGCGCGCGGTCCTCCGCCGAGCGGACGGCGACTTCGTGAAGCTCGTCCGGCCCGCACGGTTCGCCGAGGTGGCGGAGCGCGCCGAGCGCGTCTCGGGCCTCCGCACGCTCCGGTCGCCCCGGGTGCTCGCGCGCGACGACGCGGCCGGTGTCCTCCGCCTCGCGAGCGTCGGCGAGCGGACGCTCCTCGACGCCGGAAGCGACCCGTCCGTCTCCGACGACGCGCTCGTCGCCGTGTGGACGCGCGTCGGAGCCGGGATCGCCGAGCTGCATGCGCTCGACCCCGCGGGGCTCCCGCGCCACGGCGTCGCGGACGAGATGCGCGCCATCCGCCGTGCCCTGGCATCCGCCGGCGGCGCGCTCGACGGGGACGATGTCGCTGACGCGCTCGCCGCGGTCGAGGCCGCGCTCGCGGTGGATCCGCCGGAACGCGTCGACGGAGTCCTCCATCGCGACCTCCACGACAAGCAGCTGCTCGTGCCATCCGGCTCGTTCACCGCGCAGGACGTCGCGGCGGGGCGCACGCGCGTCGGCCTCATCGACGTCGACACCCTCGCGGTCGGCGAACGCGCGCTCGATGTGGCGAACCTGCTCGTGCACCTCGAGCTGCGGGTGCTGCAGGGGCTGCTGCCGACCACGCGGGCCGACGCGGCCGGCCAGGCCTTCCGCCGCGGCCTCGGCGACGGCCCGCTCTGGGCGCGCGTGCCGGCGTACTCCGCTGCGGCGCGGCTGCGGCTCGCCGGTGTCTACGCGCAGCGCGACGGATGGCACGACGTCGCGCGCGCCCTGCTGCGGCGGGTCGGGAGCCCCGTCACGGCAGGGCGGTGAGGCCGGGGCGGCGTGGGCTCGCCGCGAAACGCGGCGACTCGGGGGAGGAGTGGGTGCTCGGCGAAGCCGCTTGCCGCGAAATGCGTCGAACGGGCCGCTCTTCGACGCGAAGTGCGGCAGGTCTCGAACGGCCTTGCCGCGAAACGCGGCAACCGGCGAGCTGTTCGCCGGCAAGCGCGGCGAACGCCCGAGGCGGGTCCGGTGGCTCAGTCGTCGTCGACGTCGTCCGCGTCGTCGTCCACGTCCACGTCCGTGTCGTCATCGATGTCGGTGTCCGGATCGTCGTCGACCTCGACGGGGGGAGCCGGCGGCAGGTGCTCGGGCTCGGTCTGGGCGGGCGGCGCGGTCTGCTCGGGCGGTGCGGTCGTCGGCGTCGGCGTGGGCGTGGGCGTCGCTCCGCGCTGGTCCGAGCGGAGGTCGCGGCCGACGGCCCCGCCCGTATAGTCGCCCGTGACCGCACCGCCGTCGAGGATCTGTCCGCCATCCGTGCGCTGCTCGAGGGCCTCCGACGCGACGACGACGCCGCCGGTGAGGGCGAGCAGGCCGATGCCGCCGATGACGGTGTACGCGATCGCCTTCCGCATCGTGGCTCCTCCCTCTCCCCTCCAGGATGCGCGCCTCGCCTAAACGGGTCGACAGCCGCACATGAGACAACCCTTATGGTCGCCGGATCCGAGCGGTCGCGCGCGCCCCGGCGACGATACTGGGACCGTGGCGGACGGGAACGGCGGACCAAGGCGGCGGCGCGTCGTCTCGGTGCGCGTGCGCCTCATCGCCGTCATCACCATCGTCGCGGCGCTCGGGATGGCCGCGGTCGGCCTCGCCGTGTACATCGTCGAGCAGGCGACGATCATGGCTCAGATCGACGACCGCCTCCGCGCGAACCTCGACTCCGCCCGCTTCATCGTGGCAGGGACACCGGAGGAGCCGCAGGCCTGGGAGTCGTCGCGCGAAGCCGCTGAGGACATCGTGCGGCGGATGAGCCCCGACGACAACACGGGGGTCGCGGGCGTCGTGGACGGCAAAGCGGCGTTCGTGCCCGGGGTGCCGCTCGACGTCGACCTCCGCAGCGCGCCCGGATTCATCCCGTTCGCGGTGCGGACGACCGCCGGGCGCGAGCCCGTGCTCGGGACGTACGCCGAGGAGGGCGTCGTCTGGCGCTTCCTCGCCACGCCTGTCGAGGTGCCCGGCGCCCCCGACGCCGAGAGCGTGCTCTTCGTCATGGCCTACGACGTCGAGGCCGAGCTGTCGGAGATCAACGGCCCGGCTCGGGTGTTCTTCGTCGCGGGCGGCATCGTGCTCGTCGTCATCGCGGGGGTCGGCACGGTCGCGGCCGGTCGTCTGCTGCGCCCGCTGCGGCGCATGCGCGAGACGGCGGAGCGCGTGTCGGCGCAGTCGCGCTCGGAGCGCCTGCCGATCGAGGGGCGCGACGACGTGTCGGAGCTCGCGGCGACGATGAACGCCATGCTGGATCGACTCGACGATGCGCTCGACTCGCAGCGGCAGCTGCTCAGCGATGTCGGCCACGAGCTGAAGACCCCGCTCACGATCGTGCGCGGGCACGTCGAGCTGATGGATCCCGCCGACCCCGACGACGTGCGCGAGACGCAGCAGCTCGCGGTCGACGAGCTCGACCGGATGAGCCGACTCGTGCAGGATCTGTCGTCCGCGGCGGCGCTCCACGGGCCATCCCCCGTCGCCCCCGAGCCGACCGACGCGGCGGATCTCGTCGCGCAGATCGTGCGCAAGGCCCAGGCAATCGAGGGCGCGGATGTCGCCGCCGGGCCGATCGCGGATGTCGTCGCGCCGCTCGACGCGGCCCGCATCACCCAGGCCGTGCTGCAGCTGGCGCAGAACGCCGTGACGCACGGCGGAGGGCGCTTCGTGATCGGCAGCAATGTCGAGGAGGGCCGCCTCGCCCTGTGGGTGCGCGATTACGGCCCTGGTGTCCCGGACGACGAGAAGAAGGCCGTGTTCGAGCGCTTCCGACGCGGACGCGGACGCGAGCGCGCGGCAGGGAGCGGCCTCGGCCTCAACATCGTGCAGGTCATCGCGCGCGCCCACGGCGGCCGAGCTCGCGTGACGGACGCCCCGGGCGGCGGCGCGCTGTTCGCGATCCTCGTGCCGCTCGCGCCCGACGACGAGGACACGCCGCCGCACTCGGACGGAAGGAGCCATCGTGGCATCGATTCTCATCGCCGATGACGAGCAGCGCATCGCGGGGTTCATCGAGAAGGGCCTGCGCGCCGCCGGCTTCGCGACCCGCGTCGCCGCCGACGGCGTCGAGGCGCTCGAGCTCGCGCAGACCGGCGAGTTCGACCTGCTCGTCCTCGACGTGAACATGCCGCGCATGAACGGCTTCGACGTGCTCGAGAACCTGCGCGGCTCGGGCTCGCGCATGCCGATCATCATGCTCACCGCGCGCACCGATCTGGGCGACACCGTCGCAGGGCTCGAGGGCGGCGCCGACGACTACATCGGCAAGCCGTTCCGCTTCGACGAGCTGCTCGCGCGCATCCGCCTCCGCATGCGACGCGACGAGGAGGTCGCTCCCGCGGCGGGCGCGCTGCGCCATCGAGACCTCACACTCGACGTCCGCACCCGTCGCGCCGTCATCGACGGCGGGCCGTCCGTCGACCTCTCGGCGCGCGAGTACGCCCTCGCCGAGGAGCTCATCCGGCACGCCGGCCAGGTGCTGAGCCGCGAGCAGCTGCTGAGCCGGGTGTGGGGCTTCGACTTCGACCCCGGGTCGAACGTCGCCGACGTCTACATCGGCTACCTGCGCCAGAAGCTCGGGGCTGACCGCATCGAGACGGTCCGCGGTGCGGGCTACCGGCTCGTGTGAGCTCTCACAGCGCTCCGACACGTGCGCCGGGCTGTCAACCCCTCGCCCCGGGGTCGCGGTCGGCGTACCGTGGCGCGCAGCCGGACGCGATCCGGGGAGATGTCGCGGAGGAATCCCATGAGCGATGGCGGACAGCACAACACGCAAGGCGTCCCCGACGAGAACGCCGAAGCCGACACGGCATCGGGCGGCGCGCCCGAGGAGCCGGACGAAGGCGACGACTTCTCCGAGGCCTCCGACGAGGAGCCCTCGGGCGAGTGATCTGCCGGGTCGCGCCGCTACGCGGAGCCGTGCGGCGCGACCAGGCGCTCCCACGTGCGAGCGCCGGCGTCGATCCGACCTGACGCGTCGAGTCTGTGCGCCGACGAGGTCGGCTTCCGCTCGGCCTGATCGTGGATGCGCTGCGCGAAGTCCGTCGAGAAGGTGCCTCGCGGCAGGTGCGACTCCACCGCGACGAGCAGCGCGGCATCCCACTTCTCCGGGGCGACGCCCGAGACGTCGAGGCTCGTGGCGACCTCGAGGAGGTGCGATTCGGCGTCCTCGTCCGGATTGACCGCCGTCCACATGTGCCGCACGATGATCTCCTGGACGCGCTCCCTGCGTGCGCGCGGCCATCCTGCGCCGGCGGCGAAGGCCCATCCCGCCGCTCCGCCGGCCGCCTCGAACGGGACGACGTCGGCGTCGAACTCCGCGACGAGCCCGAGGTCGTGCAGCATCGTCGCGACGTACAGCAGCTCGGCGTCGTAGGTCAGGGCCAGCGCGTCGCCGAGCGTCGATGCCCACACCCATGAGCGCAGGCAGTGCCGCACGAGCTCGGGCGGCGACCAGGCCTCGAGCACCTCGCGGGCACGTGCGGCGACGGGAGTGGGCGGCGCGATGAGCGCGTCGATCTGTGCGGGCGACATGGGGTCCTCTCGGTCTCGCCTCCACTCTCGCGGGCGGATGGCGCGGCTCGTGAGGCGATTCCGGTCAGCATCCGGAGGAATCGCGCCAGCAACGGCGCGACGCGATCTCACAGGATCTCACATCATCGGCCATCCGCCTGCCTAGAATGAGCGCATGAGCTCCCTGGCCGCAGAAGAGCGCCGCAGCTGGCTGCTGGCGCAGCTGCGCGCCACCAAGACGGTGTCCCTCGTCGAGGCGTCGTCCGCGCTCGAGGTCAGCGAGATGACCGTGCGGCGCGACCTCGACCACCTCGAGCGGTCGGGCCTCGTGCGCCGTGTGCGCGGCGGCGCGGTCTACAGCGGGCCGGTGAGCTTCCAGGGGCGCGAGCGGTCGTACGCCGAGGAGAAGCGGATCATCGCCGAGAAGCTCCTTCCGCTCGTTCCCGAGCGCGGCGTCGTCGCGTTCGACTCGTCCACGACCATCCACCGCCTCGCCCAGATGCTCCCCGAGCCCGAGGATCTCACGGTCGTCACGAACGGCCTGCTGACCTTCCAGGTGCTCCAGGATCGTCCCGGCGTGACGGCCATCCTGACCGGCGGCGCCGCGGACCGCCGATCGGACTCCCTCGTCGGGCCGGTCGCGACGGCCTGCCTGGAGGGCATGCGGTTCCAGGGCTTCTTCGCGTCGGCCGCCGCGGTCGACGAGCTCGCCTGCTACGAGGACACCCTCGAGGAGGCCGACGTCAAGCGCGCGTTCGCGCGCTCATCGGCCCGCGTGTTCATCGGCGCGAACCTCGCCAAACTCGGCGGCAACGCGACCGCCGCCGCGGTCACGCTCGATCGCGTGAGCGTCTTCGCGACCGAGCTCGACCCCGCGGACGTCCGCGTGGCCGGCTATCGCGGGGTCGTCTCCGAGCTCCGCTGAGCCGCGGCGCTCCCGCGCCTCCGGTCGGCCGAATCCCGCGCCTGTCGTCGACCGGCCTGCCGCCGTTCCGCGGGCCGTCTGCGCGCCGCAGTACCGGTCATGCATGTCTCGGCCAGGTAACAAGATCTCCCAACTCTTGACAAGATCTAACATCCTCGAACAGGATGTATCCGATTCACCCGATCAGTCACGAAGGAGTGGTGGTCACCATGACCGACGCCGATCTCGCAGCGCCGCGGGGCGCCCAGGAGCGCGACACGGCCTTCCTGCGCGCCACGGGCATCCGCAAGCACTACCCGGGCGTCGCCGCGCTCGACGGGGTGGACCTCGAGCTGCGCCGCGGCGAGGTGCACGCGATCGTCGGCGAGAACGGCGCCGGCAAGTCGACGCTCATCAAGATCCTCGCGGGGGCTGTCGAGCCGACGGAGGGCACCATCGCCGTCGACGGCGAGACCCACACGCAGCTCACCCCCGCACTGGCCCGCGAGCTCGGCGTCGCCGTGATCTACCAGGAGTTCACGCTCGTCCCGACACTGAGCGCGGCCGACAACGTCTTCCTCGGCGAGTACCTCACCCGAGGCCCCGTCCTCGATCGCAAGCGCATGGACGCCCGCGCGGCGGAGCTCTTCGCTCGCCTGGGGGTCCGCATCTCGCCCCGTGCGCTCGTCGAGACCCTCACGACCGGGTACCAGCAGGTCGTCGAGATCGCCAAGGCGCTCTCGAAGGACGCGCGCCTGCTCATCATGGACGAGCCGTCGGCGCCCCTGACCTCCGCGGAGGTCGAGGCGATGTACCGCGTGGTCGACGCGCTCAAGGCGCAGGGCATGACGATCGTCTACATCTCGCACCGCATGGACGAGATCTTCCGCCTCTCCGACCGCGTCACGGTGCTCCGCGACGGCAAGCACGTCGCGACACTCGACACGGCGGAGACATCCCGGCGCGAGCTCATCACCCTCATGGTCGGCCGAGAGCTCAGCGAGGCGTACCCCGACCGCGACGTCGAGCCCGGCGAGGTGTCGCTCACGGTGCAGGGCCTGACCGGCAACGGCGTCCGCGACATCTCGTTCGAGGCCCGCCGCGGCGAGGTGCTCGGGTTCGCGGGCCTCATCGGCGCGGGGCGGACCGAGCTCATGGAGCTCATCTTCGGAAGCGTCCGCGCGCACGGAGGCTCGGTCCGACTGCACGGGAGGGCCGCCGAGGCGAAGACGCCGATCGCCGCCATCCGGAACGGCTTCGCGCTCGTCCCCGAGGATCGCAAGCGCCACGGCGTGGTGCTCGACTTCACGATCAAGGAGAACATCTCGCTGCCCGTCCTCAAGGGGATGTCGCGGTTCGGCGTCATCCCGCGAGCGCGCGAGGCGAAGCTGGCGGCGACCTACATGGAGAGCCTGCGCATCAAGGCGCCGAGCTCGCGCGAGCGCGTCGGCAACCTCAGCGGCGGCAACCAGCAGAAGGTCGTGCTCGCGAAGTGGCTCGCCACCGAGCCGGAGGTGCTCATCTTCGACGAGCCCACGCGCGGCATCGACGTGGGCGCCCGCCACGAGATCTACCAGATCATGAACCGCCTCGCGGCGGAGGGGAAGACCATCCTCATGATCTCGTCCGACATGGAGGAGCTCATCGGGATGTCCGATCGGGTCGTCGTCCTCCAGGAGGGCGTCCAGCAGGGGACCCTCCGCCGTCACGAGATCACCCAGGAAGCGATCATGGCCCTCGCGGCCGAAGGAGAAGCAGCATGATGAGCAGATTCGTCCCGCGGGTGAAGGACCTCGGCATCGTCCTCGTCCTCGTCGTCCTCGTCATCGCCTTCAGCGTGATGGCGCCGTCGTTCCTCGACCCCTCGAACCTCTTCAACATCGCGCGACAGATCGCCACACTCGGCATCTGCGCGGTCGGGTTCGCCTTCGTCCTCATCACGGGCGGCATCGACCTCTCGGTCGGCTACCAGATCTCGCTCTACGTCGTCGTATGCGGGATGCTCATGGCCGAATCCGGGCTGCCCTGGTACCTCGCGGTGCTCGTGGTCCTCGTCCTCGGGACGTGCATCGGCGTCCTCAACGGACTCATCATCACCCTCACGGGCGTCGCGCCCCTGATCGTCACGCTGTCGATGATGACCGTGCTCAACGGCGTCAGCTACCTCCTGTCGCGGGGCCTGCCGATCTTCGGCTTCCCCGCCGACTTCGCGATCCTCGGACAGGGCGCCGTGCTGGGCGTTCCGGTCTCGCTCATCGTGCTCATCGCCGTGTGGGCGGTCGGCATCTTCATCCTCAACAAGACCTACGTCGGCCGCTACTTCTACGCGATCGGCAACAACCCCGAGGCCGCTCGGCTCTCGGGCGTCAACACCAAGGCCACGCTCATCCTCGTGTACGCCCTCTGCGGGTTCTTCACGGCGATCGGCGCGGTGCTGCTGCTCTCCCGCCTGAGCTCCGCCCAGTCGGCGACGGGCGCGGGCTTCGAGTTCAGCGTGCTCACCGCGTGCGTGCTCGGCGGCGTGAGCGTCATGGGCGGCCGCGGCTCGCTCTTCGGGGCGTTCGTCGGTGTGCTCATCGTGGGCGTGCTCGACAACGGCCTCGTCCTGCTGAACGTGAGCGAGTACATCCAGCTCGTCATCAAGGGCGTCATCCTCCTCGCCGCCGTGATCTACGACGCGATGTCGAAGACCTCCGGCGGCCGCAGGAAGCAGATCGGCGGCGTCGCCATCGCCCCGGCCGGGCAGAACGCCGGCTGAACCCCGCGCCGGGGCGCGGCCCCGGCCATCCGACCCTTCGTCGGCGACGCGGACGTCGTCGGCAGCACCCGAAAGGAACCACCATGAAGAAGACCCGCGCACTGGCCGCGATCGGCGCCGTCGGCGTCGTCGCCCTCTCGCTCGCCGCCTGCACGACGGTCGGCCCCGACGGCACCCCGGCAGCGGGCGGCGGCGACGACGGCAGCTACACGGTCGGCGTCACCTTCTCCGACCTCAGCAATCCCGTCTGGGCCGAGCTCGTCGAGGAGGCGACGGCGTACGGCTCCGAGCAGGGCCTGAGCGTCAACTACGTCGATGCGCGCGGCGACTCCGCGCAGCAGGTCACGCAGATCGAGAACTTCATCCAGCAGGGCGTCGACGCGATCATCATCTGCGCCGTCGAGTCGAACGCGCTGTCGGCCGTCACCGCCCGCGCTCAGGAGGCCGGCATCAAGGTCGTCGGCTACACGCAGGTGCTCGAGAACTACGACGCGCAGTACCTCGTCGACGCGTACAAGACCGGCTACGCCAACGGCGAGGCCGCGGCCGAGTGGATCAACGAGAACTACGGCGACGAGTCCGTCGTCGAGTGGGCGCTCATGGACCTGCCGATGTTCCCCGAGATCATCGACCGCGCCAACGGCATCAAGGACGCCATCGCCGAGCTCGCTCCGCAGGCCGAGCTGGTGGCGACGGCACCCGCTCTGACGGCGGAGGAGGGCGTCGCGAACGCCGAGAACTTCCTGCAGGCGAACCCGGACCTCAAGGTCATCGCGACGATCGGCGGCGGCGGCGCGGTCGGCGGCAACGAGGGCGTGAAGTCGGCGGGTGTGACCGACTACGACGCGTTCGGCCTCTTCGGCATCGACGCGACCGAGAACGAGATCCAGAACATCATCAACGGCGACCCGCAGAAGGCGTCGGTCAGCCTCGGCGGCGGGAAGGCGCACGGCCGGACGCTCGTCGACATCACGGTCGACCTGCTCGAGGGCGAGGACGTCGAGAAGGACCAGTACATGCCGATCGAGGTCATCGACTCCTCGAACGCGCAGGAGTACTACGACGAGATCTTCGGCGACTGATGCCCCTCGGGGAGGTGCGGCGCGCGGCGCCGCACCTCCCCGCACAGACCGCGCGACGGCCCGGATGGCCGCGGTGCGCGCACGGAAGGACGAGACATGACCCGCATTCTTGCCGCCGGCGACCGGTTCATCCGGGCCGCGCGACTCCGCGACGCCGTCGCCCGCGTCGTGCCGGACGATGTGGACATCCGCGAGATCGAGTTCCCCTGGCCGGATGAGCCGTTCGGCTCGGTCGCGGAGGTCGACGAGGCGTCGGGCACCGAGGACGAGCTCATCGAGGCGCTCGAGGGCGTCACGGCGATCGTGACCCAGCTCGCGCCCCTCACCGACCGCGTGCTGCGGGCTCGGCCCGAGCTGCGGCTCATCGCGGTCTCGCGCGGCGGCCCCACCAACGTGAACCTCGACGCCGCGCGCGAGCTCGGCGTTCGCGTGGCCAACGTCCCCGGTCGAAACGGCATCGCGACGGCCGAGATGACGCTCGGGCTCTCGTTCGCGCTCCTGCGGCGCATCCCCCTCGCGCACGACAGCATGCTCGCGGGCGAGTGGCGGGGCGACCTCTACCGCTCCGACGCGATCGGGGGCGAGATCTCGGGCGCGACGATCGGGCTCCTCGGCGCGGGGATGGTCGGCGGCCACGTCGCGAAGGTCTTCCACGCGATGGGCGCTCGTGTGCTCGTGTTCGACCCCTACCTCCGCGCGTCGGCGCTGGATGGCATCATCGAGCGCGTGGACGACGCCGACGAGCTGTTCCGCCGCAGCGATCTCGTCTCGGTGCACGCCCGTCTCACCCCGGAGACCCGCCACCTGGTCGACGAGCGCCGCATCGGACTCATGCGGCAGGGCGCTCTGCTCGTGAACGCCGCCCGCGGCGGGCTCGTCGACTACGACGCGGTCGCCCGTGCGATCGACAGCGGCCATCTCGGCGGCGCCGCGTTCGACGTGTACCCCGAGGAGCCGGTCGACTTCGGGCACCGCCTGTTCGCGCTCGCTCGCGAGGGGCGCGATCTCGTGCTCACGCCGCACATCGCGGGCGCGAGCCGTGAGACCGCCGAGCGCGCCGCGACGGGCGTCGCGGAGGAGGTCCGCCGCTTCCTCGCCGGCGAGCCCGCCCTCCATCCGCTCGTCGAGGGCGAGGCGCCGGTCGCGCGGAGCGCGCCGTGACCGGAGCGCTCGTCGGGATCGACGTCGGGACGAGCTCGGTCAAGGTCGTCGTGATCGATGCGGCCGGTCGCCGGGTCGCCGACACGGCGGTGCGGTATCCGACCTCGACCCACGGGACGGGTGCCGAGCAGGACGCGGCGACGTGGTGGAAGGCCGTCGGAGAGGCCGCCCGCCACGCGGTGGCCGGCGCTCGCGTCCTCGCGGTCGCGGTGACCTCGCAGGCGCCGACCCTCGTTCCCGTCGACGAGGACGGCGCCCCCACGGCGCCGGCCCTCACGTGGCTCGATCGTCGCGCCGTCGACGAGGCCGCCCGCATCGCCGACATCGTCCCCGAGTCCCGGAACGGGAAGGACCCGTTCTTCGGCACCGCCAAGCTGCCCTGGATGGCCGCGCACCGGGCTTCGGCCCTCGAGAGCGCACAGCATGTGCTCTCAGCCAACGGCTTCGTCGTGCGGCAGCTGACGGGGCGCGCCGTCCTCGACGACACGACCGCGTCCCTCATGCAGGGGTTCGACGACGCGTCGAGCCGCTTCCCCGACGCGCTCCTCGCGGCGGAGCCGTCGCTCCGGCTGCTCCCCGAGATCGTGCCCGCGCTGTCGGTCGTCGGCACGGTCACGGCGTCGGCCGCGGCCGCGACGAGCATCCCGGAGGGGACCCCGGTCGTCGCCGGCGGGATCGACGCCATCGGCTCGGCGCTCGAGGCGGGGTGCCTCGCTCCGGGCGACCCGCTCGTCGACATGACCGGGTTCTCGAGCGTGACGATCCTCGCCGTGCCGCGCGGCACGCGCGTTCCCGGATTCATCCACTCGCGGCACTGCGTGGCCGACGTGGACCTGCTGATCACCGCTCAGGTGACCGCCGGCGCCACGATCGACTGGGTCAACGGGCTCGACGGGGCGCGCGACCTGCGCGACGAGACCGCGCTGCTCGCTCGGCCCCGTCCCGGCCGTCTGACGATGGTTCCGAGCCTCGCGGGGGAGCGCACCCCGCGCTGGAATCCCGAGGCCCGCGGCATCATCGACGGCATCGACCTCGCGACCGACGGCACCGATCTCATGCTCGCCGCGATGGAGGGCAACGCCCTCGCGATGGCGCAGGACGTCCAGGTCCTGCGCGACCACGGCTTCCCCGTCGACAGCGTGATCAGCACGGGCGGCGGCGCCGCATCGCTCGCATGGCTCACGATCAAGGCCGATGTGCTCGGCGTGCCGGTCGTGCGCCCCGACAGCGGTCACGGCGCGGCGCAGGGCGCCGCGGCGATGGCGGGATGGGCCGTCGGCCACTTCGCGACGGCGGACGAGGTCCGCGCGCTGAGCGGCTCGGCCGACGTCACGGTGCAGCCCGATCCCGCGCACACGGAGGCGTACGCGGTGGCGGCGGCCCGCTACGCGCGACTCGTCGAGCTCAACGCCGACCGCCCGCGGATCGCATCCCCCGACGCGTGATCACCCTTGTTCCATCCTACTAGTACAAGTTGTGCTAGAAACGTGGAACAAGACTCTGGGAGGCGTCATGCGCGCATGGGACATCTTCGGGCTCGATCTCGCCGACCGGATCTCGGGTCTCTGGGGCGCCGGCGTTCTCGCGGTCGTGAGGGTCGCGCTGTCGATTCCGATCGTCTCGTTCGGGATCGCCGTCGTCGTCCTCGTCCCGGTTGTGGCCTGGGCGGCTCGCCGATCCCTGCCGGCGGTGCGCGAGGACGCCGGCGCGCGGTACCGGCTGGAACGGCAGGTGCTCGCGACCGGCGCCGCAGGCGTGATCGTCGTGTTCGTCGTCGAGAGCTTCCTTCGCGGCTATGTCTGGGACATGTCGAACGCCGTCTCCTGGTGGTGGCAGGCCCTGCCGCTGTTCACAGCCTCCGTCGCCATTGCCGCGCTCGCCGCGGTGATCGCCATCCGTCGCGCGGCGCCCGCCGTGCCGTTCCTCGCGGCGCAGCGGCGTACTGCCCTGACGTTCGGTCCGCGTATCCTGCTGCCGCTGGGCGCTGCAGCGCTCGGGCTCCTCGTCGCGACGACGATCGGTGCGGGTGCCGCGTCGTCCTCGGATGACCAGGGGCGGTACGTGTATCTCGACGTCCCGCTTGCCGATCCGACGGAGGAGCCCCTGCGTTTCTGGTTCTACGGGTGGTCGTACGGCATTCCCGTGCTCATCTGCTCGCTTCTCCTCGTGTCGGCATCCTGGATGGCCCTGCGCGCGAACGCGGTCCGACCGTCCGTCGTCCCGAGACCGTCGATGCCGAGAGGATGATGCGAAGCGGCACGTCGAACGGGATCGCGCGCATCGCAACCGCCGGCGTCCTCCTCGCCATGGCGTCCGCATGGCGGCTCGTCGCCGACGGTGCCGTGCTCGCCCCCGGGGTCGTTGAGATCGCCGACGAGCGCACGGTCTACATGCCGGAGTGGCGCTACGCGGAGTTCGCGCTGGCCGGACTCTGGCTCGCGCCCTTCATCGAGATCGTCGCCTTCGTCCTCCTCATGCTCGTCATCCGCGAGGGGCTGTCCCGCGTATCCAGCGTGGAGAAGGTCGAGGCGGCGGTGCGGGCATGACGGCTCTCCCACGTTCGGCTCCGGACGACGGGGGCCCGGCGGTTGAGATCTATCGGCAGTTCCGCGGACTCATCACGTCCGGTCGGCTGGGTGCCGGCGAGCGCCTGCCGACCGTGCGTCAGACCGCGTCCGACCTCGGCGTCTCCCCGGGAACAGCGGCCAAGGCTTACAAGATGCTCGAGCAGGACGGGCTCGTCGTCTCGCGCACTGCCGCGGGCACTCGCGTCGCGGACGGGGCGGGGGTTCTCCCCGCTCTCATCGTGCGCCGGATTCGCCAGCTCGTCGCCGAGTCGGCCGCTGCCGGCGTTCGCCCGGAAGACGTCGTGGATGCCCTGCGGGTCGCTCTCGCATCCCCCGACGCGTGATCACCCCTGGTCGACCGCGGCCATCGCCTCCGCGAGCTCGGAGAACGCGCCGACGCGCTCGGAATGAGCGTCGAAGGCGACGAAGCGGCCATCCGGCCCCTTCTCCACGAAGCCCATGAACATTCCGTCTCGATTCGCGACGTGGAGTCCCTTCTGGACGCGGCTCCAGGTCGTGTGCGTGCCGTGATCGGCGATGGTCATCGCTGTGTCTCCTTCTCTCACCGGGGCGCACGGAGAGTGCTCCGGCAAACGCGGTCGTCGTTGACCGCCTCACGACTCTATGCGCGACCTCCGACAGGCGGAGGAGGCTTGTGGACGTGCGGCCGGGGTGGTATTCACACGCTCCCGCGCCTGCTCGAGGGCGAGACGGACGCACCCGCGCAAGGGGGAGACAGCGGGCGGTCTCATCGCCTAGCGTCGGCGGAGCAGGCCACGATCGGAGGAGGCGCCATGGGACAGGACGAGATGACCGATGAGGAGAAGCGCCGCGACCAGCTCACGTCCGCGCCCGACGCGACCGAGGAGGACGCGAAGCCGCGCATCGAGGTCACCCGCCGCGAGGGCGTGACCCGCATCGACGTCGCGGAGGACGCCGCGGTGCGCCCCGGCTTCGGCGAGCCGGGCGAGGCGGCGGACGCGCAGGAGGGCGGCGACCGCGCGTAGCATGCCGAGCATGCTGCGCCTCCTGCTCCTGCGCCACGCGAAGTCCGACTGGCCCGAGGGGGTCGACGACGTCGACCGCCCGCTGACGCCGCGCGGCGCAGCCCAGGCGCGCGACGTCGGCGCGTACATGCAGGAGCACGGGCTCATCCCCGACCGCGCGGTCGTCTCGATCGCCCAGCGCACGCGCGAGACGTGGGCGGGTGTCGCGTCGCCGTGGCAGGAGGCGCCGCCCGTGCAGTTCGACGACGACGTCTACGCGGCGTCCGCGCGGAGGCTGCTCCAGGTCATCCGCGAGCAGGGCGGCGACGCGCGCTCGCTCCTGCTCGTCGGGCACAATCCGGGCGTCCACGATCTCGTCGCGACGCTCGCGGCAGAGCGCGACCGCGTCCCGCTCGCGTACCCCACCGCGACGCTCGCCGTGCTCGAGCTGCCGGTCGACGGATGGCCCGAGGTCGACGCCGGGACGGCGCGCGTCGAGCGCGTCGTGGTCAAGGGCTCGGACTGATGCCGGACCCGAACATCCCTGACGCGTTCGACGTCTTCACCGTCGTTCTCCTGCGGCGCCCAGCGGACGCGCCGGAGATGACCGAGGACGAACTCGACGCACTGCAGGCCCGCCACCTCGCCTACCGGGCGCAGCTCGCACGCGACGGCGCGACGGTCGCGAACGGCCCGTTCCTCGCGCAGAGCGACGAGACCCTGCGCGGGATGTCGGTCTTCGCGCGCTCGCCGGAGGAGGCCGCGCGGCTGTCCGCCGCCGATCCGTCCGTCATCGCGGGGCGGCTGTCGTTCGAGGTCGTCGAATGGTGGGTCGCCGCAGGCTCGATCGCGTTCCCGAACGCGACCGAGCCCGTCGGCGACCGGAGGTCCCTGCCCGCCGGCTGAACCGTCAGCTCGCGCGCGGCGTGCGGTTCTCGGCGCTGACCATCCAGGACAGCTGCTCGAGCCGCTCGAGCACGGCGTGGAGGATGTCGGCGGTCGTCGGATCCTCCTCGTCGACCGCGTCGTGCACCTCGCGGCACGTCTGGCAGACGGCGTCGAGGCGCTCCGTGATGAGGTCGATCACCTCGGTCGTGGCGATCTCGCCCTGCGGGAACTCCGGGAGCGACGTCGTCTCGGCGACGGTGTCGCTGCGTCCGTCGGGGAGCGCGTGCAGCGCGCGCATGCGCTCGGCGATCGTGTCGGCGAACTCGCGCGCCGCGGCGATGATCTCGTCGAGCTGGAGGTGGGTGTCGCGGAAGTTGGTGCCGACGACGTTCCAGTGCGCCTGCTTGCCCTGCAGCGACAGCTCGATGAGGTCGACGAGCACGGACTGCATGTGCCCGCTGAGCTGCTCGGACGCGGTGAACCCCTTCTCGGCGTTCTGCTCATCCGTCAGCTCGGCTCCCGAGCGGGCGGGGCGGCGGCGGTTCTTCGGGGTGGACTGCTGCTTCTTTTCGGCCATCGTGTTCCCTTCCGTGTGCCTGGGCCCAGGCTACGGAGCGCACGGCGGGCTGTCGCGGCCTTGTCGCGCGCGCCCGCTCGTGTTACCGGTGTCGCCGGTCACGGGGCGGCGCGCAGATGCGCCGAGGCCCACTCGCCGAGCTGCTCGAGCACCGGGATGAGCGCCTCGCCGGCCGGTGTCAGCGTGTAGACGACCGATACCGGAGGGCCGGCATGCACCTCGCGCGAGACGAGGTCGACCGCAGCGAGCTCGGCGAGGCGGTCGGAGAGGACGGCGTCGCTGATGCCCGCCACTCCGCGCCGCAGCGCCACGAAGGAGAGGGGGCCGCTGCTGAGCGTGTCGACGATCATGCCGTTCCAGCGCTTGCCGAGCACCGAGAACGCGAGCGAGACGGCGGCGTCGCACGCCGGTCCGCCGTGCTCGATCTCCGCCATGCAGCCATCCTACCTGTGCTAATGTCCCGATAGCCGCTCTGCTTTTCAGAGTGACTCATCGAACCTGATCGGAGCACCCATGACCCTCTTCCGCCTGGATGCGAGCATCCTCCCCGCAACCTCCGCCAGCCGCTCCCTCGGCGATCTCGTCGAGTCCGAGTGGAAGGCGGCGCACCCCGATGACGTCGTCGTGCGCCGCGACCTCGCCGCCGAGCCCGTCTCGTCCACCGTGTGGCAGAACGCCGTGACGGCGGGCTTCGCGCCCGAGGCCGATCGCACCGAGGAGCAGCGCGCGGCGCAGGCGCTCGCCCGCGCCTTCGCCGACGAGCTCATCGACGCCGATGCCCTGCTCTTCACCGTGCCTCTCTACAACTACGGCGTCTCGCAGCACTTCAAGACCTGGTTCGACGTCGCCTACACCGACCCGCGCATCGACCCGCAGGGCACGGCGCTGCGGGGCAAGCCCGCGACGCTCGTGACCGTGCTGGGCGGCAACTACGCGCCCGGGACGCCCAAGGAGGGCTGGGACCACTCGACGGCGTGGCTGCGCCGCGTGCTCGAGGATGTCTGGGGCCTGGACCTCCGGGTCGTCCAGCGGCCGTTCACGGTCGTCGGCGTGAACCCCGCGCTCGACGCCTTCGCCGACGTCGCGGCGGACCTGCGGGCGGCGGCCGAGGACGCCGCCCGCGTCGCCGGTCGGGAGCTCGCGGAGTCCCTTCAGGCCGCGTGAGGTCGTGAGGAGGGGCGCTGTCTGGCGTCCCTCCTCACCGCGTCACCGCGCGGGCGCCGCCTGGGTCCGCACGAGCTCGAGCGCGAGGGCGGTGGCCGGCTCAGACGGACGCCGCGCGATCGCCGAGACGACCCACGGCGGCGCATCCGCGGGCATCGGCCGCACCGCGAGCGCTGCGGCCTCGGGCTTCGCCCCGACGTGCGCGGGCACGATCGCCACGCCGAGACCCCGGCGCACGAGGTCGATGAGCGTGTGGACGTCGCCGGTCGCGCATCGCACACGCCGCGCGACGCCGCGCGCGGCGCAGACCGCGTCGTTGAGCGAGCGCACGGCCCACGACCCCTGGAAGTCCACGAAGTCGACGTCGTCGAGGTCGGCCCACGAGACGGGCTGCACGCCCGAGAGCGGATGGCCGGGCGGCGTCAGCAGGACGAGCGGCAGGCGACCGAGCTCCTCCCGGTGAAGCGAGCCGAGGTGCTCCGTCGCCGCGACGAGACCGAGGTCCAGGTCGCCCTCGCGGACCCGGGCGGCGAGCTCGTGCGACCCGGCCTGTGCGAACTCGAGCTCGACGAGGGGATGGCGCAGGTGGACCTGCTCGAGCAGGCCCGAGACATCCACCAGGCCGAGGCACTGCTCGGCGCCGATGCGCAGCCTCCCGCTCAGCTCCTCCGTCGCGCGCGCGACGGCGCCGCGCGCTGCGGACGCCTGCGCGAGCATCGAGCGCGCGTGCGGCAGGAGCGCGCGGCCGGCCGGCGTCGTCTCCACCCCGCGGGGCGAGCGCGTGAAGAGCTCCGTGCCGAGCTCGGCTTCGAGTGCCCGGATGGCCGCCGACAGGCCCGACTGCGAGATGCCGCAGACGGCGGCCGCGCGCGTGAACTGCTGCTCGTCGGCGAGCGTGACGAGGTACTCCATCTGGCGCAGATCCATCAGCACTTCTCCTTCTGGCAAGCATCTGCTCCAGTTGTTGGATTTCTGCCGCACCGCTCCCTATCGTAGGAGCGCCCGCGGCGCCGTCGCCGGGCGGCACCGGAAGGACACCCATGAAGACCGTCTCCCTCGGCCCCGGGGGCCAGCAGGCTCCCAACGTCATCGCGGGGCTCATGCGCATCTCCGACAAGACCGACGCGCAGATCCGCGAACTCGTCGACACCGCCCGCGAGGCCGGCATCGACTTCTTCGACCACGCCGACATCTACGGCACCGAGCTGCACCAGTGCGAGCGCCGCTTCGCCGAGGCGATGCGCCTCGCGCCGTCCGAGCGCGCGGAGCTCACGATCCAGACCAAGTGCGGCATCGTGCGCGAGGGGCCGTACTTCGACTTCTCGTACGAGCACATCGTCACGTCGGTCGAGGAGTCGCTGCGCGCGCTCGACACCGACTACATCGACGTGCTCCTCCTGCACCGCCCGGATGCGCTCGTCGAGCCCGACGAGGTCGCCCGCGCGTTCGACGAGCTCGAGGCCGCGGGCAAGGTGCGCGCGTTCGGCGTCTCGAACCACACGCCGCGTCAGATCGACCTGCTGAAGACGGCCGTGCGCCAGCCCATCGTCGCCAACCAGGTGCAGCTCTCGATCACGCATGCGCCGATCATCACGCAGGGCATCGCGGCCAACATGCTCGGCGTCGAGCAGTCGCAGGTGCTCGACGGCGGAGGGCTCGTCGAGTACAGCCGCATCAACGGCATCACGCTGCAGGCGTGGTCGCCCTTCCAGGCCGGCTTCTTCACCGGCGTGTTCCTCGGCTCGGAGGCGCACCCCGAGCTGAACGCCGTGATCGAACGCCTCGCCGCGCGGTACGGCGTCGAGCCGATCGCGATCGCGACGGCGTGGATCACCCGTCATCCCGCGGGCATCCAGGTCGTCCTCGGCACGACGACTCCGGCCCGGGTCGCGGCGGCCGCGCAGGGCAGCGACCTCCCGCTCACGCGCGCCGAGTGGTACGAGCTCACCCGCGCGGCGGGCCACATCGTCCCGTAGGGGCAGCCCGGCGGGCCTGCCGCGAGGCCGGGAGGCCCGTCGCCAGGAGGATCACGCTTTCCCAGGACGGATACGGCAGAACCGTCCTGGGAAAGCGCGATCCTCCTGCTTTGAGGGCCGCGGGGTCGACGTCGGACCGGAGGTGGCGGCCGCTGTTTGCGGGCGTGGGTCGACGCGCAGGCCACGTAGTGCCCGACTGGCGCGCGCCGGCGCACGTCAGCCGACGACGCGGCCCTCGGCCATCCGGATGGTGCGGTGCGCGAGGGCCGCGACGTCGTCGGCGTCGTGGCTGACGAGGATGGCCGTGCGCCCGGCGAGGACGCGCGCGAGGACCGCCCGCAGCTCGGGCCGGGCCGTCGCGTCGAGCGCGGTCGTGGGCTCGTCGAGCAGGAGGACGGCCGGCTCGGCCGCGAGGGCCCGGGCCAGGGCGACCCGCTGCGCCTGGCCTCCGGAGAGGTCGGATGCGCGGCGCTCGGCGAGGTGCCGCACGCCGGTCTCGAGAAGCCAGCGCTCCGCGGCGTCGCGCGCGGCGGACCGCGACAGGCCCGACGCGCGCGGACCGAACGCGACGTTGTCCCGAACGGTGAGGTGCGGGAAGAGCAGGGTCTGCTGCGTCATGAGGGCGATGCCGCGTCGATGCGGCGGAACCCAGCGGCGTCCGTCCGCCAGGGGCGCCCCTTCGAGCACGACGGCGCCCGCGTCGGGGCGGATGAGCCCCGCGACGAGCTCGAGCGCGGTCGACTTGCCCGCGCCGTTCGGCCCCACGATCGCGACGGTCTCCCCGCGCGCGACGTCGAGGTCGACGGCGACCCCGCGGCCCGTCACCCGTGCGTGCACCTCGAGGAAGCGAGCCGCGTCATCCGGGCTCTGCCGCGTTTCGGGGCGACTCGGGGTAGGTTCGCCGTGTTTCGGGGCGAGGCTGGGTGGGGGTTGCCGCGTTTCGGGGCGACTCGGCGTCGGTTCGCCGCGTTTCGCGGCGAACCCGGTGGGACCCGCCTTGGCCCCGGGGCCATCCTCGAACCCGCCCGCCTCCCCCTCGGTCATGGCTGCCCCCTCCGCGGACGATACGCCAGCACGACGCCGCAGACCGCGAGCGCGATGAGCACGAGCGACAGCGCGACCGCCGAGGCGCTGTCGCTCTCCCGGACGAGATACACCTCGAGGGGAAGCGTGCGGGTGACGCCCTGCAGGCTCCCGGCGAAGGCGAGGGTCGCGCCGAACTCCCCGAGCGCACGGGAGAAGGAGAGGATGGCCCCCGAGAGGATGCCCGGCGCGATGAGCGGGAGCGTCACGCGCCACAGCACGCGCCCCGGCGATGCCCCCAGCGTCGCCGCGACCGCGGCGTAGCGCGTGCCGGCGGAGCGCAGCGCCCCCTCCACGCTCATCACGAGGAACGGCAGGGCGACGAACGTCTGGGCCATGACGACCGCCACCTCGGTGAACGGGATCTGGATCCCGAACGGCGTGAGCGCCTGCCCGACGAGCCCGCGACGCCCGAACGCGTACAGCAGCGCGATGCCTCCGACGACCGGCGGCAGCACGAGCGGCACGAGTGCGAGCGCGCGCAGCGCCTTCAGCCCGGGGAAGCGCCCCCGCGCGAACACGGCCGCCATCGGCACGCCGATGAGAAGGCACAGCGCGGTCGAGACGAGGGCCGTCCGCAGGCTCAGCGCGAGGGCGTCGCGCGCGGCCGCCCCGGTCAGCAGGTGCCAGAAGTCGCCCCACTCCGCGCGCAGCACGAGGGCGGCGAGGGGCACGAGGATGAGCGCGAGCCCCAGCGCGGCCGGAATCCACAGCCAGCGCGGCAGGTCGGTGGCGATCGGCCGCCCCGCCCGAGCGGATGGCCGCGCCGCGGTCTCGGGCGGTCGCGGGGCGCGGGCCGCCGCGCCTCTCTCCTCGTGCTGGACCATCCGCTAGTCCGCCGGGAGGAAGCCCGCGTCGGCGAGGACGCGCTGCGCGGGGTCGTCGAGGACGAAGTCGACGAACGCGCGAGCGAGCGCCGGGTCGGGTGCGCCGTCGAGCGCCGCCATGGGGTAGTCGTTCACGGCGGCATCGGGCGCGTCGACCGGCACACCCTCGACCGCGTCGCCCGCGCGGCGGACGTCGGTGGCGTAGACGACGCCCGCATCCGCCTCGCCCGAGGTCACCTTGCCGAGCACATCCGTCACGGCGTTCTCCTCGCTCGCAGGGTCGACCGCGAGGTCGAGCGCCCGCTCGACCTCGGCCGTCGCGCGCCCGCACGGGACGGCGACCGCGCACACGACGACGACCACGTCGTCGCGTGCGAGATCCGCGAATCCCCGGATGTCGGCCGGATTGCCCGCGGGCACGGCGATCTCGAGGGCGTTCCGCGCGAACACCGCCGGCTCGTCGGCGGCGTGCTGTGCGACGGATTCCATGGTCGCCGTGTCGGCCGAGGCGAACACCGCGGCGGGCGCTCCCTCGGCGATCTGCGTCGCGAGGCCCGCCGACCCGTCGAAGCTCAGGCTGACCGAGACACCCGGATGCGCCTCCTCGAATGCGGCGGCGATCTCGGTGAAGACCTCGGTGAGCGACGCCGCGGCGAACACGTGAAGCTCCTGGCCCGCGGTCGGCGGCGCCGCGCAGCCGGACAGCGCGAGCGCGACCGCACCCGCCACCGCTGCGCGCACCCGCCGTCTCACGGCGTCTCCACGAGGACGGTCGTGGCCTTGACGACGGCCACCGCGACCGAGCCCGGCTCGAGGCCGAGCTCGCGCACCGCCTCCGTGCTCATGAGCGACACGACGCGGTGCGGCCCGCACTGCAGCTCGACCTGGCTCATGACGGTGTCGCTCGTGACGGCCGTGACGAGTCCCGTGAAGCGGTTGCGGGCGGAGCGGCCCCCGGCGAGCGGATCTTCGGGGGCGTCGGCATGCGACCGCGCGAATGCGGCGAGCTCGGCTCCGTCGATGACCCGGCGACCCGCGTCGTCGCGGTGCGCCGCGAGCGCGCCCGCCGCGATCCAGCGTCGGACGGTGTCGTCGCTCACGCCGAGCAGATGGGCGGCGTCGCGGACGCGGATGTCGGGCATGCGCTTCTCGATTCGCAGATGCGGATGGTCTGGGTCGATTCTGCCGCAGATGCGGCATGCATGGGCGTCCAAGGTCGAGCGGCTACCGTCGTCGCATGCGCCGACTCGCCATCCTCCCGCTCCTCGCCGTGGGCCTGCTCGCCGGCTGCGCACAGGCCGCCGACATCGCCGGCGACGCCCTCGGCGTCCCGGTCGACGAGATCTGCACGACCGCCGACGCCGCCTACGCGCAGTACCAGGCGATCCTCGAGCAGGGCGACGTGACCGCTGAGCAGGCCGACGTCGCGCGCGACGACCTCGTCGCGACGCTCGAGAGGCTCGGGGATGACGTGGGCGGCCAGCCGGGGGAGCTCATCCGCGCGAATGCCGAGCAGCTGTCGCAGGTGAGCGATCTCACGGCGCCCGAGACGGTCGAGGCCGTCGAGCAGGCCAAGGGCGCGCTCGCGACCCTCTGCGGCTGAGCCGCCCCGCGCCCTCGTAGGATCGGACGAGGCTCCGCCACCTCGACGGCGCCGGATGGGGAGGCGCGCATGCGCGTGAGCGGTGAAGACGTGACCTGGGTGCTCGTCGACGGCGAGAACATCGACGCGACGCTGGGGACGTCGATCATCGGGCGACGGCCGCAGCCGGATGAGCGGCCTCGGTGGGACCGGCTCGTCTCGTTCGCGGCGCGGCAGTGGAACCAGCGCGCACGCGGCGTGTTCTTCATCAACGCCTCGTCCGTCATCCCGCAGAGCTTCGTCCAGGCGCTCAAGGCGATGGACTACGAGGTCGTGCTCCTCGCAGGCGCCCCCGACGAGAAGGTCGTCGACATCGCGATCCAGCGCACCCTGCGGGCCCTGGCTGGCCGCGACGACGACGTGATGCTCGTGAGCCACGACGGGGACTTCCTCGACGACGTCGCTGCGCTCATCGGCGGCGACCGGCGCGTCGGGATCGTCGCGTTCAATGAGTTCCGCAACGCGGGGTATGCGACCCTGCCCGGCCTGCAGCGATTCGACCTCGAGTACGACGCCGCGGTGTTCGACGCGCAGCTCCCGCGCCTTCGCGTCATCCCGATCGACGAGTTCGACCCCGCGACCTTCCTCGGCGCGTAGGGCCGAGTCCGGGGTCGCGGCGGTGGCCGTCCCTTGGTATCGTGCACTTGTGCAACGTTGTAAATTCTCCTCGTACCTCTTCGTCCACTTCACGGGCGAAGACGACGACGCGGCCGAGCAGGTCCACTTCGCGGTGAGCGACGGCGCCTCCCTGAGCGACTGGGACCTGCTGGCGGACGGCGCGCCCGTGCTCACGTCGGAGCTCGGCACGCGGGGCGTGCGCGACCCGTTCCTGCTCCGCAAGGAGGACGGCGGGTTCGTGATCCTCGCGACCGACCTCAAGGTGCACGGGGCCGGCGGCTTCGGTGCGGGGCAGGAGAACGGCAGCACCGACATCCTCGTCTGGGAGTCGGATGACCTCGTGACCTGGACGGGCCCGCGTGCGGTCGCGGTGATGGGCCCCGAGGCCGGCAACGTGTGGGCCCCGGAGGCCGTCTGGAGCGCGGAGCACGGCGCCTACCTCGTCTACTGGGCCTCGAACCTCTACCCCGAGGGCGGCGAGCGCCGGGCCGCCGACAGCTACAACCGGATGATGATCGCGGAGACGGCCGACTTCGCGACCTTCTCGGAGCCGCGCGTGTGGATCGACGTGCGCCGGGGGGCCGGGTACGGGACGATCGACTCGACCCTCGCGCGCGACGGCGCCCACTGGTACCGCTTCACGAAGGACGAGGAGCCCGGCACCATGCACGTGTTCGCCGAGCGCGGCGACGACGTGCTGCGCCCGACCGAGGGGCGCATCGGCTCGGCGTGGGAGCTGCTCGCCGAGGGGATCGGCAGCGACGTCATCTCGCACGGCGAGGGGCCGATCATCGTCCGCTCGCTCGACGAGCGCTCGTGGCTGCTCTTCATCGACTGGCCGCCCTACGGCGGCGGCACGGGCTATCGCGTCTTCGAGAGCGCAGACCTCGCGGATGGCACGTGGACGCCGAGCGCGCATGCGGTTCCGCCGCGCTTCCGGCACGGCTCGGTCGTGCCGATCACGGCGGAGGAGCGGGAGCGCCTGCTCGCGGCCTGGCCATCGCGTCGCGTCACGACGGCGGAGGCCGCGGTCAGTCGCGGATGACCGGGATCGCCCCGGTGAGGGCGGATCCGGGTGCGTCCTCGCTCGCCCGTCGCGCCGCGAGGGCGGTGCCGACGCTCGCGGCGACGACGAGCGCGATCGCGGCGATCCGCAGCGGGCTCATCGCCTGAGCGAGGAGCAGCCATCCGGCCGCCGTCGCGATGACGGGCTCGAGGCTCAGGAGCACTCCGAACACGCGTTGTGGAAGCCGCCGCAGCGCCATGAGCTCGAGCGCGTACGGGATGACCGAGGCGAGGAGCGCCGTCCCGACGGCGAGCACGAGGAGGTGCGGCTCCGCGACCACCTCGACCGCCGCCGGCACGCCGAAGGGCAGCAGCGCGGTCGAGGCGATGACGAGCGCGACCGCGAGCCCGCCCATCCCCGGGACGAGCTGGCCGACGCGCGCGCTCGTGCGGATGTAGAGGGCCCAGAACGCGGCGGCCACGAGCGCGAACACCACGCCTGCTCCATCCAGCGGGACGCCGATGGCGCTGTCGACGCCCAGGAGCGCCATGCCGACGAGGGCGACGCCGACCCACGCGAAATCGAGGGCGCGTCGCGTGAGCACGGCCGCGAGCACGAGCGGACCGAGGAACTCGATCGCGACCGCGGTGCCCAGCGGGATCCGCTCGAGGGAGGCGTAGAAGGAGCCGTTCATGGCCGCGAGGGAGAGGCCGTACGCGGCCACCCATCCCCACTGCTCGCGGGTCCAGGTGCGCACGCGCGGGCGCACCGCCGCGCACAGGATGAGCGCCGCGATCGAGAGGCGCAGCGCCGTCACGCCCCACGTCCCCAGCTCGGGGAAGAGCTGCACGGCGAGCGCCGCGCCGAACTGCAGCGACGTGCACGAGCCGATGACGAGGGCGACCGAGGCGGCCATCCCCCGAGGGCGGATCCGGGTGAGCATGCCTCCAGTCTCGCCGGTGCTCAGCGCAGGAGGCGCGCCGAGACCACGCCCGGCGCGGGAGCACCGTCGACGGGAGAGAGGGTGATCCGCGTGCCGGGCGACGGCGGCGCCATGACGACCTCGAGCGATGTCGCGCCGGGCGCGAGGCGCTCCTCGGCGGCGAGCTGCTCGCCGACGCGCACCGCGATCGCCGTCGCCTCGGCGGATGGCCGCAGCTCGAGGCGCAGGCGGCGCGACTGCCACGCGGGGTCCCGCAGCTCGATCGAGAGGCCGGTTCCGAGCTCGCGCCAGTGCGCGTCGCCCTCGACGCCGACGGTCGAGCCGTCTCCCGAGAAGGCGTGGTCGGACTCGGGCTGCTGCTCGCCGAACGCCACGGCGTCGACGGTCGCCGCGTCGATCGCGAGCCGGCCGTCCTGGGCGAGGAGCTCGTCCCTGCGGCCGGGGCCGTCGGCGACCGGCCAGTAGACGGTGTACCGGCTGTCGTGGATGCCCGCGAACGGCTCGAGGTCGACGGCGCCCGCCGGGTCGTCCGTCTCGAGCCGGAAGCGCAGCGGGCCGACCTGGGCGACCGCGTCGGCGCCCTCCGCGACGAGCGGCAGGTCGGCGAACGGGAGCAGCGGGCCCGACGCGATGTGGCCCATCCGGCTGTCGTCGGCGACGAGCCCGTCGAGCCCGTCCTCCCCCGCGCGCGCGGCGAGGACGACGGGCCCCGCGAGGTAGGCCTGCCACGGCGATCCGTCGGGCAGGCGCTCCGCGCGCAGCGCGAGGGGCACGCGGAAGACGATCTCGTCGCCGTCCGCCCAGGTCCGCGTGATCCGCACGGCGCCGTCCTCCGCAGTCGCCTCCGCGTCGTCGCCGTTCACGCGGAGGTCGCGGAGTCCGTCGCTCCAGCCTGGAACGCGCAGGCGCAGCGCGAACGCGCGCGCGCCATCCGCCTCCACCGCGATCCGCACCTGCTCGTCGGCGGGGAAGTCCGTCGTCATGCGCAGCCGGACGCCGAATTCGGATGCGTCGAGGTCGGCGGGGGCGAAGAGGTTGACGGCGAGCGCGTCGCCGTCCTGTCCGAAGATCCACTCGCCGTACCGGGCCTGCATCTCCATGCCCGTGCCGACGCAGCACCAGAAGCACTGGTCGGGCTGCGAGTAGACGCGGTAGTGGCGGGGCCGCATCGGCGTGAAGTAGACGAACCCGCCGCGCTCGGGATGCTGCGCCGAGAGCACGTGGTTGAAGAGCGCGCGCTCGGCGAAGTCGAGGTGGGCGGGATCGAGCTCGGCCTCGGCGAGGGCGCGCGTGAGCTTCAGCATGTTGTAGGTGTTGCAGGTCTCCGGCCCCTCGCGGTCCTCGATCATCGGCGCGAAGTCGTCCGGCGCGTGGAAGTGCTCGCGGACGCTGTTGCCGCCGATCGCGACCGTGCGCCGCTCGACGACGGTGCGCCAGAACGCGGCGGCCGCCGCGCGCTCGCCGGCGACCGCGTAGCCCACGGCCTTCGGGATCTGCGTGTTCGCGTGGCGCCCGGTCAGATCGTCTCGCCCCTCGCGGAGGGGGTCGAGGATGGCGCGGTGCGCGAAGCGACGGGCCATCGCCGCGAGGTCGTCGCGTCCGGTGAGCGCCGCGAGCTCCGCGAAGGCCTCGTTCATGCCGCCGAACTCGGTGTCGAGCATGGCCTCGAAGGCCGCGTCGTCGATGCCGTCGGCGATGTCGAGCCACCAGTCCGCGAGACGGACGGCGATGTCGAGCGCGCGCTCGTCGCCGCCGACGACGTGTGCGTCGATGAGCCCCTGGAACGTCTTGTGGAGGTTGTACCAGGGCACCCAGTGCCCGCTCGATGCGAGCGCCCGGGCCGCCGCCACGCCGCCGTCGCGGAGCCCCGCGAAGAGCTGCTCGCCGCCGGGCACGCCGCCGACCCACCCCGTGCCGCGCGCCTCCTGCGCACGCGCGAGCTCGCCCACGGCGTAGCGGAGTCGGCGAAGGGCCTCGGGATGGCCCGTCGCCGCGTGCAGGTGGGCGAGCGCCGAGATCCAGTGCCCCGCGGTGTGCCCGTCGAGCCCCGCGTCCTCCCAGTTGCCGTACGAGCGGTCACGCGGCTCGAGGCCCGCCTCGCGCAGGAAGGGCGCGAGCAGCCGGTCGGCGTCGAGCGAGAGCACGTAGTCGAGGTCGACGCGCAGGGCGTCGGCGAACGAGCCGGCGGTCACGCGCACCGCGCGGGCAGGGAAGAACTTCATCGTGGCTCCCGGGAGGGCAGAAAGGGCGTCGAGTGTCGAGCGTAGGGCTACGACGTTGGAAAGCCCAACATCCGCGACCCTCTCCGGAGGCCCTGTCAAGGCCTGACGGGCGGCGGATGCCGTCAGGCAGACTCGACCGCATGCCCCGGCTCCGACGCACCTCTCCCCAGGAGCCGGGCTGGACGCGGCGCCGCTCCGGCCGCGGGTTCGCCTACCTCGATGCCGAGGGCGAGCGGCTGCCCGCGGAGGAGGTCGCCCGCATCCGCGCGCTGGCCATCCCGCCCGCATGGCGCGACGTCTGGATCACGCCCTACCCCAACGGGCACCTGCAGGCCGTGGGCACCGACGATGCGGGGCGCCGGCAGTACCTGTACCACCCGCAGTGGCGTGCGCGCCGCGATGCGCAGAAGTTCGACCGCGTGCTCGACTTCGGCGTCGCGCTGGGCCGTGCGCGGCCGGCCATCCTCGGCGAGCTCGGGCTCGACGGCATGCCGCTCGAGCGCGCGTGCGCGACTGCCGTGCGGCTGCTCGACCTCGGCTGCTTCCGCATCGGCGACGACGTGTACGCCGACCGGCACGGCAGCTTCGGGCTCACGACCCTCGAGCGCGCGCATGTGCGGCGGAGCGGCGACGCGCTCGTCTTCCGCTTCATGGGCAAGTCGGGCGTCGCGCACCGCATCGAGATCGCGGATGCCCCCGTCGTCGCGGCGATCGAGAGCATGCGGCGGCGGCGCGACGGCGAGCCCGCGCTCCTGGCGTACCGGGAGGCGGGCGGATGGCGGCGCCTCACGCCCGCGATCGTCAACGACTACGTGCGCGCGTCGACGGGGGCCGACGCGACCGCGAAGGACTTCCGCACGTGGCATGCGACGGTGCTCGCGACCGCGCGCCTCGCCGAGCGCGGGCTCGACCTCGAGGAGGGCGCGAGCGCGACGAAGCGCCGCCGCGCGGTGACCGCGACCATGCGCGATGTCGCCGAGTTCCTCGGCAACACCCCGACGATGGC
This sequence comes from Microbacterium sp. SA156, assembly GCF_049065455.1. Lineage (NCBI taxonomy): Bacteria > Bacillati > Actinomycetota > Actinomycetes > Micrococcales > Microbacteriaceae > Microbacterium > Microbacterium sp. SA156. Next base: position 41,945 of record NZ_JBAKGU010000005.1, read on the forward strand.
GCGCACCTCGTACGTCGATCCGCGCGTCGTCTCGGCGTTCGACGAGGGGCGCACGATCGCGGCCGCCGTGCGTCGGCGCCATGCCGACGCCGACGCACGGCAGGTCGCGCTCGAGCGCGCGACGCTCCGGCTCATCCGCGGCTGACGACCTCGGGAGACGTCTCGGGAGCGGCGGGGGCGGCCGGGGCGACGGGTGTGGCCAGCGCGACCTGGGCGGCCTCGGCGGCGCGGCGCGCGCTGAGTGCCATCCAGGCGCGCATCAGCTGCGGGACGATGAGATACACCGCGAGCGGCACGACGACGACCGTGAGTGCGAGCGAGCGGAGGACGGGCGGCCAGGTCCCGCTGAACGGCGCGATGGCGTAGAGGCCGATCGTCACGAGCGGGAAGATCGCGAGCCACGTGATGACGGCGCGGACGTGGACGGAGGGCGGGGTGGGCGCGGGCATGGCATCTCACTTTCCAACTGACTGGTTGGGAACAGTGAACCACGTTCCGGCCCGGAAGGCAACTGTTCGGTTGGGAATAGGATGGGCGGATGGCCTACACCCCGGAGGAGACGCGGCGACGCCTGCTCGAGGCGGCCGTCGACGAGTTCAGCGCGCACGGTCTCGCCGGGGCGCGCGTGGACCGGATCGCACGCGCCGCCGGGGTGAACAAGGAGCGCATCTACGCGCACTTCGGCGACAAGGAGGCGCTCTTCGGTGCGGCGCTCGAGAGCGAGCTGCTCGCGGTCATCCACGCCGTCCCCATCGAGGGCGAGGGCGCCGAGGCGGTGCTGCGGTACGTCGAGGCCGTCTTCGACTACCACGCCGCGCATCCTCAGCTCTCGCGCCTGCTCGCGTGGGAGGGCCTCGAGCGCGAGACCCCGGTCGCGTTCGAGGCGCGCTCCGAGGCGCACCGGCGCAAGGTCTCTCAGCTGCGCAGGACCCTTCCCGCCCTCGACGACGCGGCCGCCGCCGAGCTGCTCCTCACGATCGTGACCCTCGCCGACGGCTGGCAGGTGTTCCGCTCGGTGGACCGGCTGTACGTGGGCGATGCCGCCGACCGCCCCGAGCGCGTCGCGGCGCGACGCGTCTTCGTCGTCCGCACGGTGCGCGCGCTTCTGGAGTCGCTCGTCAGCTCATAGGGTCGTGGCTCGTGCACAGGCCACGCCTCGCGGTGTGGCGACGCCGACGACCTCCACAGGTGCGGCTCTCGGTCGCCGTTCGTGACAATGTCGTCGGGTCGGTTCAGACTGGAGGAGTGCAGATGAGCGAGCCGCAGGTGTGGGTCTTCATGGCTCTCTTCGCGACGTTCGCGTTCGCGACGCTCGGGATCATCTCGACGAACTTCACCCGCATCCTGCGCGCCGAGATCGGCGGACTGCGTGGTGAGCTGCGCGGCGAGATCGACGGTCTGCGCGGCGAGATGAACGCCCGATTCGACGCGTCGAACGCGCGCCTCGACGCGACCAACGCTCGACTGAACGCCGAGTTCGCCGGTCTGCGGGCGGAGATGAACGCGCGGTTCGATGCCGTCCACACGAAGATCGACCATCTCGACTCCGACGTCACGGCCCTCACCCGCCGGGTGATGGGCGAGGCCGGATGACCGACTTCGTCGCCCTGCTCCGCGGTGTCAACGTGGGCGGGATCACCGTGCGCTCGGCCGACCTGCGCGCGCTGTTCGCCGAACTGGGCTTCGCCGATGCGCGCACGTTCCTCGCGAGCGGCAACGTGCGCTTCACCGCCGACGAGAACCGCGCGACCCTCAAGCGGCGGATCGAGCGGGCGCTCGGGGAGAGGTTCGGCTACGAGGCGTGGATCGTGCTGGCCACCTGCGACGAGCTGCGAGCCGCCCTCGCCGCCTTCCCGTTCGATGCGTCAGACCCCGATCGCCAGCCGTACATCGTCTTCTGCGCCGACGCCGAGGCGCGCGACGCCGTGCTCGCGCTCGCGGCCAATGCACCGGACGACCCGGTGGCGGAGGGCCCCGGCGTCGTCTACTGGAACCCGCCGAAGGGCGCGAGCGTGTCGACGGCGTTCGCGAAGGAGCTCGCCAAGCCGCGCTGGAAGGCCGTGACGACGACGCGGAACATCCGGACGGTCGAGAAGATCGTCGCTTGAGACGCCGCCCGCGAGCCGGGCCCGGAAACAGCCGAACGGGCCCGCTGTGCGTCAGGCCCGTTCGGAAGGTATGGCGGACGAGGTGGCGGTGCGAGCGTCAGCCCCGTCGAATACCCTCACAGCGTCTCCCGGATGGCGCGCGGGCGACAGCGGCGTGATGGACAGCGTCCGCAAGGATCTCGCCATCCCTGCTCGTCGTGCGGCCGTGCCGTCGTCGAGCCCGCGCGGCAGACTGGCAGCCATGGACCCGCTCGACGCGCTCACCGAGATCGCCTACCTGCTCGAGCGCGAGCGGTCGTCGCGCTACAAGTCGAAGGCGTTCCGCACCGCGGCCGATGTCGTGGCGGGTCTCTCGCCCGAGGAGCTGCGCGATGCGGCGCGGCTGCGGCGTCGGCAGGGGATCGGCGAGTCGACCTTCCGCGTCATCCAGGAGGCGCTCGCGGGCGAGGTGCCGGCATACCTCGCCGATCTGCGCGAGCGCACAGGGGGCGCCGGCCGCAGCGCCCTCCGCGGCCTCCTGCGCGGCGACCTCCACAGCCACTCCGACTGGTCGGATGGCCTCACCCCGATCGACCTCATGGTCGCGGCAGCCCGGCGGCTGGGCCACGAGTACCTCGCGCTCACCGACCACTCGCCCCGCCTCACGGTGGCGAACGGGCTCTCGGCCGAGCGGCTCGAGCGGCAGCTCGAGGTCGTCGCGACGCTCTCGGACGAGGGGTTCACGCTCCTGAGCGGCATCGAGGTCGACATCCTCGACGACGGCGCGCTCGATCAGGACGACGCCCTGCTCGCTCGCCTCGACGTCGTCGTGGCGAGCGTGCACTCGAGACTGCGGATGGACGCCGCGAGCATGACCCGCCGCATGCTCGGCGCCATCCGCAACCCCCGCACGCGCGTGCTCGGCCACTGCACGGGGCGGCTCGTCGAGGGCGCGCGCGGCACGAGGCCGCCCGCCGCGTTCGACGCGCACGCGGTCTTCGCGGCATGCGCCGAGCACGACGTCGCGGTCGAGATCAATGCGCGCCCCGAGCGCCAGGATCCGCCGGACGAGCTCATCGCCCTCGCGCTCGAGCAGGGATGCCTGTTCTCGATCGACAGCGACGCGCACGCCCCCGGGCAGCTCTCGCTGCTCGACTACGGAGCAGAACGGGCCGAGCGCGCGGGCGTCCCGCCCGAGCGCATCGTCACGACGTGGCCCCTCGAGCGGCTGCGGGCGTGGCTCGAGCGCACCGCGTGAGCGCGGGCTACTCGCCCTGCGTGAACGTCCGCCGGTAGTCGGTCGGGGTCGTCCCGAGGATCCGCTGGAAGTGCAGGCGCAGGTTCGCTCCCGTGCCGAGCCCGACATCCGCCGCGATCTGCTCGACGCTCCGCTCGGATCTCTCCAGCAGCTCGCGCGCGAGGTCGATCCGCGCGCGCATGACCCACTGCATCGGCGTGTAGCCGGTGTCCTCGACGAACCGGCGCGAGAAGGTCCGCGGCGAGACCGCGGCGTGCCGCGCGAGCACCTCGAGGGTGAGCGGGTCGCCGAGGCGATGCAGCGCCCACTCGCGGGTCGCCGCGAACCGCTCGCCGATGGGCTCGGGCACGCTGCGCGGCACGTACTGCGCCTGGCCTCCGCTGCGATACGGCGCGGCGACGAGCCGCCGTGCGGCATGATTCGACGCGGCGACGCCCAGGTCGGAGCGGAGGATGTGCAGGCACAGGTCGATCCCCGACGCCGCGCCCGCCGAGGTGAGGACGCTGCCCTCGTCGACGAACAGCACGTTCTCGTCGACGCGGACGCGCGGGTGCCGGCGCGCGAGCGCGCGCGTGTAGTGCCAGTGGGTGGTGGCGCGGCGTCCGTCGAGGAGGCCAGTCGCCGCGAGCGCGAACGCCCCCGTGCTGATCGCGGCCAGGCGCGCTCCGCGCGCGTGGGCCGCGATGAGCGCCTCGACGACCGCCGCGGGCGGGTCGTCCTGGTCGGGGGCGCGGTAGCCCGGGATGAAGACGATGTCGGCCCACTCGAGCGCCTCGAGACCGTGGGCGACATGGTAGGAGAGGCCGTCGCCGCCCGTGACGAGACCGGGTGCGGGGCCGCAGACCCGCACCTCGTACGGCATGCTCGCGCGGGTCGTGAAGACCTGCGCGGGGATGCCGACGTCGAGCGGCTTCGCGCCCTCGAGCACGATCACCGCGACGCGGCGCAGCTCGGACCGCGGGGGAGACACGGCACTACTCTCGCACGGACCCCAGCTGCACGACCGCGTCATCGGGACGACGGTCGTCGGCCCGGTGCGACACGAGCACAACGACGCGATCCGCGGTCGCACCGCGGACATCCGCCATCATCGCGGCGGCCGTCGGGGCGTCGAGGTGCGCGGTCGGCTCGTCGAGCAGGATGACGTCGGCGCGCGCGAGGAGCGCGCGGGCGACCGCGAGGCGCTGGCGCTCGCCGCCGGACAGGGCGGAGCCGCCCGCTCCCACCCGCGTCGCGAGCCCGCCGGGCAGCGCGTCGAGGAGAGCGCCGAGACCGGCCAGCGCGAGGGCGTCGTGCAGCGCTTCGTCGTCGGGTGCGTCGTCGTGCGCGCGGGCGAGCAGGAGGTTGCCGCGCAGCGTCGAGTCGAAGACGTAGGCGTCCTGCGGGCACCAGGCCACACGCGAGCGCCAGGCGCGCTCGTCGAGCGACGGGAGCGGCGCCTCGTCGGCGCGGATCTCGCCGTGCGCGACGGGGAGGGCGCCCATGATCGCCGAGAGGAGGGTCGACTTGCCCGATCCCGACGGGCCTTCGAGGACGAGCCAGCGTCCGCGTGCGGCCCGGCCCGAGACATCCGTCACGGCGGGGCGCGACGTGCCGGGGTACCGGACGGCGACGTCGTCGAGCGCGACCGAGGCGACGGGCTCCGCGAGGGCGCCGTCACCCCACGGCGCGGACGGGGCGGGCCGTAGCACGGGCGCGAGACGGCGCACGATCTCGCGCAGGGCGGGCAGTCGGTGAGCGGCCGTGACGAGGCCCGAGAGCGGCTCGAGCACGGCGAGCGCGAGGAGCGCGATCACCGACACCTGCTCGGCCGGCGAAGCGGGGGAGAGGAGCGCGACCGTGCACGCGAGGATCGACGTCGCCGACGTGACGACCGCGCCGCCGAGCCCCGCGGCCCAGGCGGCGCGGCGCTCGGCCTGGGCGAGGCGCGCCGCGGCGGCGTCGAGCTCCGCGAGAGCCGCCTCGGAGGCGCCGTTCCCGCGGAGATCGGCGGACGCCGAGGCGAGGGCCGACGTGCCGCGGACGATCTCGGAGCGGGCGGCGACGCGTGCGCGGCCCGCCCCCCGCTCGGACGCGATCGCGAGCGCGGCGGCGACGGCGGCGGCCGCCGCGAGCACGACGAGGACGAGCAGGGCGAGGTGCGGCACGACGAACCAGGTCGTGACGGAGGCGCCCAGGATGACGAGGACGCCGACTGCGAGCGGCGCGACGACGCGGGGGAGCTGGTCGCGCAGGTCGTCGGAGAGCGTCACGAGGTAGTCGACGGGCGCCCCGCCCTCGAGGAGACGGCGGGAGCCCGCGCCGCGCGCCGCGATCGCGCGCCACAGTCGCAGACGCAGGTCGTCGACCGTCCGGAACGCCGCGCTGTGCGTCATGAGGCGCTCGGCGTAGCGGCCCACGGAGCGCCCGATGCCGAACGCCCGCACGCCGACGATCGCGACGAGGAGGTACATGATGTACTCCTCGACGCTCGCCCGGACGATGAGCCATCCCGAGACGGCCGTGAGCGCGAGACCCAGTCCCGTCGCGATGACGCCGAGCCCGACGGCGCCTGCCCACGCCGCGAGGTGCGGCCGGACGAGGGAGGCGAGCGTGACGCCATCCGCCGGGCCATCCGCCGGGCCATCCGCCGGGCCGGCCGGGGCGGCCGGGGCCGCCTCATGCATGTCTCGGTTGTTGCGGGTGACGGCGCCGGTTTCTGTCGTCGAGTGAGACATGCTGACCGGGGCGGTCGCGGGGGCGTGCGGGGCGGCGGCTCCGCCGACCGGAACCGTCATCGTCGCGAGGGCGAGCGTCTCGGGCTCGTGGCTCGCGAGCACGACCGTCGCGTGCGCCGCGCGACGCAGGATGGCCGCGCGCACGCGCTCCGCCGCGGCGCGGTCGAGGTGCGCGGTCGGCTCGTCGAGCACGAGCAGACGCGCACCGGCGTCGACCCGGGCGAGGGCGCGCGCGACCGCGAGACGACGCAGCTCGCCGGGGCTGAGCTCGGGGATCGCGGCCTCGGCGACGTGCGCGAGACCGAGCTCGGCGAGAGCGGCTTCCGGGCCGGGCGCGCCGTGCAGCGCGAGCTCCGCCCGGGGCGTGGCCGCGAACGCGCGCGCGGCCTGCGGGGCCCAGCCGACGCCATCCGCCCCGGTGATCGTCCCGGTGACCTCGGCGTCCGCGGGGAGCGTCCCCGTCAGCGCGGCGAGCAGCGTGGACTTGCCCGAGCCGCTCGGCCCCGCGACCGAGACGATGCCCGACAGCTCGGCGTTCAGCCCCTCGACCACGGGCCGATCGCGCCCCGCGTACCGCACGGCGACGTTCTCGAGCCGCACCGGGGGCAGGGGATTCCGTCGAGAGCCGGACGATTCGGGCATCCGCGTCCTGATCTCGGCGGATTCTCCTGCGGTGGGCGAGGGGGAAGGGGCGGATGTCGCGGCGGGCTCCGCGCGCCCCCGCGAGCGGATGTCGCGCGCGAGCGGGCGCGCGAGGAGCGTCTTCGCGCGCTCGAGCGCGGCGAGGCCGTCCTGCGAGGCGTGGAACGCGGTGCCGACCTCGCGCAGCGCCGCGTAGCACTCGGGCGCGAGGATGAGGGCGAGCAGCGCCGGCTCGAGCTCCATCGTGCCGTCGAGAAGCCGCAGCCCCAGGAACACGGCGACGATCGCGACCGAGATCGTCGCGATGAGCTCGAGCGCGAGCGCCGACAGGAACGCCCAGCGCAGCGTCTCCTGCGTGCGCGCACGGTAGGCGCCCTGGATGCCGTCGAGGGCGCGGGTCTGCTCCTCGACCCGGCCCAGCCCGACGAGCACGGGAAGGCCGCGCGCCAGCTCGGCCAGGTGATCGGCGAGACGGGTGAGGGCCGACAGCGCCGCGTCGGTGCGCTGCTGCGTGTGCCGGCCGATGAGGATCATGAACAGGGGCACGAGGGGCACCGTGAGGACGACGACCGCGGCGCTCAGCCAGTCGGCGCCGAGGATCCGCAGGCCCACGACGAGGGGCACGACCGCGGCCGCGATGAGCGCGGGCAGCGACTGCACGTAGTAGTCGTCGAGGTCGTCGAGCCCGTCCGCCGCGAGGACGGCGGTCCCGCCGCCGTCGACGTCGCCCGCGGCGATGCGGCGCCAGAGGCGCGCGCGCAGGTCGCGCTTGACGTCCGACGCGATGCGGCGCGCCGCGACCGAGGTCGCCCACTCCGCGCCGACCCTCAGCAGCGCGCCCGCGAGGCCCGCGACGAGCACGGCGCGGATGTCCGCGGCATCGAGGCCGCCCGCCGCGAGGCCGCCGATCCCGCGGGCGACCGCGTCGGCGATGAGCACGAGGCCCACCGCCCGCAGCGCCGCGAGCACACCGAGCGCGACGAGCCGCGCGCGCGGCACGGGGCCGAGGTCGGGCCGCCGGAACCCGGGGGCCGCTGCCGCGCGCTCGGCCTCGATGGTCCACGGATCGATGCCGGGCTCGCGGATGGCCCGCGCGCGGGCCGCAGGGGCGGTCACCGCGCGCGCAGGGCCGCGGGGAGCACGACGTGCGCGTCGGGGATCATGCCCGGCGTGACGCGCTTGCGGAAGATCCAGTAGCTCCACGCCTGGTAGAGGATCACGACCGGAAGGCCCACGCACGCGACGACCGTCATGACCCCCAGTGTGTACTCGCCGCTCGCCGCGTTCCAGACCGTGAGGTCGAAGGCGGGGTCGATCGTCGACGGGAGGACGCGTGGGAACATGCCCGCGAAGATCGCGCCCGCGCCGAAGAGGCCGAAGCCGGCGTAGCCGAGGAACGCCCGCCCCTCGCGGCGGCGGCGCGCGTTCGCCCATCCGAGCACCGCGGCGACCACGGCGAGGCCGACGAGCGTCCACGAGAGGGGCGTCCCGCCGTGGGCGAGCTGCACCCACAGGGCCCAGACGGCCGCGGGCACGAGGCAGAGCGGCGCCCAGCGCGCGGCGAAGCGCCCCGCGCGCTCGCGCACCGGACCATCCGCCTTGAGCCCGAGGAAGGTCGCCGCGTGGGCGAGGGCGAAGCCGACGACCGCGAGACCGCCCACGATCGCGGGCAGGGTCAGCCAGACGAACGGCCCGCCGACGCGATCGCCGTTCGCGTTCAGGGGCAGCCCGGTCGACGTGAGCGCGAGCGCTGCGCCGACGCAGAACGCGACGACGATCGAGCCGACGCCGATGCCGTAGGTCCAGATGCGAGCCCAGCGCGCCGTCGCGACCTTGCCCCGGTACTCGATCCCGACCGCGCGGACGATGAGGCCGAGCAGCATGATCGTGAGCGGGAGGTAGAGCGCCGAGAAGAGCGACGCGTACCAGTGCGGGAAGGCCGCGAAGATCGCCGCGCCGGCCGTGATCAGCCACACCTCGTTGCCATCCCACACGGGGCCGATCGTGTTGAGCATGACGCGGCGATCGCGGTCGTCGCGCGTGCCGAGGATCATGTGCATCCCGACGCCGAGGTCGAATCCCTCGAGCAGGAGGTAGCCGGTCCACAGGATGGCGATCGCGATGAACCAGAAGACGGGGAGCGTGTCCATGGGCGTTCCTCTGCAGTCGGTCAGTAGGCGAAGGCGAGCACGTCGTCTCGCTGCGCGTCGTCGTCGGGATGGTCGTCGTCGCGCGGGTGGGACAGCTCGGGCATCGCGCTCGCGACGCCTCCGCGCACGTACGTGGTGAGGAGGAAGAGCTCGACGACGAGGAGCACGGCGTACACCGAGGCGAGCGCGATCACGGAGAAGAGGAGCTCGCCCGCGGTGACGCCGGGCGAGACCGCCGCCGCCGTGAACATGAACACCCCGTCGACGCCGGTCGCGTCGGGGTTCGGCGCGACGACGAACGGCTGGCGGCCCATCTCGGTGAAGATCCAGCCCGCGATGTTCGCCGCGAACGGCGCGAGGATGCCGAGCAGGGCGAGCCGCATGATCCACGGCGAGCGCGGGACCGTGCCCTTGCGGGTCAGCCACAGCGCGACGACCGCGGCCGCCGCGACGATCCCGCCGAGCCCGATCATGAGACGGAAGCCCCAGTAGGTCACCCACATGACGGGCACGTACTCGACCTCGCTGCCCGCGCGGTCGCCGTAGAGCGCGTCGTCGGGGATCGTCTCGCCGTACTGGTCGACGTACTGCGGCTCGAGGTCGCTGATGCCGGGCATCTCGGCGCCCCACTCGCCGGTGCCGAGGAAGCCGAGCACGCCGGGCACCTCGATGAGCGTGATGACGTCGGAGCAGTCGCGGGAGCCCGGGTCGCCGAGGGAGAGCACCGAGAAGGCCGAGCCGGTGTGGCAGGCCGCCTCGGCGGCGGCCATCTTCATCGGCTGCTGCTCGTACATGAGCTTGCCCTGGATGTCGCCGGTCAGCACCGTGCCGCCGAACCCGAGGATCGCGACGACCGCGCCGATCCGCAGCGACCACAGCCACACGCCGTGGTCCTTCTCGTCGCGACCGGGGACATCCGCTCGCCCGACGACCACGCGGCCGTCGGCGTCGACCGTGTCGATGCCGTCGTGGCGGCGGCGCCAGAGGTGGTACCACGAGAGGCCGAGGAGGAACATCCCCGAGACCACGAGCGCGCCGAAGATCGTGTGGGTGAAGGCCGCGATCGCGGTGTTGTTCGTCAGGACCGCCCAGATGTCGGTCATGACGGGGCGGCCGTCGGCGCCGAGCTCGACGCCGACGGGGTGCTGCATCCAGGAGTTCGCGACGATGATGAAGTACGCCGAGGCCCACGAGCCGATCACCGCGCACCACAGCGCGGCGAGGTGGAGTCCCTTGCGCAGCCGCCCCCATCCGAAGATCCAGATCCCGAGGAACGTCGATTCGGCGAAGAAGGCCAGCAGGCCCTCGAGCGCGAGCGGGGCGCCGAACACGTCGCCGACGAAGCGCGAGTACTCGCTCCAGGCCATCCCGAACTGGAACTCCTGCACGAGGCCGGTCGCGACGCCGACGATGAAGTTGATGAGGTAGAGCTTCCCCCAGAACTTCGTCATGCGCAGGAAGCGCTCGTCGCCCGTGCGGACCCACGCGGTCTGCAGCACGGCGACCGTCATGCCGAGCCCGAGCGTGAGCGGGACCATGAGGAAGTGGTAGACGGTCGTGATGCCGAACTGCCAGCGGGCGATGTCGAGGACGTCCACGCGCGTTCTCCTTCGGGAGGTGTGGGCCGGACGCCGCGTCCGGCCGGAACCAATTCTACGCCGTGTAGAACTAGTTCGACAGAGCATAGAAGAAATTCGACCGGGGGTAGAATTGGCGCAGGCGGTCGGATGGCGCGGCCGCGACACGAGGCGAGGAGGTGCGCATGGGAACGCTCGGCGAACTCGAACGCGCCGTCATGGACGCGGTGTGGGACGCGCAGATGCCCATGACCGCGTATGACGTCAAGGAGCAGCTCGAGCAGGATCAGGGGCGCGCGCTCGCCGCGACGACCCTGCTGACCGTGCTGTCCCGTCTCGAGAAGAAGGGCTTCGTGGCCTCCGACCGATCGGTGCGCCCGCACCGCTACACGGCCGTCGCCTCGCGCGCCGACCACGTCGCGGAGCTCATGCACGAGGTGCTCGGCGAGTCGGCCGACCGGATGGCCGTGCTCGAGCGCTTCGTGGGCGGGGTCTCCGACGAGGACGCGGCGGTGCTGCGCAAGCTCCTGCGCGGCGGGGTCTGATAGAGCCGCCTGTGACGCGCATCGGAGCCGTCGTCGGATCCGGGCTCGACGGCGCCCTCGTCATCCCCCACGAGACGATCGTGTGGGGAGCGGTCGTCCTCGGCCTCTTCGCCCTCGCCCTCGCGTGGCCCGTTCCGGTCGCGTTCTCCCGAGCGGCGTGGCCCATGCGGGCTCCCGTCGTCGCGCTGCTCCTGTGGCAGGCGATCGGCCTCGCGGGTGGACTCTCGATGATCGCGGCTCTCGCGCTCGCCGGATATGCGGTCGCCCCCGGCCATCCGCTTCTCGCGCTCGTGCCCGCCGCCGCGTTCACGGTGTACCTGCTCGCCCACCTCGGCGTGACGATCGCGCAGGTGGTCCGGCAGAGGCGGCGCCACCATGCCCTCCTCGACATGCTGACGTCGCCGCACCCCACCCGTGCGCGCACGCGCGTGCTCGACGACGCCGTCCCCGTCGCCTACTGCCTGCCGCGCGGCGTCGGCTCGGTCACCGTCCTGTCGCAGGGGCTCCTCGACCGGCTCGACCCGGACGAGCTCGTCGCCGTCATCGCGCACGAGCGCGCGCACGTCGAGCAGCGCCACGACCTGCTGCTGCTCGCGTTCCGAGCATGGCGTGCCGCGCTGCCGTGGTTCCCGATCGCGGCCCTCGCCGAAGCCGAGGTCGCGGCGCTCGTCGAGATGCTCGCCGACGACCACGCGCGCCGCGAGGTGCGCGACGAGGTCCTGGCTCGGGCCATCCTGCACGTGGGCGCGACGGGTGTCTCGGGTGCCGAGGTCGTGTCGGGCTCCACGCGCGTGAGCGACCGCTTCCGGAGACTCGCGGCGTAGCGGGCCTACGCCGACTCGCGCACGATGACCCGCGGCGCCGTGCGGGGAAGCACGGGCTGCTCGCCCGCGAGGATCGCATCGATCGTCGCGAGGTCGACGTCGGCGTCCGCCACGTCGCCCTGGGCGACGGTCGTCAGCTGCGGGAACGTGCGCCGCGCGACGGGGAGGTCGTCGATGCCCATGACCGCGAGCTCATCGGGAAGCGCGATGCCGGCGCGGCGAGCGGCGCCCAGCACGCCAACCGCGACCTCGTCGTTGTAGGCGGCGACGGCCGTGACGCCTTCGTCGCGCAGGCGCCGCAGCTCACGGGCGAGCGGCTCCTGGTCGAGCAGAGGGATGGCCGTGAGCACGACCCCGTGCCGTGCGGCAGCCGTGCGGGCGCCGGCCAGCCGCAGCTCCGACAGGCCTGCGAGCTCGGGCTCGGGCGGCGCGACGTAGGCCACGGAGCGGTGCCCGCGGCCGGCGAGGTGCGCGACCTGCACCTCCGCGATGTCGCGGATCCCTGCGCTTGACGGTGTCGCGAAGACCCGCGCGACGCCGGCCTCGCGGATGCGTCGGATGATGTCGTCGGAGAGCTCCCCGAGCGCGAGCACGGTGGTCGGGTGCAGGCGCTGCGCGAGCGTCACGAGAACCTCGCCGCCGGCGTCGGCGCCCGTGTACTGGTTCACCACCGGCACGTATCCGCGCTCGACGAGCGCCCTCGAGAGCGTGCGGGTCGCCGTCGCGACGAGCTCGCCCGGCGGGATGGTGCTCGTGTCGATCACGACGATCCCTGTGCTCCCGGATGCCAGCGCGCGAGCGTGCACGCTCGGCACGTACCCGAGGTCGGCGGCGGCCTGCAGCACGCGGCGGCGCGTCGGCTCGGGGATCGTCTGGCCCGGGGTGTCGTTGAGGACGTAGCTCACGGTGGCGCGCGAGACGCCGCTCGCGCGCGCCACATCGGCGGCGGTGACGCGGCCGGCTCGTCGGGAGGTGGTCATGGGCGTCCTTGCTTTCCGAGGAGGATCCCGATACATTCAACCCTACACTGAAGCGCGTAAGTGATCTCGGAGCCGAGGTCGCCGCGGACGAGAAAGGCCTCCCTGATGCACGCAGCCGTCTCCCGACTCTCCCTCGACGAGAAGATCTCCCTGCTCACGGGAGACTCGTTCTGGACCACGCGCGGTGTCGAGCACGCGGGCGTGGAGGGGGCGGTCCTGACCGACGGCCCGCACGGCGTCCGCCTGCAGACGGGGAGCGCCGACCACCTCGGCATCAACGACAGCCACCCCGCGACCTCGTTCCCCACGGCCGCGGCGACCGGCTCGACGTGGGACCCCGAGCTGCTCGAGGAGATGGGCGAGGCGCTCGGACGGGAGAGCCGGGCGCTCGGCGTCGACGTGCTGCTCGGCCCCGGTGTCAACATCAAGCGCTCACCGCTGTGCGGGCGCAACTTCGAGTACTTCTCCGAGGATCCGCTGCTCGCCGGTGCGCTCGGCGCAGGATGGGTCCGCGGGCTCCAGGCGCAGGGTGTCGGGGCCTCGCTCAAGCACTTCGCGGCGAACAACCAGGAGACCGAGCGCATGCGCGTGAGCGCCGAGGTCGACGAGCGCACACTGCGCGAGATCTACCTTCCGGCTTTCGAGCGGGTCGTGAAGGAGGCCCAGCCAGCCACCGTCATGTGCGCGTACAACCGCATCAACGGCACCTACGCGTCGGAGCACCGGTGGCTGCTGACCGACGTCCTCCGCGACGAGTGGGGCTACGACGGGTACGTCGTGTCGGACTGGGGCGCCGTGAGCAACCCGCCCGCGGCCCTCGCGGCGGGTCTCGACCTCACGATGCCGGCGGCCGGCCCCCGCCACGCCGCGGACATCCGTGCGGCGCTCGACCGCGGCGACCTCGACGAGGCGGCCATCGACCTCGCGGTGTCGCGCATCCTGACCGTGCACGACCGCCTCCGTGCGGCGCGGGGCGAGACTCCCGCGGTCGATCACGACGCGCACCACGCTCTCGCCCGCCGAATCGCGGCTGAGAGCACCGTCCTCCTCGCGAACGAGGACGGCATCCTGCCGCTGTCGGCCGATGAGGGATCGATCGCCGTGATCGGCGAGTTCGCCCGGTCGCCGCGCTACCAGGGCGCTGGGAGCTCGCACATCCAGCCCACGCGCCTCGACGCCGCGCTCGATGCCATCCGCGAGGTCGCGGGCGACGTGTCCTTCGCCGCGGGCTTCCGGCTGGACGGCGAGGCGGATGCCGCGCTCCTCGACGAGGCGGTCGCGGCGGCCCGCGCCGCCCGCACGGTCGTGCTGTTCCTGGGTCTCCCCGCTGAGGACGAGTCCGAGGGGTTCGACCGCACGCACATCGACCTGCCGCGCGTGCAGCGCGACCTCCTCGACGCCGTCCTCGCCGTCAACGAGCGCGTCGTCGTGGTGCTCTCGAACGGCTCCGTCGTCTCGCTCGACGGCATCGTCGGCCGGGCGCCGGCCATCCTCGAGATGTGGCTCGGCGGCCAGGCCTCCGGCTCAGCCGCCGCCGACGTGCTCTTCGGAGTCGCCGAGCCCGCGGGGCGCCTCGCCGAGACCATCCCGCTGCGCCTGGCCGACAACCCCGCGCACGTGAACTTCCCCGGCAGCCCGAAGAAGGTCGTGTACGGCGAGCGGGTCTACGTCGGGTACCGCTGGTACGACCGCACCGAGCGCGAGGTGGCCTTCCCGTTCGGATTCGGGCTCGGCTACACGACGTTCGAGCTCACGGATGTCGCGGTGTCGGTTCCCGAGGCGTGCCGCGCGCACGCCGTGGTCGAGGTGACGGTCTCGAACACGGGTGCGCGCGACGGCGCCGAGGTCGTGCAGGTCTATGTCGGCGACCCCGAGGCGTCGGTCGACCGGCCGGTGCGCGAGCTGCGCGCCTTCCGGAAGGTGCGCCTCGCGGCGGGGGAGTCGACGCGCGTGCGGCTCGAGCTCGACGAGCGTGCATTCGCCTTCTGGGGTGAGACGGGCTGGACCGTCGAGCCCGGCGCGTTCACGGTCGAGGTCGGCACGTCGTCGCGCGACATCGTCGCGACGACCGAGATCGAGCTCGACGTGCCGCCGGTCGTGCCCGAGCTCGACCTCGAGTCGACGATCGGCGACTGGCAGCGTCATCCGGTCGGTCGCGGCGTGCTCGAGGGCGCGCTCGCGGCGCAGGGCGGCGCGTCGGCGGCGATCTTCGCCGACCCCGAGATCAGCCGGATGATGGAGTCGATGCCGCTGCGCACGATGCTCGGCTTCGGCGGCGAGGTCGACGGGACGGCCGCGACCGAGGCGCTGCTCGCCCAGGTCTGAGTCGCTGCTCGCCCAGCTCTGAGCGGCACCACCTCCGGTCCAGGTCGCAGTTCGCGTCCCGATCGGGCGGTTTGCGGACGCGAAGTGCGACCCCGGCGGATGGGCCTTCGTCCGGGTCGCAGTTTGCGTCCTCAAACGGCCGGTTTTCGGACGGCAACTGCGACCTGGACGGATGGCGGAGGTCCGGGGGGACGGATGGCGGATGGGTCTTCGTCGGGGTCGCAGTTGGCGTCCTTAAACGGCCGGTTTTCGGGCGGCAACTGCGACTTGGACGGATGGCGGAGGTCCGGGGGGACGGATGGCGGATGGGTCTTCGTCGGGGTCGCAGTTGGCGTCCTTAAACGGCCGGTTTTCGGGCGGCAACTGCGACTTGGACAGATGGCGGCGGTCCGGAGGGACGGATGGCGGAGGGTAGGCGGATGGCGGCGGTCCGGGAGGCGGTCAGGCCGGGGCGAAGGCCGTCGAGAGGCCGGCGGGCGAGAGCGCGTGCTCGACGGCGAGGATGCTCGCGCCGATCACGGCCGCCTTCGACGCGGCGGTCGACTGCACGATCGTGAGGTGCTCTGTCGCGAGCGGGGTGGAGCGCGTGTAGACGATCTCGCGCACGCCGGCGATGAGGTGCTCGCTCACGCGCGCCATCGATCCGCCGATCGAGATGACCGAGGGGTTGAGGAGACTGACCGACGCGGTGAGCACCTCGCCGATGTCGCGCCCGGCCTGGCGCACCGCCTGGATGGCCTCGAGGCTGCCGTGTTTGACGAGCGCGACGACATCGTCGCCCGTGTGCGCCTCGACGCCCTGGTCGCGCAGCGTGCGGGCAATCGCGGGCCCGGACGCGAGAGCCTCGAGACACCCGTGGTTGCCGCAATGGCACGGGACGTCGACCCCGCGCGCCACGCGCACGTGCCCGATGTCGCCCGCGATGCCCTGTGCTCCGCGCTGCAGCCGGCCATCCGACACGATGCCCGCGCCGATGCCGGTCGCGACCTTCACGAAGAGGAAGTGGTCGACGCCCGGCCACGCGACCGCGCGCTCGCCGAGCGCCGAGATGTTGACGTCGTTGTCGACGAGCACCGCGACGGGGAAGTGCCGCTGCACCCACGCCGGGACGTCGAAGCGATCCCACCCCGGCATGATCGGCGGATTGACGGGCTGCCCGGTCGAGTGCTCGACCGGGCCGGGCAGGCCGATCCCGATGGCGGCGACGTCGGCAGACGATCGCTCGGTCTCGTCGAGAAGCCGCTGCGCGGACTCGACGAGCCACGTGAGCACCGCCTCGGGGCCCTGCGCGATCTCGACGCGCTCGCTCGCCTCGGCGAGGATGGCGCCGGTCAGGTCGGTGATCGCGACGTTCGCATGCGACGCGCCCAGGTCGGCGGCGACCACCACCTTCGCGGACGGGTTGAGCGCGAACTGCGATGGCGGCCGTCCTCCCGTCGAGACGGCGTCGGCGACCGCCGTGATGAGCCCCATGCGCATGAGCTCGTCGACCCGCGCGGCGACGGTCGAACGAGCGAGCCCCGTCGACTTGGCGAGCTCGGCGCGCGTGCGCGGCACCCCGTCGCGGAGCAGCTGGAAGAGGTCGCCGACGTCGGCGCGCCCCGTCGGGCTATCGGACATGCGCACTCACCTTCTCGCGCCGGCAGAAGTCGGCCGACTTCTGCCGTGATCCGTCATCCTACGTGCCGGTGTCGGCGGAAGCCGCGTCAGCTGCTGCGCGACGGCCGCCCGGCGAAGCGCTGCTGGAGCAGCACCGCGATGACGATGATCACGCCCTTGGCGACCGCCTGCGTCGAGGAGGACAGGTTGTTCTGAACGAAGACGTTGCTGAGCGTCGCGAAGATGAGGACGCCGAAGACCGTTCCGGTGATCGTGCCGCGGCCGCCCGTGAGAAGCGTGCCGCCGACGACGACCGCGGCGATCGCATCGAGTTCCCACAGCGAGCCGTGCGTCGAGGTGCCCGCGGTCGTGCGGCCGAGCAGCATGATCGCGGCGACGCCGGCGGCCAGGCCGCTGAGCGCGTAGAGCCACATCGTGTGCCGCTTCACCGCGATGCCCGCGAGGCGCGCGGCCTCGCGATTGCCGCCGATCGCGACCGTGCGGCGGCCGAAGGTCGTGCGGTTCAGGAGGAACCAGCCGCCCGCGGCGACGACGGCGAAGATCCAGATGAGCATGTCGATGCCGAGGATGTCGATGTTGAGCGCGCGGATGAAGTCGCGATCCGACACGATGAGCGTGCGGTTGTTCGCGAGGAGCTCGGCCAGGCCGCGCGCTCCGACGAGCATCGCGAGCGTCGCCATGAACGCCACGACCTTGCCGTACGCGATCACGACCCCGTTGATGAGGCCGGCTGCGGCGCCGACGACGAGCGCGATGAGCATCATGAGCGTCCAGTGCACCGAGTCGGCGAGGTCCTGCACGGCCGCGAGCGTCGCCACGACCGAGGCCAGGGCCACCACCGCGCCCACGGAGAGGTCGATCCCGCCCGCGATGATGACGAAGGTCATCGCGATGCTGACCACGCCGATGATCGACGCCTGGCGCAGGATGACGAGCGCGTTGTCGAAGGTCGGGAACGTCCCGGGCGCCGTGATCGCCCCCACGACGACGAGCGCGAGGAGCGCGAGCACGAGGCCGAGGTTGCGTCCGACGGATCCCGAGAAGATCCGCCGCAGGGGCGAGGCCTGCGGCTCGGCGGCGGGGCTCTGCACGCTCATGCGGCGGCTCCTTTCATGACGAGATCGAGCACGCCGTGCTCGTCGATGTCGGATGCGGGAAGACGATCGAGCACGCGCCCGTCGCCGATGACGAGCACGGTGTCGGCGAGGCCGAGCACCTCGGGGATCTCGCTCGAGACGATGACGATCGCGGTCCCCGACGCGGCCAGCCGCCGGATGAGCCCGTAGATCTCGGCACGGGCGCCGACGTCGACGCCGCGGGTCGGCTCGTCGAGCAGCAGCACCCGGCTGCCCTCCACGAGCCATCGGGCGAGGAGGATCTTCTGCTGGTTGCCGCCGGAGAGCGTGGCCGCCGGACGGTCGGGGTCGGCGGGCCGCAGCTCGAGGGCGTCCATCTGCTCCCTCGCGACGCGGCGCTCGGCCCGCTCGTCGAGCACGCCCCGTCGCGCGATGCGAGGGAACGTCGACAGCGTGATGTTGCGGAAGATCGGCTCGCCGAGCACGAGCCCCTGCGACTTGCGCTCCTCGGGGCTGAGGCCCATCCCGGCCTTCACCGCGGCCGTGACCGATCCGCGCGGCAGCGGGCGGCCATCCCGCTTCACGGTGCCCGCGGTCGCTCGCCGCGCCCCGTAGATCGTCTCGAGGATCTCCGAGCGACCCGATCCGACCAGCCCTGCGAGGCCCACGATCTCCCCCGCGCGCACGGAGAACGACACGTCGTCGAAGACGCCGGCCAAGCCGAGTCCCTCGACCTCGAGCAGCACCGGCGCGTCCGGTGCGATGGGCGTGGCGGGCGGGAAGACGTTCTCGACCGTCCGACCCGTCATATGGCGGATGAGGTCGGCCGTGGGGGTGTCGGCGACGGAGAGGTTGCTGGCCGTGCTGCGGCCGTCCTTGAGGACGGTGATGCGATCGCCGATCGCGCGGATCTCCTCGAGCCGGTGGGTGATGTAGATGACGGCGATGCCCTGGGCGGTCAGCTCGCGCACGACGTGGAAGAGGTTGCGGACCTCCTCGGCGTCGAGCACGGCCGACGGCTCGTCCATCACGATGAGGCGGATGTCGTGCGACAGCGCGCGCGCCATGCTCACGATCTGCTTGCCCGCTGCGCTCAGCGAGCCGACCTCCGCGTGCGGCGAGATGCCGCCGTGACCGAGGCGCTCCAGCAGTCGGCGCGTCTCGCGAGCGGCATCGCGCCGCCGGGTGACGCCGCCGCGCGCGAGCTCGTGCCCGAGGAAGATGTTCTCGGCGACGGTGAGATCGTCGACGACGTCGAGCTCCTGGTACATCGTCGCGATGCCGTGATCGATCGCCGCCTGGGGGCTCGTGATCGCGATCGGCTCGCCGTTCCAGCGGATCTCGCCGGCGTCGGGCTCGTGCGCGCCGGCGAGGGTCTTGATGAGCGTGGACTTCCCCGCGCCGTTCTGGCCCAGGAGGCAGTGCACCTCGCCCGGGAGCACGTCCAGGTCGACCCCGCGCAGGGCCTGCACTCCCGCGAAGCTCTTCTCGATTCCGCGGACCGAGAGTAATGACGCGGCGTGGTCGTCTTTGATCACGGCTGAAACCTAACACCGCGGGGCTTCTGCTGTCGATGAGTCAGAACCTGTACAGGCGTCCGCAAGGCTGTTAGCTTGACCGCATCTGCATCACGTTTCAAGGAGGAGACATGGGCACAGTGCGCACGCGCGCAGGACGCGCTGCGGTCGCGGGGATGGCGGCACTCGCGACGATCGGCCTGCTCGCCGGGTGCACCAGCGACGGCGACGAGGGCGAGGGCGACGTCGTCGACCAGGGCACGACGAGCGACGAGAACGCCGAGGAGGGCGACACGGTCGTCATCGGATGGTCGGGGCCGGAGGCCGATCACGGCTGGCTGGGCGCGATCAACTCCGGCGCGCTCGCCGCGGCTGAGAGCTTCGGCGACGTCGAGCTGCGGCAGGCGGAGGGCACGAACGACGCGAGTCAGCAGATCGCGGCGGTCGAGCAGTTCATCAACGAGGGAGTCGACGCCATCGTCCTGCTCCCGACGGATGGCGCCGCGCTCACCGAGGTCGCGATCCAGGCGATGGAGGCGGGCATCCCGGTCATCAACGTCGACCGGGAGTTCTCGAGCACGTTCGCCTCGCGCGTCACCATCCTCGGCGACAACTACGGCATGGGCGTGAGCGCCGGCACCTACATCTGCGAGGAGCTCGAGGGGCAGAGCGACGCGGTCGTCGCCGAGATCGCGGGCATCGACTCCCTCCCGCTCACGCAGGACCGGTCGCAGGGCTTCGCCGACGCCCTCGAGGACTGCGGTCTCGAGGTGTCGGCCCGCGTGGCCGCCGACTTCACCGTGGCCGGCGGCGAGGCGGCGGCCTCGCAGCTGCTCTCGGCGAACCCCGAGATCGACGCGATCTGGAACCACGACGACGACCAGGGCGTCGGCGTGATGGCGGCGATCGAGGCCGCGGGCCGCGACGAGTTCTTCCTCGTGGGCGGCGCAGGCAGCGTCAACATGATGGAGCGGATCGAGGCGGACGACAGCGTCATCAAGGCGACGGTCATCTACCCCTCGACGCAGGCGGCCGACGGCATCGCGCTCGCGCGTCTCGTCGCGCAGGAGAAGACGATGAGCGATCTCGTCACGCCGAGCGTGCCGTATCGGATCGTGCTCGACGCGCCCGTCGTGACGAAGGACAACGTCGAGGAGTTCATCGACCTCGCCTTCGAGTCCTGACGGGTCGAGCCCGGAAGAGCCAAGGAGGAGGCGCCCGCGGGGGAGGCGGGCGCCTCCTCCTCTGTCTGTGAACACGCAACTTTTGCTTGTTGATCGACGGAAGTCCTGATACCGTCGGGGACGCGCCTGCGAGAGCGCGCCATCCCCCGAGACCTCACCGTCGAGAGAAGAGTCACATGACCTCTGCCCCCGCCATCGCGCTCCAGCTCTACACGATCCGAGAGGCGGTGGCCGAGGATGCGGGTGCCGCACTCGCCCGCGCCGCCGAGATCGGCTTCGAGCGGATCGAGCTCTTCAACATCGTCGAGTGGCGCGCGCAGCTCGAGGCGGGCCTCGCCGCGCACGGCCTCACCGCTCCCACCGCGCACGCGGTGCTCTCGAGCGGCGAGCCCGAGCAGTTCTTCGAGGCCGCGCAGGCCCTCGGCGTGAAGACGCTCATCGACCCGTTCATCGCGCCCGAGCGCTGGACGAGCCGCGACGAGGTCCTCCGCATCGCCGACGAGCTCGCCGCGCACGCCGAGAAGGCGAAGGCGTACGGCCTCGCGTTCGGCTACCACAACCACTTCTGGGAGGTGGAGAACGTCTTCGACGGCGAGACGGCCCTCGAGGTCCTCGCCGGCGCCCTCCCGGCCGACGTCGGTCTCGAGGTCGATGCGTACTGGGCCGCCGTCGGCGGCGCGGACGTGCCCGCTCTGCTCACGTCGCTCGGCGACCGGGTCCGGCAGCTCCACATCAAGGACGCGCCCCTCGTCGACGGCGCGCTGAGCAAGGACCGCGAGGACCAGCTGCCCGCGGGACAGGGCGCGATCGCGTGGCAGCCCGTGCTCGCCGCCGCACCCGCGGCCGAGCTGCTCGTCGTCGAGTTCGACGAGTACCGCGGCGACATCTTCGACGGCATCGCCCAGGGCCTCGCGGGAACGCGCGCGCTGCTCGGCGCGTGACAGCCGCCATCCCGAACCAGAGAGAAAGAGAGCGTCCCGTGAGCGGACACCACCCCGTCGGCGTCGGATTCATCGGCGCGGGGATGATCAGCGACACCTACCTCGAGCACCTCGCGCAGTTCCCCGACGTCGAAGTCGTCGCGGTCGGCGACATCGACACCGTGCGCGCGAAGGCGCAGGCCGAGAAGCACGGCGTGCCGGTGTCGGGCTCGCCCGACGAGATCCTCGCGCACCCCGATGTCGAGCTCGTCGTGAACCTCACGATCCCGGCGGTGCACGCCGAGGTGTCGCTCGCGGCGATCGACGCCGGCAAGCACGTGTGGAGCGAGAAGCCGATCGCGGTCGACTTCGCCTCGGGTCAGGGCCTCGTGAAGCGCGCCGCCGAGAAGGGCCTGCGCGTGGGCATCGCCCCCGACACGGTGCTCGGCCGCGGCGTGCAGAGCGCGCTGCGGGCGATCGCGCGCGGCGAGATCGGCCAGCCGATCGGCGCGTCGACGGCGATGATGAGCCTCGGCCCCGACAAGTGGCACCCGAACCCCGACTTCTTCTTCCTGCCCGGCGCCGGACCGGTCTTCGACATGGGCCCGTACTACCTGACGACGCTCGTCAACGTGTTCGGCTCGGTCGCGAAGGCCTCGGCCTTCGGTCTCACGAGCACGCCCACCCGCACGGTCGTCGCGGGCGACCGCGCGGGCGCGGAGTTCCCCGTGCTCGTCCCGACGCACGTCAACGCGAACCTCGAGTTCGAGGGTGGAGGAACGAGCTCGAGCATCTTCAGCTGGGAGTCGCCCCTCATGCGCATGGGCGTGGTCGAGATCACCGGCACCGAGGGCACCCTCTCGATCCCGGACCCGAACATGTTCGAGGGGCCGCTGCGGATCATCCGCGCGGGCGGCGACCCGCGCGAGCAGCAGTGGGAGGAGCTCGAGAGCGACGGCGTCGTGGGCGGCCGCGGTCTGGGCGTGATCGACATGGTGCGCGCCATCCGGGAGGACCGCCCGCACCGCGCGTCGGGCGAGATCGGCCTGCACGTGCTCGAGACGATGATCGCGATCGAGCGGTCCATCGAGACCGGCGAGACGGTCGCGGTCGAGAGCCGGATCGAGCGCCCCGCGCCGATCCCCGCGGACTGGACGCCCTATGAGCTCTGAGATCGGAGCCGGCTTCGTCGGCGGCGGGTTCATGGCGCGCGTGCACAGCCGGGCCGCGCGGGCTGCCGGCGCCCGACTGCGCGGCATCAGCTCGTCGTCGGCCGAGCGGGCCTCCTCTGCCGCGGCCGACCTCGACATCGAGAACGCCTTCTCGGGCTACGACGCGCTCCTCGACGACCACGACGTCGACGTCGTGCACGTGTGCACGCCGAACGCGCAGCACGCCGAGCAGACGCTCGCGGCGCTCGCGGCAGGCAAGCACGTCGTGTGCGAGAAGCCGATCGCCACGACCTCGGCCGACGCGCGCCGCCTCGTGGAGGCGCAGGCCGGCTCGGGTCTCGTCGGCGCCGTCCCGTTCGTCTACCGCTACCACCCGATGGTCCGCGAGGCGCGCGCCCGCATCGCCGAGAGCGGCGAGGCCGTGCTCTCGATCGACGCGGCGTACCTCCAGGACTGGCTGCTGGGCGCCGAGGACGGCAACTGGCGAGCCGGCGCGGAGGGCGGCGCATCCCGCGCGTTCGCCGACATCGGATCGCACTTGTTCGACCTCCTCGAGTTCGTGACGGGCGAGCGGGTCGTGAAGCTCAGCGCGCTCACCCGCACCGTCTTCGAGGAGCGCGCGGGGCATCCGGTCGCGAACGAGGACATCGCGGCCGTCCTGTTCCAGCTCTCGGGAGGGGCACCCGGCACGGCGCTCGTCAGCCAGATGGCGGCCGGCCGGAAGAACGGTCTCGTGCTCGAGGTCCACACGGGCGATGCGGCCTACCGCTTCGAGCAGGAGCGCCCCGAGGACCTGTGGATCGGCCGGCGCGACGGCTCGCTCCTGCTCCCGCGTGAGGAGGGCCTGCTCGCCCCCGACGCCGCGCGCCTGTGCCGCGTCCCCTCGGGTCACCCGATGGGGTACCAGGACGCGTTCAACGCCTTCGTGTCGGACGCGTACGCCGCGACCGCAGGGGCGGAGCCCGAGGGGCTGCCGTCATTCCGCGACGGCCTGCGCGCCGCGCAGCTGACCGAGGCCGTCGTCGAGTCCGCGCGCACGGGCGCGTGGGTCGAGACGCCGGTCGACGCATGACGACCGGAGGAGGATCCATGAGCGAGGCGCGGCATCCCGTCACGCTGTTCACCGGCCAGTGGGCCGACATGCCGTTCGAGGAGCTCGCGCGCCGGGCGGCCGAGTGGGGCTACGACGGCCTCGAGATCGCCGCGTCGGGCGACCACCTCGATCTGCAGCGGGCCGACGAGGACGACGCGTACGTGCAGTCGCGTCTCGACATCCTGGACCGCTACGGGCTCAAGGTGTGGGCGATCTCGAACCACCTCGCCGGGCAGGCCGTGTGCGACGACCCGATCGACTTCCGCCATCAGGCGATCCTGCGCGACTACGTGTGGGGGGATGGCGATGGCGAGGGCGTGCGCCGGCGCGCGGCCGAGGACATGAAGCGGGCCGCCCGCGTCGCGCGCAAGTTCGGCGTCGACACGGTCGTCGGCTTCACGGGATCGAAGATCTGGCCCTACGTCGCGATGTTCCCGCCCGTTCCCGCCGACGTCATCGACGCGGGCTACGAGGACTTCGCGAACCGGTGGAACCCGATCCTCGACGTGTTCGACGCCGAGGGCGTGCGGTTCGCGCACGAGGTGCACCCCTCCGAGATCGCCTACGACTACTGGACGAGCGTCCGGACCCTCGAGGCCATCGAGCGGCGCGAGGCCTTCGGGTTCAACTGGGACCCGTCGCACATGGCGTGGCAGGGCGTCGACACGGTCGCGTTCATCACGGACTTCGCCGACCGGATCTACCACGTCGACTGCAAGGACACGCGGATCCGCAGGGCATCCGGTCGGCAGGGCATCCTCGGGTCGCACCTCGCGTGGGGCGACCCGCGGCGAGGGTGGGATTTCGTCTCGACCGGGCACGGCGACATCCCGTGGGAGGACGCGTTCCGCGCGCTCGCCGCGATCGGCTACGACGGCCCGATCTCGATCGAGTGGGAGGACGCCGGGATGGACCGGCTGCACGGGGCAGCCGAGGCGGTCGGCTACATCCGCTCGCTGCTGTGGAAGCTCCCCGAGGCGTCGTTCGACGCCGCGTTCAGCAACCAGTAGACGCACCCGGCACGGCGCCGCCCCGGGGTTCCGGGGCGGCGCCGTCGTGTGCTCCGTCGGGCTTATGTTGAAAAGAGGCCAAAGTAGGTCTACTCTCGGCGTATACGAATCCGCCGACGAAGGAGTCGCCATGCCCAACGGTCTGCTCGATGCCGCGAGCCTCCGCGTCCACCCCCACGGAGCGGCGCTCCAGCTCACCATCCCGTGGTACCGGAGCCTCTGGCTGTCCTCCGTCACGAGCCTCGCCCTCACGGTCGACGGCGAGCAGGTTCCCGAGAGCGATCTCGCCTTCGAGCTGAACGGCACGCGCTACGCGATCGCCGACCTCCCGCAGCAGAGCGACGTCCTCTGGTATCTGCAGGACCATCCGCTTCTCATCATCCGCCGCGAGGCGCCGATCGCTCTCGGCGAGACGCACGAGATCGTGCTGCATGGCGAGCTGCGCCTGCCCTACATGCAGATCGCGCCGGGGCAGGACGGCGGCCCCGGGCTGTACGTGCCGAACGTCGTGCACCATGAGCTGACGCTCACGGCCACCGACCGCGACGCCGCGCCCGTCGGCCTCGAGCTCGAGGTGCCGCCGGCGCCCGAGCGATCCGATGACGACCCGTTCCGTCTCGGCCTGACGCTGTACTCCGCGAGCGCGGAGTTCCGGGCCGGGTGGTACGACTTCGACGGCCTGCTCGATCGCGTCGCCGAGCTCGGCATCGGCCCGGGCATCGAGATCGTCGCATCGCAGATGGTGCCGACCTACCCGCGGGTGTCGGAGGAGTTCGAGCGCGCGTGGCGCGCGGCGTTCGACCGGCACGGCTTCGAGGCGAGCTCGTTCGGCGCGAACCTCGACATGGGGCGTCGACGCGACCGCGACATGACGCCCGATGAGGAGTTCGAGGTCACCGAGCTGCTCTTCCGCGGCGCGAAGCGCCTCGGCTTCCCGCTCGTGCGCATCCAGTCGGCCAAGCCCGACCTGCTGCGTCGGCTGCTGCCCGTGGCCGAGGAGCTCGACCTCCGTCTCGCGTACGAGATCCACGCGCCCTCCGGGCCGAACGCCCCCGAGGTGCTGCGCATCCGCGACCTCTACGCCGAGCTCGACTCGCCCCTGCTGGGCTTCGTCGCCGACTTCTCGGCGACGATGCGCGCCATGTCGCCGACGCTGCTGCGCGCCGTGCGGCGCGCGGGCCTCGACGACGAGGCCGTCACGCGGCTGCAGGAGATCTGGGCGACGGATGAGCCCATGCGCGCACGGCAGGAGGAGTTCATCGCGTACCTGCGCGGTCGCGACTTCGACCCGGGCCGGCTCGGCTCGTTCGCCCACCTGGCCTTCAACATGCACGGCCACGTCGACCCGCGGGAGTGGGCCGACATCATGCCGCAGATCCTGCACGTGCACGCCAAGTTCTACGACATCGACGAAGCCGGCCAGGAGCCCGCGATCGACTACCCCGAGCTCGTGCGCGTGTTCGTGGAGGGCGGCTATCGCGGCTTCTGGTCGAGCGAGTGGGAGGGTCACGCGTTCGCCGAGCTCGGCGAGGTCGACCCGCTCGCCCTCGTGCGGCGCCAGCACGACCTCATCCGCGCGAGCATGCGCACCGGGCAGCCCGCCTGAGCACGGGCAGCCCGACCGAGCACGGGCGGCTTCCACGCGGGTGATAACCCGCATCGGAAACACTTATGTGACTTTCTGACGTAACGCGGTCATGCTGTGGACAGGAGCACCCGAGCTCCTGTCCCTGCACTTCCGACGACGATGTCAGAAAGGCCAGATCATGACACAGCGCACCACGCGGCGGCTCGCCGCGATCGCCATCCCCGCCGCGGGCCTCATCCTCCTCGCAGGATGCGCGGGCGGCTCGGATGGCTCGGGCGACGGAGGCGACGACGGGGGAGAGTCCGTCGAGTTCAGCTTCATGTACGCCACCTCGAACAACCTCGAGAGCCCCTACGAGACCCTCGCGAACGAGTACATGGAGGCGCACGACGGCGTCACCATCACGACGAACCCGCTCCCGAACGACAGCTACGGCGAGACGCTCCGCACGCAGCTGCAGGCCGGCAACGCCCCCGACGTCATCCAGACCACCCCCGGATCGGGCGACCCCCGCAGCGTCGTCCCGCTCGCCGAGGCCGGCTTCCTCGAGCCGCTCGGCGACACCGCGGCCGGTCTCGTGCCCGAGGGCGCCGATGCGCTCTTCACGGTCGACGGGGAGGTCTACGGGCAGCCCATGGACTTCACCCTCTCGACGCTCGTCGTGAACATGTCCGCCGCCGCGGAGGCGGGGCTCGACGACTTCCCCGCGACGACGGACGAGCTGCTCGCCTCCTGTGGCGAGGTCGCCGAGAACGGCGCGTCGCTCGTCGTGCTCGCGGGCGCCGCCGCGCCCAACGCGGGCCTCACGGCCCAGGCGATCGCCGCGACGCGCGTGTACGCCGAGACGCCCGACTGGAACGACCAGCGCGCCGCAGGCGAGGTGACCTTCGCCGAGAGCGACGGATGGCACGACGTGCTGCAGACGATCCTCGACATGAAGGGCGCCGGGTGCTTCCAGCCCGGCGCCGAGGGCGCCGGCTTCGACGCCATCACGAACGGCCTCGCGCAGGGCACCTCGCTCGGGAGCTTCATCCCGTCGGGGTCGGCCGTCGAGATCGGCCGTGCCGCGCCCGACGTGGAGTGGGCCATCCAGCCCTTCCCGCCCGCTGACGGCGGCGACCCGTACCTCATCGCGAGCTCGAACTACACGATCTCGATCAACGCGGCGTCGGAGAACAAGGAGGCGGCGGCCGAGTTCCTCGAGTGGCTCGCGCAGCCCGAGCAGGCGGAGCGCTTCTCCGAGCTCTCCGGCGAGCTCCCCGTCTCCGGCATCGAGGGCCTCGACCTCACGGGCACGATCTACGAGCCCGTGGCGGATCTCCTGCAGTCCGGCCACTACGCGGGGCTCCCGAACGCGTTCTGGAAGGGCGAGGTCTACGAGAAGCTCTCGAGCGGCGTGCAGGGCCTGCTCACGGGCCAGAAGACGGTCGACGCCGTCCTCGCCGACATGGACGCGGCCTGGGGCGACTGACTTGCGACAGGGGGATCGGCGGGCGGAAGCGCCCGCCGATCCCTGTCCGCACCGGCTTATGTCGGATATCGAAATTAGTTATGTGTGTTTTCGACCTAGGTGGTCGATACTGAAGGGGGCCCCGCACCTGGGCGGGAGCCGCAGCACTCGACGACGACGTCAGAAGGGCAACGACATGACACAGCAGCGTCGCATCATCCGGGCAGGCGCCCTCGCAGGAACCGCCGCGATCGGAGCGCTTGTGCTCGCGAGCTGCTCGACCTCCGCCGGCGGCGGCGCGGGAGACGGCCAGAGCTTCTCGCTCGCGTTCCCCGTCTCGAACGAGGCGAAGACCCCGTACGAGATCCTCGCTGAGCAGTACATGGAGGAGAACCCCGACGTCGAGATCACGATCGACAAGCTGCCCGGCGAGAGCTACAACACGACGATCCGGACCCAGCTGCAGGGCGGCAACGCCTCCGACATCTTCCTCTCCGCTCCCGGCAACGGCCAGTCCTTCAGCATCGTCCCGCTCGCCGAGGCCGGGCTCCTCGAGCCGCTCGGCGAGACGGCGACGAGCCTCATCCCCGACGGCTCGGAGCACCAGTTCGTCGTCGACGGCGCCGTGTACGGGCAGCCGCTGAACATCGCGCCCGCGGGCGTCGTCGTGAACCAGACGGCCGCCGAGGCCGCCGGCATCACGGAGTACCCGGCCGACTGGCAGGGCGTGCTCGACGCGTGCGAGACGGCGGCCCAGGCGGGCGGCTCGTACTTCGTCGTGGCCGGCTCGATCCCGCCCAACGCGGGCATGATGGCGCAGGCGGTCGCCGCGACGCGCGTGTACGCCGAGGACCCCGACTGGAACACGCAGCGCGCCGACGGCGAGGTCACCTTCGCCGACAGCGAGGGATGGCAGCAGACGCTCCAGGCGATCGTCGACATGAAGGACGCGGGGTGCTTCCAGCCCGGTGTCGAGGGCGCGGGCTTCGACGCCATCACGAACGGACTCGTCCAGGGCACGTCGAGCGCGATGTTCGGCCCGAGCGGCGTCACGCGCGACCTCGGCGAGGCCGCGGGCGGCGAGGCGGCCTTCGTCGCGCAGACGTTCCCGCCCGCAGACGCGGCCGACGGCGCGTTCGGCTACGCCAGCTCGACCTACTCGTACTCGATCCCGGCGTCGTCGAAGAACAAGGACGCGGCGAAGGCGTTCCTCGAGTGGATGGCCGAGCCCGCGCAGGCGGAGACGGTCGCCGAGGAGTCGGGCACGCTCCCGATCACGGGCTACGCCGAGATGGACTTCACGGGCACGGCGTTCGAGCCGCTGGCCGACATGCTCGCGGCGGGCGACTTCGTGCCGCTGCCGAACTCCGACTGGTCGAACCCCGCCGTGTACGACGCCCTCGGCGCCGGCGTGCAGGGTCTCCTCACCGGTCAGAAGACGGTCGAGCAGGTGCTCACCGAGATGGACACGGCCTGGGGCGAGTGACCCGGCCGGACGCGAGGGACAGGACGATGACCGCGATGCTGCAGCACGACACAGCCGACGAATCGGCGACGGAGGCCGTCGTCGTCCCCCGAAGCGGCAAGCGGCGGGGGCTGCGCCCGAAGGCGCGGCCCCGCCGCCCCGGCCTGCTGACGTTCGGGCACTGGTGGTGGGCCCTTCCGGGCATCCTCATGGTGCTCGGCATCCACTACGCCGCGACGATCGCGGGCGGCTTCTTCGCCTTCACGGACTGGACGGGCCTCGGCTCGTTCGAGTTCGTCGGCTTCGCGAACTTCGAGCGCATCTTCGGCGACCCCTCGAAGATGCTCGCGCTGGGGAACACCCTCTTCCTGGCGTTCGGCTCGGTGATCCTCACCAACGTCCTGGGTCTCGCGCTCGCCGTCGCCCTCAACCGGCTGCTCAAGACGCGGTACATCCTCCGCACGCTCTTCTTCATGCCCGTGGTGCTGAGCCCGCTCGCCGTCGCCTACATCTGGAAGTTCATCTTCGACTTCAACGGACCGCTCAACGCGTTCCTCACGGCGATCGGGATGGGCGACCTCGCCCGCGCGTGGCTCGGCGACCCGACGTTCGCGATCTGGACCATCCTCATTGTGATCGTCTGGCAGCAGACCGGCTTCTCGATGGTCATCTACGCCGCGGGCCTCGCGGGGGTCCCGGTCGAGATCGAGGAAGCCGCGACGATCGACGGGACCACGTTGTGGCAGCGGTTCTGGCACGTGACGCTCCCGGCCATCCGCCCTGCCGTCGCGATCGCGACCACGCTCGGCCTCGTGAACGGCCTCCGCATCTTCGACCAGATCATGGCGCTCACCGGCGGAGGCCCCGCCGGCGCCACCGAGACCCTCGCGACCGAGGTCTACAAGCAGGCGTTCTCGCTCGGCCAGTTCGGGTACGGCGCCGCGCTCGCCCTCGTGCTCACCGCGGTCATCCTCGTCTTCGCGATCATCCAGCAGCGCGTGACGCAGGAGAAGGAGGACTGACATGTTCCGCTACACGAAGCTCACCGCGGTCCGCGAGGTGCTCATCTGGGTGCTCGCGCTCGTGTTCCTGCTGCCGTTCTTCTTCCTCGTCTCCACCGCGCTGAAGACCGACGAGGAGGTCTTCCGCTCCTCGCCGCTCGCGCTCCCCGAGGCGCCGCAGCTCGCCAACTTCGTCGACCTGTTCGCCGCGCAGGGGCAGGGCAACATCCTCGCCGGGCTCGTGAACTCGGTCGTCCTCACCCTCGGGGCGATCCTCGGCCTCGTGCTGCTCGGCTCGCTGACGGGGTACGTCATCATGCGCTCGACGCAGCGGTGGACGAAGGGCGCCTACTACCTCTTCCTCATCGCGATCATCCTGCCCGCGCAGCTCGGCACCGTGCCCCTGTACATCGGGGCGCGCGCGATCGGGCTCACCGGCTCGCTGTGGGGGATGATCATCCTCTACACGGGGATGATGCTGCCGCTCGCGATCTTCCTCTACGCGGGGTTCTTCCGCGGCCTCGGCACGGAGTACGAGGAGGCCGCCGCGATCGACGGCGCCACCCGGACGCAGATCTTCTTCCGGATCGTGCTCCCGCTCATGGCCCCCGCGACCGGCACGGTCGCCATCCTCACGGGTCTCATCGTGTGGAACGACTTCATGACCGCGCTCATCTTCCTCGGCGGATCCGACGCGCAGACCCTGCCGGTCGCGATGTACTACTTCATCGGATCGCTCGTGTCGCAGTGGAACAAGATCTTCGCGATCGTGCTCGTCTCGATGATCCCGATCCTCGCGTTCTACCTCGTCGCGCAGAAGAAGTTCATCCAGGGCTTCGCAGGCGGTCTCAAGGGATGAGCGCCTCCCTGCAGCGGACGCCCGCCGACCTCGGCGATGGGACGTTCCGCAACCCGATCCTGCCCGGCGACCGTCCGGATCCCTCTGTCCTGCGCGTGGGTGACGCGTACTACCTGACCTGCTCGTCCTTCGACGCCTCACCGGGGCTCGCGCTCTGGCGCTCGCAGGATCTCGTCTCCTGGTCGTTCGCGGGCACGGCGCTCGAGCATCCGCTGAGCACCGTGTTCGCGCCCGACCTCGTCGAGCACGGCGGCCGGTACTTCATCTACTTCCCGTTCATCCCGAGCGCATGGGGCGACGCGCGGATCGACGACGCGCAGGTCTGGGTCGTGCACGCCGATCACCCGGAGGGCCCGTGGAGCGCGCCCGTCTTCACCGGCATCTCGGGTGCCATCGATCCGGGTCACGTCGTCGGCGAAGACGGAGAGCGGTACCTCTTCGTCAACGGCATCCGCCGCTGCCGCCTCTCCGCCGACGGCCTCACGGCGGTGACGCCGCTCGAGCAGGCGTATGACGGGTGGCAGTACCCGGATGAGTGGATCACGGAGTCCTACGCGCTGGAGGGGCCGAAGTTCTTCCGCCGCGGCGAATGGATCTACCTCGTCAGCGCCGTGGGCGGCACGGGCGGGCCGGCGACCGGACACATGGTGATCGTGGCGCGCTCGCGGTCGGTGCTCGGCCCGTGGGAGAACGCCCCCGGCAATCCGATCGCTCGCACACGGTCGGACGACGAGGCGTGGTGGTCGCGCGGGCACGCGACGATCCTCGAGGGCCGAGACGGCCGCTGGTGGATGGTCTCGCACGGGTACGCGCGTCGCTTCCGCACACTCGGACGCCAGGCCCTCCTCGAGCCGATCGAGTGGACCGAGGACGGATGGCCGGTGGCGCCCGCGGAGGACCTCGGCGCCCCGCTTCCGAAGCCCGCGCCCGGAAGGCCCCACGCGGTTCCCGCGCCGTCGGACGACTTCGCGGAGCCCGCGTGGGGCGAGCGGTGGGTGTTCGACGACCCGGGTCGCGACGAGCTCGACCGGGTGCGCTTCGATGGAGGGCTCGTGCTGCGGGGCAAGGGCGCGTCGCCCGCCGATGCGTCGCCGCTCACGACGTGGGCGATGGACAGGGCGTTCGAGATCGAGGTCGAGATCGAGGTGCCGGACGGCACGGAGGCGGGGCTCCTCCTCTGGTTCAACCCGCGGATGTTCTACGGAATGAGCTGGGACGGGCGGACGCTCGCGAGCTATGCCGGGGGCATCCGGACGCACCGCCGCGAGCAGGTTGAGCCGGGTTCGATCATCCAGCTGCGCCTCGTCGACGATCAGCACATCGTGACCGGATGGTTCCGCCGTCCGGGTGAGGAGTGGAGCCGTCACGGCGTGCGCTACGACGTCGAGGGAGCCCACTCGGCGACCCTCCAGGACCTGAAGAGCCTCCGACCCGCCCTCTTCGCGGCCGGAGACGGCGCCGCGACCTTCCGCGGGTTCCGCTACCGCGTGCGGGAGGCGTCATGAGCGCCCGCGTCGAGGCACTGCTCGCTCGCCTCAGCTGGGAGCAGAAGCTCGCCCAGATGCAGATCGTGTGGCGTCGGGATCTCGGCGAGGCGACCGCGCTCGCACGGCGCGGCATCGGCGCGCTCTTCTGGCCCGCATCGGCACGCGAGACCAATCAGCTTCAGCGCGCGGCCGTCGAGTCCGTCGGCGTCCCGCTGCTCATCGCGCTCGACGTCGTGCACGGTCAGCGCACGATCTTCCCCACTCCGCTCGCGCAGGCCGCGTCGTTCGACCGCGCCGTCGCCGCCGCGGACGCCCGCGTCTCGGCCCGCGAGGCGCGCTCGGGTGGCGTGAACTGGACCTACTCCCCGATGGTCGATGTGACCCGAGACTCCCGGTGGGGGCGCGTGGTCGAGGGCTTCGGCGAGGACGCGCTCCTCACCTCGACGCTCGGCGCCGTCAAGGCGCGCGCCTACCGCGCGGAGGGCGTCGCGGCCTGCCTCAAGCACTTCGCGGCCTACGGGGCCGCGGAGGCCGGACGCGACTACAACACCGCCGACGTCTCCCGGCGACGCCTGCGCGACGTGTACCTCGAGCCCTTCCGCGCGGGAGCGCACGCCGGCGCGGATACGGTCATGGCGGCGTTCACCTCCCTCAACGGGCGCCCGATGCACGCCAATGCGCCGCTGCTCACCGGGGTGCTCAAGGGCGAGTGGGGATTCGAGGGCCTCGTCGTGGGCGACGCCGAGGGGGTTGCGCAGCTCGTCGCCCACGGCGTCGCCGAGACCGAGAAGGATGCGATCCGCCAGGCGATCGAGGCCGGCGTCGACATCGTCATGGGGGGAGCGGAGCTCGTCGACGCGCAGGGCGCCGCCCTGCTCGCGCCCGGCGAGGTCGACGCGGACCGCGTCGACGACGCCGTGCGCCGCATCCTGTCGCTCAAGGAGCGGCTCGGGCTCCTCGACGATCCGTTCGTCCGAGAGGAGGCGGAGATCCTCGCGCCGACCGAGGAGTCGCTCGCCGCCGCGCGGTCGGCCGCCGAGCGCTGCATCGTGCTCCTGCGGAACGAGGGCGCGCTGCCCCTCGCGCCGCGGGGACGCGTCCTCGTCACGGGGCCGTACGCCCGGAGCCTCGATCACCTGGGCGCATGGGTGCAGCACTTCGCCGCGCCGGCGACATCGACCCTCGCGGACGCGCTCGCCGCGGAGCTCCCGGAGGTCGACTGGGTGGAGGCGGCCGGCTCTGGCTTCCTCTCCGGCTCCGACGAGGACATCGCCGAGGCGGTCTCGCGCGCAGCCGATGCCGACCTCGTCATCGTGGCGGCGGGTGAGCCGAGCCGGCTCTCGGGCGAAGCCGCGTCGCGGGCGGACGTCGCGCTCCCGGCCGCGCAGACGCGGCTCATCCACGCCCTCGCCGACGCGGGTGCCCGTGTCGTCGTGGTGCTGCACACGGGGCGGCCCCTGGTCGTCGAGGACTGGATCGAGCGCGTCGACGCGGTGCTGTGCACCTGGCACCTCGGCACGCAGGCGGCACCGGCCATCGCGGGCGCCCTCTCCGGACGCGTGAACCCGGGCGGCCGGCTGCCGATGACGTTCCCGCGGGCCGTCGGGCAGATCCCGATCCATCACGACCACGAGCGCACGGGACGACCCGCGCGGACCGGCGGCGAACTCCTCGACCCCGCGGCGGTCGATGACGAGACCATCCTCGGCCCCAACAACACCGACGACCACTACACGTCGAAGTTCCTCGATCTGCCGCTCGGCCCGCGGTTCGCGTTCGGCCACGGGCTCTCCTATACGACCTTCGCCCTCGACGATCTGGAGGTCGTCCGCGACGACGGCGGATGGCTCGTGTCGGTGCGCGTCCGGAACACCGGCGTGCACGACGGCGATGACGTCGTCCTGCTCTTCGCGAGCGACGAGTGCGCGAGCGTCGCTCAGCCGGTCCGCCGTCTGCGCGGCTTCGAGCGCGTCGCCGTCCCCTCCGGAGGCGCGGCGCGCGTCGCCTTCCGGCTCGAGGCGTCCGACCTGGGCTTCTGGACCGACGACGAGCGGTTCGTCATCGAGCCAGGGGGCTTCGAGCTCGCCGTGGAGGACGGCATGTCCGCCGTGCGGACGCGGATCGTGCTCGAGGAGGCCTCATGACGCTCCCGCAGCTCCGCGACGTCGTCGACGGCGTCGTCCCGAACGCGATCATGCCGCTGTTCTGGCAGAAGGGCGGCCCGGTCGAGACGATCGTCGAGGAGGCGCACCGCATCGCCGACGCGGGGATCGGCGCGGTCATCCTCGAGGCGCGGCCGCATCCGGAGTTCCTGGGCGACGGATGGTGGCGCGACGTCGACGCCGTGCTCGAGGTGGCGCGCGAGCGTGGGCTCAGGGTCTGGTTCTTCGACGACGACACGTTCCCGACCGGCCATGCGGCGGGCGCCCTCGAAGGCGCGCCCGCCGAGCGGCGCCGCCGGTTCCTCGCCGAGCGGCACACCGACGCGGTCGGGCCCGCCCGCGGAGCGTCGTTCATCGTCGACCGGCGGAAGTTCTTCGGCCCCGAGGCGGGGTGGGATCCAGGCCAGCTCGTCCGCGTCGTCGCCTACCGGCGCGAGGAGGGCGGCGAGGCGCTCATCGGAGAGCCGATCGACCTCACCGAGCGCATCGCCGACGGCCGCGTCTTCTGGGACGTGCCGGAAGGGCACTGGCGCGTGTTCTTCGTGTCGGTCGTGTCCGACGGGGCGAGCGAGCGGCATCGCGACCACCTCTCCTACATCGACGCCGATGCGACGCGCCTGCTCCTCGACACCGTGCACGAGGCCATCCACGCGCGGTACGCCGACGACTTCGGGGGCGTCATCGCGGGCTTCTTCACCGACGAGCCCGGGTTCTACAACGACCGCGAGACGTTCGACTTCACCTCGACGGTCGGCAAGCCGGGCGTCGTCCTGCCGTGGCACCCCGACCTGGGCCTCGATCCGCTCGCCGCGCCCCTGCTGTGGTGGGACGGCGATGGGGCGACACGGACGCGCCTGGCGTACATGGACGCCCTCACGCGCCTCTACGAGCGCAGCTTCGCGCGGCCCGTCGGGGAGTGGTGCCGTGCGCACGGCGTCGAGCACATCGGCCACGTCGTCGAGGACAACGGCGCGCACATGCGACTCGGCCCCGGCGCCGGCCACTACTTCCGCGCGATGGCCGGGCAGGACATGGCGGGCGTGGACGTCATCGGCGCGCAGGTCGTGCCGGGGTTCGGCCGAGGGCCGCTTGCGAACATGGCCGGCGCGGGCGACGGCGAGTTCTTCCAGTTCGGTCTCGCGAAGCTCGCGTCGTCGGCCGCGCACATCGACCCGCTCAAGCGCGGTCGCTCGATGTGCGAGGCATTCGGCGCGTACGGCTGGTCGTTCGGCCTGCGGCATCAGGCGTGGGTGACGTCGCACCTCCTCGTCCGCGGCGTGACGCACATCGTGCCGCACGCGTACTCCCCGGCCGAGTACCCCGACCTCGACTGCCCGCCGCACTTCTTCGCGCGCGGACGGAATCCCCAGTACCGCCACCAGGCGGTGCTGAGCGCGTACACGAACCGGGTGAGCCACCTTCTGTCGGGTGGGCGGCACATCGCGCCCGCCGCGGTGCTGTATCCCGCCGAGGCCGACTGGCTCGGGCGGGCGATGCCGGCGGAGCGCCCCGTCCGCCTGCTCGCGGAGGCGCAGATCGACGCCGACATCGTGCCCGCCGACGCGCTCCACGATGCGGTCGTCGCGGATGGCGCGCTGCGGGTCCATGAGGAGGCCTACGACGTGCTCGTCGTCCCGGGCAGCGCGCTGCTGCCCGATTCGACGGCGCGGACACTGCAGCGACTCGCGCAGGACGGCCTCCCGGTGCTCTTCGTCGACGAGGTGCCGGCGGTCGCGGACGGTGACACGCGCCTTCTGCAGAGCGCCTTCGCGCCCGTCGCGCGGGCGGGGCTCGCGGCCGCCGTCGCCGAGCGCACCGCGCGCGCCGTGCGCGTCGCCGCGCCTGCCCCCGAGCTCCGCGTGCACCGTGTCGACCAGGGCGCCGCCGATGTCGTCATGCTCATGAACGAGGGCGTCCGCGCCACGCTCCCGGTGCGCGTCGCGGTTCCGCGCGGCGGCGAGGCGGTCTCCGTCGACCCGTGGACGGGGACGCTCCGCGCGGTCGCTCACGAGGGTGGAGCGGACGAGGTCGCGATCGACGTGACGCTCGCCCCGGGGGAGACCGCGCTCCTCATCGTGGGCGATCCCGCCGCGTGGGCCGGGATGCCCGTCGCGCCGCTGCGCGAGCGCGCCACGCCATCGCCCGTCCCGGGGCCCTGGCGCATCGAGACGGCCTCGGCTCTCGCCTACCCCGCCTTCGAGGCGTGGCGGAGCATCGACGACCTCGTCCCGCTCGACCGGCCGGGGCTCCTGCCCCGCTTCAGCGGGACCATCCGCTACACGACCCGCGTCCTCGGGCATACGCCATCCGCGCCCGCCGTGATCGACCTCGGCGAAGTCCACGAGGTCGCGCAGGTGTTCGTGAACGGGGCCGATCTCGGAGTGCGGGTCGCGCCGCCCTACCGCTACGACGTGCCGGCGGGCGTCCTCACGGGCGACGACGAGCTCGTCGTCGAGGTCGTGAACACGCTCGCGAAGGAGCAGCCCGACTTCTTCTCGGCATGGGCCGCGCAGGAGCCGACCGGCCTGCTCGGACCCGTCGTGATCGAGGGGGCCCGATGAGCACCCGCCGATTCGAGGACGGCCGGATCGTCGAGCACGGGGGCGGCGCCTCCGTGCATGCCGTCCACGACCATCCGATGTTCTGATCCAGGAGGACCGATGTACCAGCTCGCACCGAATATCGAACTGCTCTTCACCGAGGCCGGCGACTACCCGGAGCGCGTGCGCGCGGCGGCGGCGGCCGGGTTCGACGCCGTCGAGATGTGGGGGCCGACCGGGGTCGACGCGCCCGCAAAGCCCAAGGACATCCCGGCGCTCCGCGCCGCGCTCGAGGAGACGGGAACGCAGCTGACCGCGCAGCTCGCCGAGCCGCGCACGCAGTTCATGATCCCGCCGTGGGACCACTCGGAGTTCTTCCGCAAGCTCGACGAGGGCGTCGAGATCGCGCGCGCGCTCGGATGCCCGCGCATCGTCGTGGGCAGCGGGACGGGCTTCGGCGGCTGGAAGCGGCAGGTCCAGCTCGACAAGCTCATCGAGATCTACCGGACGGCGATCGCGCAGATCGACGGGTCGGGCGTCACGCTCGTGCTCGAGCCGGTGAACGTGCGCGTCGACCACCCCGGCTCGCTGCTCGACCGCACCTCCGAGGCCGCCTACGTCGCGCGCGGCGTCGACTCGCCCGCGTTCGGCGTCCTCTACGACATCTACCACTCGGCCGTCGAGGGCGAGGACATGGCGGCGGAGCTCGCGGGCGCGGGCGACCTCGTGAAGTACGTCCAGCTCGCCGACGCCCCGGGGCGCGGCGAGCCGGGAACGGGCGAGCTCGACTGGGACGAGCGCCTCGGCATCCTGCGCACGTCGGGGTACGACGGCCCGATCGGGCTCGAGTACTACCCGACGGTCGAGTCGTCCGCATCGGTGCGGCGCATCGTTGAAGCGGCGGCCCGCGCATGAGCCGCTACCCGAACGAGGTCGACGTCGTCATCGTCGGCTCGGGGCCCACGGGCGCCGCCTACGCGCGGATCCTCTCCGAGCGCGCGCCGGGGGCGCGGATCGCCATGCTCGAGGTGGGGCCGACCGTGTCGGACCCGCCCGGCGCGCACGTCAAGAACATCGTCGACGACGCCGAGCGCGCCCGCGCGCAGGTGCGCTCGCAGGGCCCCGCGGCGGAGACCGCCACCGTGACGAACCCGGGCGCGGTCAAGGCGGGGCAGCGGCGCGCCCGCGCCGGCACCTACCTGCTCGATGACGGCTACGCCCAGGACGGCGAGGACGGCCTCCCGGTGGCCGCGTTCTCGAGCAACGTCGGGGGCATGGGGGCCCACTGGACCGCCGCGTGCCCGCGCCCCGGCGACAGCGAGCGCATCGACTTCCTGGACGAGGACGGCGCCCTCGACGAGCTGCTGTCGGAGGGCGAGCGCCTCCTGGGCGTCACCTCCGACGCCTTCGACGCCGCACCGTTCTCCGGGCTCGTCCGCGAGCGCCTGGCCGCCGAGGTCGACGCGGAGCGGCCAGCGGACCGCCGCGTGCAGCGGATGCCGCTGGCCGTGCACCGTCGCGACGACGGGCGCCTCGTGTGGTCGGGATCCGACGTCGTCTTCGGCGACGTCACGCGCGCGAACCGCGGGTTCTCGCTCCACGACGAGTCGCTCGTCACGCGCGTGCTCGTCGCCGACGGCCGCGCGTCGGGTGTCGAGGTCCGCGATCTCCGCGACGGGCAGACGCATCGGATCGCCGCCCGGTTCGTCGTCGTCGCGGCCGACGCGCTGCGGACGCCCCAGGTGCTCTGGGCGTCCGGCATCCGCCCCGAGGCCCTCGGCCGCTACCTCAACGACCAGGCGCAGATCGTCTTCGCGTCGCGTCTGCGCGACGTCGAGGCGCCCGCGACCCGGGAGGACGGCGACGGCGCTCTCAGCGAGACGAGCGGCGTGAGCTGGGTGCCGTTCACCGACGACCTGCCCTTCCACGGTCAGATCATGCAGCTCGACGCGTCGCCCATC
Organism: Microbacterium sp. SA156; assembly: GCF_049065455.1. Taxonomy (NCBI): domain Bacteria; kingdom Bacillati; phylum Actinomycetota; class Actinomycetes; order Micrococcales; family Microbacteriaceae; genus Microbacterium; species Microbacterium sp. SA156. The sequence goes on from NZ_JBAKGU010000005.1 coordinate 81,155, forward strand.
CCGCTCGCCGATGACGACCCTGTGGTGCCGGGCTCGATCGTCGGGCTCGGGCTCTTCTGCGCGAAGGACCTGCAGGCCTTCGACCGGGTCGCCTTCGACGACTCCCGGGTCGACGCGTACGGGATGCCGGCCATGCGCATCCACTACACCCTCACCGATCGCGACCGCGCGGTCATCGAGCGCGCGAGGCGCGAGATCGTCCGACTCGGGAATGCGGTCGGGGAGCCGCTCGACGACCGCCCCTTCGTCATGCCCCTCGGGTCGTCTCTGCACTACCAGGGCACGGTGCGGATGAGCGCGGCGGACGACGGCGCCTCCGTGTGCGACCCGCACAGCGAGGTCTGGGGCGTGCCGGGGCTCTTCGTCGCCGGCAACGGCGTCATCCCGACGGCCACGGCGTGCAATCCGACGCTGACCGCGGTCGCGCTCGCGGTGCGCGGCGCTCGCCGCATCGCGGAGCGGCTCAGCCCGCAGACGGCATCCGAGCAGGTCTCGGGAGCCGTGGCCGCAGGCTGAGACCGCCTCGAGGGGCTCCGGGCCCCACCAGGCCTTGACTTAGGTAGAAAAGAAGCATTAGTCTGACGGAAGTCAGACAAAGACGTCTTGGAGGACATCCGTGATCCCCGATCGCATCATCGAGCCCGGCACGTTCAGGACCGACGGCGCGCGCGTCGCGGTCGACGTGCGCATCCCCTGGTACCGCGCATTGCCCGCGTCGTGCATCGCCGGCGCCACGCTCACGGTCGACGGCGTCGAGGCGCCGGCCGACTCGCTGCGCTGGCGTCTCAACGGCGAGGAGCGCACCTTCGCCGACATGGTCGACGACACCGAGAGCTGGTGGTTCCCCGTCGACTCCGCCGTGCTCTCCGGCGACCTCCCGGTGCCCGCGGACGACGCGGAGCACCGCGTCGAGGTGGGCCTCACCCTCTACATCCCGTACATCATCATCGGCGACGACGAGACCCTCCACATCGAGGAGCGCGACGCCAAGACCATGAAGGCGGCAGCCGCATGACGAACCTCGGCGCGCCCATCCAGGGCGTCACCCTCTACAGCTTCACGCGCGCGTTCCACGGCCGCGAGTACGACCTCGAAGGGCTCATCCGCAAGGTCGCAGCCGAAGGCTACGGCCCCGGTCTCGAGATCATCGGCTTCTCGAGCTTCCGCGGCTTCCCGGAGGTCGACGACGCGTTCGCGGGCCGCTTCCGGGATCTCGTCGCCGAGACCGGCCTCGTCACGACCTCGCTCGCGATCAACGCCGACATCGGCATCCACCGCGACCGCCTGCTCGACCAGGACGAGCTCATCGCGTACATGCGGAGGCAGATCCTCGCCGCCGCCAAGCTCGGCTTCCCGATCGCGCGCGTGCAGATCTCGATCACGCCCGACTCGATGGAGGCGCTCGCTCCCATCGCCGAGGAGCACGGCGTGACGCTCGCGCTCGAGGTGCACGCGGACCAGTACGCCTCCCATCCGCGCATCCTCGCCCTGCGCGACCGCTACGAGAAGGTCGGCTCGCCGTTCCTCGGGTTCACGATGGACTGGGGCGCCACCGTGACCGGCTTCGCGCCGTCGCTCATCGAGGCGTACCGCCGTCGCGGCGCATCGGAGGAGCTGCTCGGCGAGGTCGTGGACCTGTGGAGCGCGTTCTACGAGCAGGGGCCGCCGGCCGACCAGGCCGAGCACGGACAGCGCTTCGGGCGCTTCATCGGCCTCGCGGCCCAGCACGGGCAGCCCGAGTTCGGCATCGACTTCGGCATCAACGGCACGGGCCTGTTCGGCCCTGCCCGCGTCGACGACTGGCTCGAGATCATGCCGTGGATCAAGCACGTGCACGGCAAGTTCTTCGGCATCGACGAGAACGGCGAGGAGCCGTCGGTTCCCGTCCGCGATCTCGTGACGCTCCTCGTCGAGAACGGCTACAACGGCGCGATCTCGAGCGAGTACGAGGGCTGGCACTGGAACCACTGGCAGTCGCCCTTCGAGATCATCGCGGGCGAGCAGGCCGTGCAGCGCTCCGCGGCGGAGGCCGCGGGCAGCCGCATGGTGACGGAGGCCGCGCAGGCGCGGACCCAGCTGGCAGCGTGGCTGCCTCGAACGGAGGGAGTGAGCGCATGACGAGCGAGGGCATCGCCGGCACCGGCATCCGCCTCGGAACCACCCTGTACTCGATGACGAGCGAGTTCGCGGCGGGGCTGTACACGCCCGAGACGCTGATCGCCGCCGTCGCCGAGAACGGCATCGGGCCGGGTGTGGAGTTCAACATCGCGCAGCTCCTGCGCACCTACCCGGATGTCGACGCCGAGTTCACGAGGCTCTGGTTCGACACGCTCGAGAAGCACGAGCTCGAGCCGAGCGCGGTCGGGACGAACCTCGACATGGGCCGCCGCAAGGATCGCGACATGACCCCCGACGAGGAGTTCGACTTCTTCTCGCGGCAGCTCGCCACGGCGAACACGCTCGGATTCCGGAGGATCGTCATCCGCTCGGCCGGCAAGGAGCTGCTGCGTCGCCTCCTGCCGCTCGCGGAGAAGTACGACCAGCGCCTGGGCTACGAGATCCACGCACCGCAGGGCCCCAACGATCCGAAGATCCTCGAGATCCGCGCGATGTACGAGGAGCTCGGATCCGAGCGCCTCGGGTTCACGGCCGACTTCTCATCGACCATGCACAGCCTGTCGCCGACGCTCCTGCGCACGCTGCGGACGATGGGCATGCCCGAGAAGTACTTCCCGGTCATGGACGAGATCTGGCGGAAGCCGCTGCCCATGCACGTGCGCAATCAGGAGTTCGAGGACTTTCTCACCGCGGAGGGCTTCGACTTCCTCCGGTTCGGGCCCTTCACGCGCCTCGCCTTCAACATGCACGGACTCGTGCCGCCCGAGGAGTGGCTCGACATCATGCCGCAGATCTTCCACGTGCATGCGAAGTTCTACGACATCGGGGCGGACGGCGAGGAGCCGGCCATGGACATCCCCCGCATCGTGCGCCAGTTCGTCGAGGGCGGCTACGAGGGCTTCCTGTCCAGCGAGTGGGAGGGCCACGCGTTCTCCGACCTCGGCGAGGCCGACCCGATCGACCTCGTCCGGAAGCAGCACGCGCTCATGCGCCGCGCGATCGAGGAATCCGTCGCGGCGGCGACGGTCTAGGAGGAGACGACATGGCCACTCACAACTCCCTGTTCTCGGAGAAGGACGTCACGCGCCGCGACGACGGCATCGCCGTCTCGATCCAGCTGCCGTGGTACCGCAGCCTCTGGCTGTCTGCCGTCGACGACGTCGACGTCACCGTCAACGGCGTCGTGATCCCCAAGGAGACGCTGCGCTTCGAGCTGCAGGGGCGCTCGTACACCGTGGCGGAGCTGCCCGACCAGTGGGACACCCTCTGGTTCGTCGCCGACCGACCTGACATCGTCATCCCGTTCGAGGGTGTCCTCGACGGCGGCGTGCCTGCCGTGGGGGAGCGCATCACGGTCGAGGTCGTGCTGACCATGCGCCTGCTCTACATGCAGATCGCGCCGGGGGTCGACGGCGGGCCCGGCCGGTATGTGACCAACCGCGTGCCGGTCGAGCGCGAGCTCGTGCTGGCCTGACCGTCGGTCCGCGAGTAAGTTGTAATCAACGACAATCGGGAGGAGTTCGCGATGGCGCGACCGATCACGCTGTTCACGGGCCAGTGGGCCGACCTGCCGTTCGAGGAGGTGTGCCGCCTCGCGGGGGAGTGGGGCTACGACGGCCTCGAGATCGCGTGCTGGGGCGACCACCTGGATCCGTGGCGCTGGGATGACGACGCCTACGTCCAGGGCAAGCTCGACACGCTCGAGCGCCACGGGCTGAAGGTGTGGACGATCTCGAATCACCTCAAGGGGCAGGCGGTCTGCGACGACCCGATCGACCAGCGCCACCGCGACATCCTCCCGGACGTCGTCTGGGGCGACGGAGATCCTGAGGGCGTGCGCCAGCGGGCGGCCGAGGAGATGAAGAACACCGCGCGCCTCGCGGCGAAGCTCGGCGTGAAGACCGTCACGGGCTTCACGGGGTCGTCGATCTGGAAGTACGTCGCGATGTTCCCGCCGGCGAGCGACGAGATGATCGCGGCCGGCTACCAGGACTTCGCCGACCGGTGGAACCCCATCATCGACGTGTTCGAGGAGGTCGGCGTCCGCTTCGCGCTCGAGGTGCATCCGTCGGAGATCGCCTACGACTACTGGACGGCCAAGGCGACGCTCGAGGCGATCGGGCACCGTCCGGGCTTCGGGATCAACTTCGACCCGTCGCACTTCATGTGGCAGCAGCTCGACCCGGTGGCGTTCGTGCTCGACTTCGCCGACCACATCTTCCACGTCCACGTGAAGGAGTCGGTGACGAACCTCGACGGACGCAACGGCGTGCTCGGGTCGCACCTGCCGTGGGCGAACCCGCGACGCGGCTGGACGTTCGTGTCGACGGGCCACGGCGCCGTGCCCTGGGAGCCGCTGTTCCGCGCGCTCAACGCGATCGGCTACGACGGCCCGACGAGCGTCGAGTGGGAGGACGCGGGCATGGACCGTCTGCAGGGCGCTCCCGAGGCGCTCGCGTTCGTGCGCAAGCTCAACGCCATCACGCCGCCCGCTGCGTCGTTCGACGCGGCGTTCTCGACGAAGTAGCGCCCGCAGAGAGCCGCCCCGGAGCCCATCATGGGCTCCGGGGCGGCTCTCTGCGCGGAGGGAGGATCAGGCGAAGGTGTCCTCGAAGGTCGCGTGCGGGACGGGCGGCACCGGCTGAGCTTCTGGCGCGTCGACGGGCTGTACGGGTGGTTCCTCTCGGGGACGGGCTCGTCGGCGGGAGGCATGAAGACGGGCTTGCCGTCATCGCCGAAGTACATGAGGTCGAGCTCGAAGGCGTGCTGGTTCTTCTCGCCGAAGCTCACCCAGTTCTCCTCGAACGGAGCCCGGGCCAGCTCGTAGCACCGGAACTTCCAGATGCGCCATTCGCCGTCCTGGCGGAGGAAGTCGATCGCGTACTTGCACCACACCCAGTGAGCCCAGACCCGCTTGCCCGCCACGAGGCCGGGCGAGTACATGTACTCCGGGCTCTCCTTCGCCACCTCGACGTCGGTCAGACCGGACTCCGTTCCGGCCATGAGCCACACGCCCTTCGCCGTCTTCCCGTCCGCGGCCACTTCGATGACGGGCGTCGTCGTGGCATGGAGGATGAGCTTGCCGACCGGCGCGGGGCGGCCCTGGTGGTAGCGGGTGACGCTGTCGTAGTCGGTGTACTGCCCGGCGTTCGTGTAGCGCGCGCGAATGCCCTCGGTGCCGCGCTTCACCCACAGCGGGATGATCTGCTCGTCCTGGAACGCGTTGTGCAGGTACATGTACCTGTTGAAGAGGTTCTCGATCGCGCCGCGGTCGTGCGCGGCCTGCGCGGTTCGCTGCGCCTCGGCGAGCTGCGCGCGCAGGTCGGCGACCTGCTCCGCGAGGTCGTGGATGGTCGGTTCGGCCATGGTGAGCTCCTTCACTCGGGGGATGGTGCGCCCAGCGCCTCGCGCGCGAGCGCGAGGTGGGCGCGGGTCGTCTCGGTCGGGTCGTCGTCGAGCCACTCGTGCCCGCCCCATTCGCTGCAGAGCGTGCCGCGGAAGTCCGAGCCGCGCAGCAGCGCCCCGAGGTCGCGGATGGGCGCGCTGACCCGGCCGTCGTCGTCCTCGAGGTCCCAGAACTTGAGGTGGAAGGCGCCGACGAGCGGCAGGATGGGGCGGAGCACGGCGGCCTCGGATCGGCCGAACCGCACGATGAGGTTCATGAAGAGCGTCCGCAGCTCGGGCGGCACGTCGCCCGCGCGCAGGGCCGCCGTCACCGCCGCCGAGGTGCCCGGGTCGCGCCACTCCTCGCGGAGCCGCGCGTGCAGGGCGGGCGGCAGCGCCGACATCCGCTCGAGGTAGGTCCTCGGGAGCGCGGGCATGAGCATGCTGATGTCGACGAGGAGGCGCACGTGCGGGTCGTCGATCGCGGCGACCACGTCGACCGCGGCGGCCTCGCGCTCGGGCGTCTGGTGCCCCTGCATCTCCTCGTAGAGCGTGAGGTCGAGCGCCTGCAGGGTCGGCAGGAGCCGGCGCAGCAGGGCCTCACTGGCCTGCCCGATCGGCAGCCGCACGCCCTCGGCGCCGAGGGCGTGCGCCGCGTGCAGCTGCGGCAGCAGGAAGGCGAGCCGCTCGTCGTCCGATCGGCGCCTGCCGTCGCCGGTCCAGTCGTCGATGCTCGCTCCGGCGATGCTGACGCGTCCGCCCACGTCGGCGATGCGCGTGCCGAGCCCTGCCGCCTCGTCAGCGGATGGCGCGGGGAACGATCGGAGGGACTGCCCGAGCTCGACCTCGAGGACATCGGCCGTGCCCTCGGCGGCGATCGCGACGGCGATGTCGGGCGCCGAGCGCTCGGCGCGGATGACCTCGGGCGTCCAGTTGAAGGCACTCGCGGCGAGCGTCCATCGGCCCGCTGCCGCGGCCGTCCGCTCCGGCGCGCGCGGCGCCGCGGCGGGGGAGGGAGCGGGCGGCGCCGCATCGAGTTCGAGCACCCGCCGCGCGCGGAACGGCAGCACGAGCGGATGGCCGGGGGTGCCCGGGAGATAGGGGATGAGGAGCGAGAACGCGACCTCGACGTCGTGACGGCCGTCGGCAAGCGGCCCCGGAGCCACCACCTCGACGCGGTCCTGCAGGAACCACCACTCCGGGTGGCCCTCGCGCACCCGCGCGCCGACCGGCTCTCCGTCGACCGAGACCGCGAGGTCCTGAAGCGATGACAGAGGGAGCGAGCGGATCCACGGCAGCGACAGGCGCAGGGCGAACCCCTCCCGATCCGAGACGAGCGCGTCGTCGCGGAGCACGGGGAGCGTCATGCGCCGCCCTTCTGCGTCGCGGGCTCGCCCGCCGCGACCCACTCGTCGAACATGCGGCGCACCATCGGCTCGAGCGTCGTCGGCCACCAGTCGCCGCCCTCGACGGGCTCGCCCAGATCCTCGGGCGTGGGGATGGTCACCTCCCCCGTCGCCGCCCACTCGGCGGCTCGCGGGAAGAGCGCGCGGAACGCGGGGTGCCCGATCGCCGCGACGTCGTGGCCGATGCCGATCGAGGCCGAGCGGCCTGCGCCGTACTCGACCGTCCAGGCGACGGGGTGCTCCTCGCCCATGCCCGGCAGCGCGCGCCACTGGGCGGGCACCTGGGTGTAGCGCAGCGGGTTGTCCCAGCCGGTGAGCAGGATCGTCTTCCGCACACCCTCGGGCCAGCGCAGGCCGACGTAGAGGTCGTCGCCGTAGTGCGGGAACTCGGCGGGCCATCCATCCGTGATGGGGTGCGCCTCGGCCGTGCGGAGGAGGAAGTCGTTGTTCGGCGCCCGCCGCGAGGTGTCCTCGCGCATCACGCCGCCGAGGAGGCGCTCGTACTCGGGATCCCAGCCGACGCCTCCCGCGAGGGTCGGGTGGTAGGCGATGAGGCCCTTGCCCGAGGCGACGAAGTCGAACAGCGCGCGCTCGGTCTCCTCGCCGAAGCGCTCCTCGGGCACGTCGCGCCAGGGGTCGCGCCGCCCGTAGTAGTTGAGGACGACGAGATCGTATGGGCGCAGCGTCTCGGCGGTCGCGCCCCGGAACTCCTCGGAGACCCGGACATCGAAGCGCCCGGTCGACTCCAGCAGCGCGACGAGGGCCCGAGTGGTCTTCCGCCAGTCGTGGTGGACGTCGGTCATCCCGGTGACGATGAGCGTGCGGATGGGCTTCGGGGTCATGACACTCCTTCGTGTGACTTAGACCCAGAAGATACACACTTCCGTCGTTTTTCGTAAGAAGCGGTCTCAGGCCGCGGCGAGCACCCCCTGGATGGTGGGCCGGCCGTCCGCGAACCAGCGCGGGAAGGTCGCGTCGAACAGCTGCTCGATCGCGAGCTGCGCGCCGCCGCGGATGGGCTCGGTCGGGTCGTTCGCGGAGTTCACGATCTGCAGGTCGCGGGTCGCGAGGGGCAGCGAGAGCTCGTACACGCGCTGGCGCACCTCCGCGAGGAAGACCTCGCCCGCAGACGCGATCGCACCGCCGATGACGATCACCGCCGGGTTGAACATGTTGACGAGCGTCGCGATCGACTCCCCGGCGACGCGTGCGGACTTCTGGATGAGCGAGATCGCGAGCGCATCGCCGTGGGTGGCTGCGATCGCGATGTGCTCCGGGGTGAGCTCCTCGTCGTTCTTGACGAAGTAGGCGAGGGCTCCGTCGTCGCCCTCCGCCACCGCGCGTTGCGCGTCGCGGATGAGCGCCCATCCGCTCGCGACGGCCTCGAGGCAGCCGATCTTGCCGCACCGGCACAGCTCCTCCGAGCCGAGCACGCGCACGTGCCCGATGTCGCCGGCCGCGCCGTTCGCGCCGCGGTGGAGGTGCCCCTGCGAGAGGAGCCCGGCGCCGATGCCGGATCCGATCTTGCAGAAGATGAGGTCGACGTTCTGCGCACGGCGGCGGTCGCGCTCGCTGAGCGCGAGGAGGTTCACGTCGTTGTCGACCCACACGGGCGCGGAGAACCGCTCCTCGAAGCGCGCTCGGACGTCGAATCCGCTCCAGCCGGGCATGATCGGCGGAGCGACCGGGCGCCCCGAGCTGAAGTCGACGGGCCCGGGGACGCCGACGACGACGGCCCAGATCGGGGCGTCCCCCGTCTGCGCGAGCACGGTCTCGGCCATCTCGATCGCGGCGTCGAGCGTCGCGTCCGGCCCGCGTGTGATGTCCCACGGCGCGTGATCGTCGGCGATCACGCGCCCGTCGAGATCGGTCACGCCGACGCGGATGTGCAGGGCGCCGAGGGCGCACACGAGGATGCGCGCCTGCTCGGATCGGAAGCGCAGCACGCGGGGCGCGCGCCCTCCGGAGGACGGGCCCAGCTCGGCGTCCTCGAGGAAGCCCGCTTCGATCGCGCGGTCGACGCGCTGCGACACGACGCCGCGCCCGAGTCCGGTCAGCCGGCCGATCTCGGGCCGCGTGGTGGCCTCGCCGGTCCGGACGAGATTGACGATCCGCAGCAGGCTCGTGACCTCGTCGGTCTGGGCCCCGAATCGGAGGGTGGACTGGTTCGCCATCCTCGGATTCTGGCACAGTGCCCGCGAGATCGCGCGATCTATTGTCGATCGCGCCGAAACTTACGTGTACTTTTAACGTAAGTGCGCACGACGAGGAGGTCGCATGCCCACAGGAGTCGGGATCATCGGCGCGGGCCCGGGCGCGGCAGCGCTCCACGTTCCCACCCTCGCCCGCCTGGGCGATCGCTTCGCGGTCGTGCACGTCGCGGACGCGGGCAGTGGGCGCGCGGCCGCCATCGCGGCACCGCTGGGAGCCCGCGCCTCCTCGAGCGCCGAGGAGCTGCTCGCCGACCCGGCCGTCGAGGTCGTCGTGATCGCGTCGCCGCCAGAGCGTCATGCGGGCCAGGTTCTCGCGGCGGTCGCGGCCGGCAAGCGCGGCGTCCTGTGCGAGAAGCCGCTCGCTCTCGCGCACGGCGAGGTGGACGCGGTGCTGCGCGCCTGCCGCGAGGCCGGGGTCGCGCTCATCGTGGGGACGAATCACCTCCACGACCCCGCGTGGGGGCGCGCCAAGCACTTCCTCATCGCACGGCGCGAACGGGTTCAGAGCATCTCCGTCACGGTGTCGCTGCCGGCCAACGAGCGCTATCACGCGGCGGTGACCGAGTTCGCGGACCGCGGCGTGGCCGCGCCCGCGCGCTCGGCGCCCGACTGGTCGGATACCGGCTTCGCTGCGGCGGTCATCCGCCAGCTCGTCCTCGGCCTCGCGATCCACGACGCCCCGCTGCTGCGCGATCTCGCGCCCCGCCTCGACAAGGTCGTGTTCGCACGCCCCGTGCCGCCGATCGGATACGCGATCGGATTCCGCGCGGGCGACGTGCTCGTGCAGCTCGCGACGGCGATGGTGCCCGACGGTGCCGAGGCGCTGTGGCGCGTCTCCATCCGGACGGAGGGGGATGGCGTCGAGATCGACTTCCCGCCGTCGTTCGTGCACGACGGCTCCGCCGAGGTGCGGATCCGGCATGACGACGGCCGGCTGATCCGCCATCCGCGCGCTGCGGACGACGGCTATGTCGCACTCTGGCGCGCGTTCGCGGCGGCACTGGATGGCGACGCGCCCATCGAGTACGACGAGATCGCGGCCGACGCGCACTACGCGATCGATCTCGCGGATGCGGTCGCGGACGCCGTGCGGAGCGCCGCATGATCGGCGGGGACCTCGCGTCCGCGCGGGAGTCCGCCGACCGCTTCCGGGTCGCCGCGATCGAGCTGCCGCTGACGGTCGGTCCCGGCCGCGGGCGCACCGCGGAGCCCGGGGGCGAGCGGGTGGTCATGGTCGACGGCGCCGACGGGTGGGTCTCGCGGCTGCGCGACGCTCTCGCAGGGAGCAGCCGCTCGACGTCGCCGCTCGTCGCCGAGCCGGTGTCCGTTCCGGCCGAGGCGCTCGACGTGCTCGGCGCAGCGGAGTGCGCGGTCGAGCGCGAGCGGCTGCGCCCGCTGCCGGACCAGGCGTCCCGCGCGGCTGCCGCGGCTCGCGCGGTCGTCGTCGAGGCGGCTCTGCCGACCGACGCGGCGGCGGAGTGGCTCCGCGACGCGATCGGCTGGGGCCGGGTGCTCGCCGGGCCTCTCGCGCCGTCCGCGTGCACGCACAGCTCGGCCGGCGTCCTCGCCCTCCTGGCGACGCCCCACGGGGTCCCCGTGACGCTCCTCGCGGGCGCGACCTCGGGCCATCCGGCGATCGTCGCGCGGACGCTCGGCGAGCAGCGGGTCGAGGTGCGCGTCGATCCCCGTGGCGTCGACGTGCGGGTCGCCACGGCGGACGGCGAGCTCGTGCTCCCCCGGGTGCGCGAGTCCGCCGCGCGAGCTGCCCTGCGGCGTGCGGTGCACGGCGGGGCGACCGACCTGTCCGACCTCGTGCACGACGAGCGCGTGCGCGCCGTCCTCTCCGAAGGGAACTGACATGAGCGACGCCGACGCAGCCGGCCTGCCCGACTTCCGACGCCTCCCCGTGCGCGAGGCCATCCGATGGCTCGCCGAGCACGGGGAGCCGGAGGATCCGCGCCCCGACATCGACACGGCGTCGCTCGAGCGGCGGTTCCCTCATCTGCGCGGGATCGAGACGGTCGAGCACACGGTTGACGGCGCGCAGGGCGGCGTGCCCGTGCGGCTCTACCGGCGCCCCGGGGCGGAAGCGCGCGTCGCGCTCGTCTGGGTGCACGGCGGCGGGTTCATCGGCGGGCACCTCGACATGCCGGAGTCGAACTGGGTGGCCAGGGAGCTCGCGGCACGCGGGATCCCCGTTCTCGCGGTCGACTACACGAAATGCCTCGGCCAGGCGCACTTCCCCGCGCCGTCCGACGATGTGCTCGTGGCCTGGCGCTCCGCCCCTGCCCTGCTGGGGCTCCCGGCTGATCGCCTGGTGCTCGGCGGGGCGAGTGCGGGCGGCAACCTCGCGGTCGGCGTGGCCGCGCGTGTGCGCGACGGCGCAGAGGGGCCCCTGCCGGGCGGGCTCCTGGCCGTCTACCCTGCGCTTCACGCGAACAGCGCGAACCCGGGGGTGCCGCTCGATCCCGCATCACCCCATGCGCAGCTCGCCCTGAACTTCGCGGGCTCCGTCGACGCCCTGAGCGATCCGCACGCGTTCCCGGGCGAGGGGAGCGGCGCGGGATACCCGCCCGCGCTCGTCGTCGTCTGCGAGCGAGACGCGCTCCGGGCATCCGGCGAGTCGTTCGCCGGGTCGGTGCGTGCGGCCGGAGGGACGGTCGAGCTGCACGTGGAGCCGGGCGCCGCGCATGGTCACATCGACCAGCCGGGCAACGCGGGTGCGCTCCGCACGCTCGACGTCGTGAACGACTGGCTGCACGCACGTCAAGGATGACTTTCGACCTACTTATGTAGTTTTTCTACTGAAGCTGATATGCTGGCGGGGACATCGGGGCCCGCGAGGGCTCGTTCCCGTCGGCGCCGAGGCCGACGGGGCACACCAGGTCGAGTCGACAGCCCGGTCGTACGGGCCATCCGCTGATGAACCTCTCTCCGCTCCGCATCCGACTCCTCGTCGGCGCGCTCTTCGTCGTGTCGTTCCTGGGCGCGCTCGACCACACGATCGTCTCGACCTCGCTCGCGACGATCGCCGGCGAGCTCGACGCGCTCGCGCAGATGAGCTGGATCATCGTGGCCTACACGCTCGCGAGCACGGTGCTCATGCCGGTCATCGGCCGCCTCGGCGACATGATCGGCCCGCGCCTGGTCTTCCTCGTCTCGCTCGCGGTGTTCCTCGCGGCGTCGCTCGCGTGCGGCTTCGCCACCGACATGACGGCGCTCATCGTCGCGCGCGTCGTCCAGGGCATCGGATCGGCGGGTCTCCACCTCATGTCGCAGACGATCGTCGCGCACGTGACGACGCCCCGGCAGCGTGCGCGGTACATGAGCGTCATCGGCGCGGCCTTCCCGGTCGCGATCCTCGCCGGCCCCGTGCTCGGCGGTGTGATCGTCGACACGTGGGGATGGCCGTGGGTCTTCTGGATCAATCTGCCGCTCGGCGGAGCGGCGCTCGCGTTCGCGGCGTTCGCGCTGCCGCACGTCGACAGCGGGGCGGAGCGGGGGCGCATCGACATCGCCGGGGCCCTCGCGTTCGCGGTCGCCATGGTCTCACTCGTGCTCGCGGTCACCTGGCTCGGCGACCCCGCCGCGCTCGGCGCCGGCCTCGCGTGCGCGGCGCTGTCGGCGGCGGGCTTCGCGGTCTTCGTGCTCGTGGAGTTCCGCGCATCGCACCCGCTCGTTCCCCTTCGCCTGTTCGCCGACCGCCGGATGGCCGCGTCGACCGCTCTCTCCGCGGTCATCGGCGTCGGGCTCTTCTCGGTCACGGCGTACCTTCCGACGTTCTTCCAGATGGCGTACCGCACGAGCGCGACGGTCTCGGGTCTCGTGCCGATCGCCACGGTGTTCGGGATGCTCGTGTCGAGCCTGTTCAGCGGATGGCTCGTCGGGCGCACGGGGCGCTACCGGCGCTTCGCGATCGCCGGTCCGCTGCTGGCGTCGTTCGGCCTCGGAGCGATGGCCGTCCTCCCGCTCGGGCTGCCGCTGTGGGTGCCGATGGCGCTCATGGCGCTCGTCGGCATCGGCACGGGCCTCTTCATGAGCCTCGTGGTCGCGGTCGCGCAGAGCTCGGCGCCGCGCTCGGCGACCGGGGCCGCGACCGCTGCGGTCAACCTCGTCCGCCAGATCGGCTCCACGGTCGCGACCGCGATCGTCGGAGGCGTGATCGGCGCCGGCGTGGCCGCCGCCCTCGTCTCCGAGGTCGCCGCGCTCACGCCGCAGGAGGTGCACGCGGCGCCCGCGGCCGTGCAGGACGCCGTCGCCCGCGCGTACGGCGACGTCATGGGGCCCGTCTTCGGCGCTCTCGCGCTCGTCTACCTCCTCGGCTTCGTCATCGCGCTCCTCCTGCCTGCCGGGCGCCTCTCGGACGAGCACGCCCCTGCCCATCCGCCCGCCGCAGAGCCGACCCGCCTCGTCGGGCGCGGCCATCCGATCCCCCAGGCCGCCGCAGGCGGCCCCGCCTCACCCCGCGAGGAGACCCCATGAACGCCCAGCCCGTCATCGCCGTCGTCGGCAGCGGACCCATCGGCTCGACCTTCGCGCGCGAACTGCTCGAGCGTCATCCGCGCGCCCGTGTGGTCATGTTCGAGGCCGGTCCGCAGCTCACCGCCGTGCCGGGGGAGAGCGTGCGCAACATCCCGTCGCCCGACGAGAAGGCGCGGGCGCGCGAGCTGTCGCAGGGCCCGCAAGCGGGCGCCCTGCGCGAGTCGCTCGGCATCCCTGCCGGAACGGTCGTGGAGGGGATGTTCACGGCGCGCCAGGGCACGCATCTGCTCGACTTCGGCGGGGAGGGCGCCGCGCACGCGCCCACATTCCCGGCGGCCGCGGCCTCGACGAACGTCGGCGGGATGGGCGCCCACTGGACGTGCGCGACGCCCCGCCCCTCCGGCTCGGAGCGCGTCGACTTCATCGACGACGCGGAGTGGGATGCGCTCATCCAGCGCGCGGAGGAGCTCCTGCACGTGCAGAGCGCCGCGTTCGCCGACTCGGCCGTCGGCGCGGCCATCCGCTCGCTGCTCGAGGAGGCAGCGGGCTCCGACCCCGCGCCGAGCACGCTGCCGGTCGCGGGAGACCCGCAGCCCGACGGCACGGTCCGCTGGGCCGGCGCCGACGTCGTGCTCGGCCCGCTCGCCGACCCGGGCTCCCCGCTCGCGGCGCGCTTCGAGCTGCGCGACCTGTCGCTCGTGCGCCAGATCGTCGTCGACGGCGCGCGCGCGACCGGCGTCGTCGTCGAGGACCTCCGCACGCGCGAGACCGCGACGGTCGAGGCCGACCTCGTCGTGGTCGCTGCCGACGCATTCCGCACCCCGCAGCTGCTCTGGGCGTCGGGCATCCGGCCGCGCGCACTCGGCCGCTACCTCACCGAGCACCCGGTCGTCATCTCGACCGTCGCGCTGTCCGGCGATCAGATGTCGCGGTTCGCCTCGGAGGCCGATCTCGAGGCGGAGCTCGCGCGCCGCGCGGCGAACCCGGTCGACCCCGTCGCCGCCGTCAATCGCATCCCGTTCGCCGAGCCGGGCCATCCGTACTCCCTGCAGGTGATGTACGCCGAGCAGCCCCCCTTCCCGCTCGATGAGAGCCATCCGCACGCCGGCAACCGGTGGGGCTACGTCAACATGGGCTACGGGATGCGCAAGCGCCCGCGCTTCGAGGACGGCGTCACGCTCTCGGACGACGAGCTCGACTACCGCGGACTGCCGAACATGACCATCGAGTACGCGCTCGGCCCCGAGGAGGAGGCCGAGATCGCCGACGCGACCGAGCGCCTGCGCCGCATCGGCGAGGGGCTCGGCGTCTTCATCGCCGAGCCGCGGCTCATGCCCAACGGGTCGAGCCTGCACTACCAGGGCACCACCCGGCTCGGCGTCGCCGACGACGGCACCTCGGTCGCCGACCCGCACTCGCGGGTGTGGGGCTTCGAGAACCTCTACGTCGGCGGCAACGGCACCATCCCGACCGCGACGACGATGAACCCGACGCTCATGTCGGTCGCGCTCGCCGTGCGGGCCGCGCAGGACGCCGCGGCGCGCCTGTAAGACCGCGCCGGCCGATGCGGGGGCGTCGGCCGGCGTGCGGGTTCGCCTGTCGTTCGCCCCGGAACGCGGCAGACGGCCATCCGTTGGACGCGAAACGCGGCAGGAGTCCCAGGCTCCTGCCGCGTCCTGCGTCGATCCGCGCCCGGTTCGCCGCGAAACGCGGCGGCGGCCGAGGCGCCCGAGCGGGCCCTCAGACCGTCGGCGTGCGCCCCTTCGCGCGGGCGGCGCGCTCGGCGTCGGCGAGGATGCCCGAGTCGAAGTACTCGCGCTGCAGGATGATCCTGCCGTCCTCGACGCGCAGGAGGTGCACGAACGACTGCGGGTACGGCTCGCCCAGGAACGTCGCCTCCGGCACCATCCGGCTCGTCACGAAGAAGAGCGAAGGATCCTCGCACGCGAAGATCTCGAGGTCCTGGTGCACGCAGTTCGCGAACATCCCGGCGTTGCTGACCGTGTTCGCCACGATCTCGTCGCGCCCCTCCCATCGGGTCTTGGGCAGCTCGCGCGGTGCGAAGGGCAGCTCCTTGACGCCGTCGGGGTGCCAGAGCGCGATGCGCTCCTCGGGGTTGTCGAGGTTCGACGAGAAGAAGGCCTCGACCACCGCGCGATTGCGCGCGCGGAGCTCGTCGGCATCGGATGGCGTCATTGCGGATCCTCTCAATGTTGGCTTCACGCAAGCTTATGACTATTCTCGACATAAGTGAGCCCCACGACGGGGCGCGAGAGGAGCGAGGATGCTCGAGAAATCCCTCATCCAGTCGAAGGGGTTCCGCAACGTCGGCGGAGACCGCGCGACCGGATTCCAGCTGCGGGTGCGCAGCCCCTACTACCGCGGCGTCTGGGCGAACCTGCTCGAGGAGCCCACGCTCGTCGTCGACGGCGAGGAATTCGGCGCCTCCGACATCACGTGGGGCCTCCCGAGCGGCGAGTACTCGTTCGCGCAGCTGCGGGAGTCGACGGATGTCCGCTGGCCGCTCGAGCACGCGGCGGTGCTGACGGTGACGAAGGACGGCGGCCTCGCGCCAGGCGTCCACGACGTCTCGTTCACTCTGCGCATGCGCATGTCGTACATCCCCGAAGAGCTCCAGCCGCAGGCCTGGACCGCGACCCGGAAGGCGGTGATCGTCCGATGAGCGCTCTCCCGTTCCAGCTGGGCGTCTCGGTCTACAGCTACACCGGCGACTTCGGCGTCGTCATGGACCTCGACGGCTGCGCGCGCGACATCGCCGATCTCGGCGCGACCGGAATCGAGATCCTCGGCGAGGGCCATGTCGAGAGCTACCCCCAGCCATCCACGGCCTTCATCGATGCGTGGCACGCCCGCAATACCGAACTCGGGCTCACGCCGACCCTGTACGGATCATGGCTCGACACGCGCCGGTTCCCCGGGCGCGGCATGACCGTCGAGGAGGGCGCCGAGCAGCTCGCGCTCGACCTGCGTCTCGCCGCGACGCTCGGGTTCTCGTTCGTGCGCCCCAAGATCGGCGTCGTGACGAGCGACCTCCAGGTCGATCCGATCTGGGACCAGGCCGTCGAGCGCAACCTCGACCTCGCGCACGACTTCGGCATCACGATCTGCCCCGAGATCCACTGGCCGTCGGTCATCAGGTCGCCCGTGGTCGACGAGTACATCGCGTTCATCGAGCGCACCGGCACCGAGAACTTCGGGCTGCTCATCGACACGGGCGTGTTCCAGAAGAGCATGTTCCGCCGCGAGGAGCCCGGCATCACGTCGCAGCTCGGCACGGGCGGCGCGCCCGCGTTCCCCGTCGTGCCGGTGGTGCCGGTCTCCGATCTGCGCGACGTCATGCCGTACACGGTGTACTTCCAGGCGAAGTTCCACGAGATCGACGACGAGCTCGTCGACCACCACATCCCGTGGGCCGAGATCATCGACGTCGTCCTCGAATCGGGCTACACGGGCTGGCTCTCGAGCGAGTACGAGGGGCACAAGCACCCGTACCGCGCCTCGGATCAGCTGCGCCGCCAGCACGCGCTCATCCGCACGCTCGCGACGGAGCGCCAGGCCGCGGCGCGTTGAGCGTCGTCTGAGGTTCGGATGGTCTCCTCGAGTCATGCGCACCCGCATCGCACTCGAGGAGACCCGTCCGACTGAAGCCCGCGCCGAGCGCGCGACGGCACCCGCTCGCCCGAAGCGGATCGCGCCGCCGCGGCGCGCCGCCCTGTGGCTCGGCATCTGGCTCGCGGCGGGTCTCGGCGCGGGCGCGGGCGCCCTCATCTACGCGAGCCTCACCGGCCAGGCGTGGATCATGCCGACGGCGATCAGCGTCGCGGCGATCTCGGTCGCCGGGCCCATCCTCGTCGCCGGCTGGCTCATCGGCCGCGCGCTCCGCCGGGGCGCGGGCGCGCTCGGGCTCCTCTTCGCCCTCGGCATGCTCGCCGCGGGCGTCGGCATGGCGGCGTCGCTCGCCGCCGTCTCAGCGATCGGCTGGTCGGCGATGGCCGCCTCCGCCCTGGCGCTCGCGCTCATCGTGCGGTTCTCCGCGCGGCGGGGCGCCCGCGCGAGGCGCTCCGCGAATGCGACGCGCTCCGCGAAGTAGCGGTCGGCACCCGTTCAGCGGTGCAGGAGCGTCAGAGCCGGACAGGCTCGCCTGAGCGCAGGATGGTCGGGGCCAGGCGCTCGAGGTGTGCACGCGAGAGGGCGACGAGGTCGATTCGCCCGCCTGTCACGACCCACTGCAGCTGCAGACCGTCGCTCACCGCGATGCACTCGCGCGCGACCGCCCGGTAGTCGATGTCCGAGCGCAGCGCGCCTGCTTCGGCTTCCGCGGTGAACAGTGCCGCGATCTCGCCCACGACCCGCTCATACCGCGCCTGAAACAGCGCGTGCGCGGGGCTCGAGGCGTCGGCGGCCTCCGCGGAGACGAGGACGAAGAGCTCCATGAGGCCGGCCTGGTCCACGAACATCTGGCTGAGGCTCAGAAGGAGCCTCAGTGTGCGCGTGCCGTCCAGCTCGCCCTCCGCGGCTTCCGCGATGCTCTGCGCGACGTCGAAGCGGCGCTCGACGATGGCGAGCAGGAGATGCTGCTTCGTGGGGAAGTGATGGGTCAGGCCCGGTGTCGTGATGCCGACGTCGCGCGCGATCTCGGCAAGCGAGGTGCGGGAGTACCCGTTCTCGGCGAAGCGAGCGGAAGCGGCGTCCAGGATCCGTTCGCGGCGCTCTCTGCCCACCGCGTAGCTGCCGCGCTTGCGGGCTCCTGATGGCATGGCTCCACGCTAGCCGGAACGAAAACCTTGCATATAAGGTTTTGGGCGCATATGCTCGCAGGGCACGGCATCCCGACCGTGCAGCGAAGGAGCACCCATGGCCCCGCGGACCTGCCGCGATCTGCGCGTCGAGCATCTGCACCGGCCCATCGCTGTCGATGTCCTCCGCCCTCGCTTCTCCTGGATCGCCGACCATGCGCAGACGGCGTATCGGCTCACGGTCACGGATGGTTCGGGCGCGGTCGTGTGGGACTCGGGGCGCGTCGACAGCTCCGAGACCTCCCTCATCGCGTACGACGGCGTGCCGCTTGCAGCCGACGCGGACTACGGCTGGCGGGTGGCGAGCTGGTCAGCCGGGGGCGTGATGAGTGCGGAGAGCGCCTTCGGCACGGCTCCGGACCTCGCTGCGTGGGCCGCGCCGTGGGTGGAGCCTGACCAGCGCCCGACCGAGACCGAGCGTTGGTCGCTCGCCGACTGGATTCGCGGGGGCGGCCCGATGACGCCGGTGGGGGAGCGCCTCCGCCCGGCGCAGCTCCTTCGGCAGGTCTTCGAGCTTCCTGAGGCGCCGCTTCGCGCTCGCCTCCACCTCACGGCGCGCGGCGTCTACTCCGCGTGGCTCGGCGGGGACCGCGTCGGCGACGAGGTGCTCGCCCCGGGGTTCGACAGCTACGCCCACCGCATCAGCGTGCAGACGTACGACGTCACCAGCCAGTTGACGGCGGGGCAGAACGTGCTGGCCCTCGCGCTCGCCGACGGCTGGTGGGCCGGTCGGATCGGCCTGACCGGATCGAGTGCGCAGTTCGGAGACTGCCTCGCCGCCACGTGGGAGCTCCACACGACCTTCGCGGACGGTGCGACCCATGTCATCCGCTCCGGCGGGGACGTGCGAAGCACCGAGGGGCCGTGGCGGTACGCGGATCTCTTCGTCGGCGAGCGGTTCGACGCACGCGCCCTGTCGAGCGGATGGCGCGAGCCCGGCTTCGACGACGGCTCCTGGACTCCCGTGATCGACCGGGGCATCGACAGCGGCGCTCTCGTCGCGTTCCGCGGCGAGCCCGTCCGGCGAGTGCGCGAGCTGCCCGCCCTCGACGTGCGCGAGACGGCGGAGGGATGGATCGTCGACTTCGGGCAGGTCATCGCCGGCCGTGTGCGCCTCGCTCTGCGCGGGCTCGCGCCCGGGAGCGAGGTCGTCGTCGAACACACCGAGGCCCTCGACCGCGACGGTTCGTGGTTCGTCAACATCGAGGGCATCAACAAGGAGCAGACCGACGTCTACGTTTCCGATGGACGCGACGCGGAATGGGAGCCCGAGTTCACCTTCCACGGCTTCCGCTACGCGCGTGTCCGCGGCGTCGACGGCCTGCGTGCGGAGGACGCGACAGCCGTGGTGATCTCGAGCGACCTCGACTACGCCGGCCGCTTCTGGACGACCGACGCGCGGCTGAACCGCCTTCACGAGAACGTGGTGTGGAGCCAGCGCGCGAACTTCCTGTCCATCCCGACCGACTGCCCCCAGCGCGAGCGCGCGGGGTGGACCGGCGACCTGCAGGTGTTCGCGCCGGCGGCGACCAACAACGCCCGGATCGCGGCCTTCGCTGCCCGCTGGCTCGACAACCTGCGCGCCGACCAGCTCGCCGACGGTCGCGTGCCGATCATGTCGCCGTACTCCGCCTGCGATCTCGCGGCGGCAGAGAGCGGGCACGGGGTCGGGTCGATCGTCGCGGCTGCGGGTTGGAGCGACGCGATCGCGATCGTGCCGTGGACCCTGTACGAGCGCTACGGCGACGAGCGCGTGATCGCCGAGAACTTCGAGGCGGTCCTCGCGTGGGTCGCCTTCCAGACGCGCACCGCCGAGACCGAGCTGATCGGGGGCGCCCTGAGTGACGAGCGACGTGCCCGACAGCGTCTGCTGTACAACACCGGTGAGCACTTCGGCGACTGGCTCACGCCCTCGACCTTGGAAGGGCGCCCGCTGCATGAGGCGATCGGCATCGCCCCTGCGCTCACGTCGGAGCTCGTCGCCCCGATGTTCCAGGCGCACACGCTGACCCTGGCGGGTCGGATGGCCGAGGTGCTGGGGCGGTCGGAGGGCGCCGATCTCGCGCGGCGGGCAGCGGAGGTCCGCTCCGCATTCGCAGCGGAGTACGTCGACTCGGACGGCTCGCTGCCCGTCCCGCTGCAGGGGATGTACGCGCTCGCGCTGGGACTCGACATGATCCCGACCGACCTCCGTGCGGCCGCGGGGAAGCGGCTCGCCGAGCTCGTTCGCCAGCGCGGGACGCGGCTCGACACGGGCTTCCTCTCTGTGCCGCACCTCCTCGACGCGCTCTGGGACACGGGGCACAAGGAGCTCGCGCGCGAACTGCTCTGGCAGGACGAGCCGCCCTCGTGGCTCTACGAGGTGGACCGTGGCGCGACCACCGTCTGGGAGTCGTGGGATGCGATCGGCGCTGACGGCGTCATCCGTCCGGTGTCGCTCAACCACTACGCGTTCGGCTGCGTCGACGACTGGCTCTTCCGCCGGGTCGCCGGCCTCTCCCCCGCCGCCCCCGGGTGGCGGAGGGCGCGTGTCGAACCCGACTTCGACGCGGGCGTCACGCGCGTGAGCGCTGCTGTGCCTACCCCGTACGGCGAACTCGCGGTGTCGTGGCGCCGCGAGGGAGACGCCGTGGAGATCGGTGTGACCGTGCCGTTCGGAGTCGCCGCCGACCTCGTCGTCGCGGGCGAGAGCATCCCGCTCGCTCCCGGCGCGAGCAGCCACCGCGCCGACTTGCGCGCGCCCGTCCATCCCTGACTCGACCCACCCGTTCAAAGGAGAACACCCGTGTCCCGCATCGTCACTGCCGTCCACCGGACGTCCGTCGGAGCATCGGGGAAGCCGAAGCTCGGCTTCCTCGTGCTCCTCGCCGCCGCCGTCGCGTCCGCCAACGGCGCCCTGCTCGCCATGGCCATCCTCACCCTGTCGCTCAAGTCGTCCGCGATCGACGCCGAGGGGGCGACGACCGTGCTGTCGATCGTCGTGGGCATCGGCAGCCTGTTCTCGCTCATCGGCTATCCCGTGGTCGGGCGGCTGAGCGACCGCACGCTTGCGCGCATCGGACGACGGCGCCCGTACCTCTTCACAGGGGCGGCGCTGTTCGCAGCCGGCGCCGCGATCACGGTCATCGCCTCGACGGTCGCGGTGCTCACCGCGGGCTACGTCGTCACGACGCTCGGTTTCGTCTGCGCGCTCGTCGGAGCGACCGCGCTTGTCCCGGATCAGGTCGCGGCGGAGCACCGCGGACCCGCGTCGGCGATGCTCGGCCTCGGCGCACCGATCGGCGCGCTTCTCGGGATCTTCCTCGCGCAGCTCATGCAGCCGAACCTCGTCGCGATGATCCTGCTGCCTTCCGGAGTGGCCGTGGTCGCCGTTCTCGCGCTCGCCCTGTCCGTGTCCGACGCGCCCATCGCGCGCGAGGAGAGGCCCACCTTCTCGGCCTCGCAGTTCCTGGGCACGTTCTGGGTGAACCCTCTGCGGCATCCGTCGTACGCCTGGGCGTGGTGGAGCCGGCTCATGATCTTCTTCGGCGTCGCCGCCGTCAATGCGTACCAGGCGTTCTACCTGATCATGGTTCACCACATCGATCCTGCGACCGTGGGAACAGCCATCCTCGTCGCCGGCCTCCTCTCGACCGGACTGTCGCTCGTGTTCGCGCCGATGCTCGCCAAGCTCTCGGACCGGGTCGGACGCCGCAAGCCATTCGTCATCGCCTCGGCCGTCGTCTTCGCCGTCGGCCTCGGCCTCACCGCGGCCGCGACGACGTACCCGATGTTCCTCGTCGCGGTCGCCGTCATGGGCATCGGGCAGGGCGTGTACTTCGCCGTGGACTACGCGCTGATCATGGACGTGCTTCCCGACGCGCACAACCCTGCGAAGGACCTCGGCATCATGAACCTGGCCAGCTCGCTGCCCTCGTCGATCGTGCCTGCGGTGGCCCCCGCCCTGCTCGCGATCGGCGCGAGCGCCACGAGCCCGCAGAACTTCACGGCGCTGTTCCTGGCGGGAACGGCCGCCGCCGTGCTGGGGGCGATGCTCATCCTGCCGATCCGCGGCGTGCGGTGAGGGCGCGGCGGGGCGCCCGCGCGAGGCGCTCCGCCCGCCGGACGCCGGGCGGCCGCTAGCCCGTGAACGACGCGGCCACCGCGGCCGCCTCACCGGCGGTGAACGCGCACGCGAACAGGTGCGTCCCCGAGCCGACGATCGTCGGCTCCGACCCGTCGGGCAACACGATCTCGGCTTCCGTTGACGGCGGGACGACGACCTCGAGGGCGAAGGCGTCGTCCTCGAGAGTCCAGGACGCCTCCGCGCGACCGTAGGGCGTCTCGTGGGCGGTGCGCGCCCACGTGAGCTCGGGAGTCGGGAGCGGCGCGACCCGGATCCGGCGGTAGCCCGGCGCTGCCGGAGCGAGTCCGCCGACCCGTCGGTGGAGGAAGTCGGCCACAGCTCCGAACGCGTAGTGGTTGAACGACGTCATCTCGCCCGGGTTGATCGAGCCGTCGGGGAGCATCGAGTTCCAGCGCTCCCAGACCGTGGTCGCCCCCATCGTCACGGCGTAGAGCCACGACGGGCACTCCGTCTGCAGGAGAAGCCGCCACGCTGTCGCGGCGTGACCGGTGTCGGCGAGCGCGTCGAGCACGTGCGGCGTGCCGAGGAAGCCCGAGCCGATCGCGAACCCGTCGGCGGCGACCTGGGCGGCCATGAGCTCTCCCGCGTGCTCCTCCTGCTCGGGGAGCAGGAGGCCGAAGCGGATGGCCAGGGCGTACGCGGTCTGCGACGGGAACGCCGCGCGCCCCGTGGGGGTGACGTACTCGTCGCGGTAGCGCGCCGCCGTGCGGGCGAAGAGGTCCGCGTAGCGCGCCTCGTCCTCGCGGCGATCGAGGACGGCCGCGGCGTCGCGGAGGATGCGCGCCGACAGCGCGAGGTACGCGGTCGCGACCGCCTGCCACGGCAGGCGCGCGGCCCACGGCTGGTCGTCGGGCGCCGCCGCGTCGAGCCAGTCCCCGAACGAGAAACCTCCACTGGAGAAGTCGAGGGCGTCGCCCGCTCGCGCGGCGAGCGCCTCGACCCATCCGGTCATCGAACCCCACTGGCGGCGGAGGATCTCGACGTCGCCGTAGCGCTCGTAGAGCGTCCACGGCACGACCGTCGCGGCGTCGCCCCAGCCGGCCTCGGCCCCGAGCGGCGGCATATTCGGGTCGACGTCGGCCCAGGGGATGTAGACCGGCACGTTGCCGTCGTCGTGCTGGTCGGCGGCGAGGTCGGCGAGCCATCCCGTGAGCATCCCCGACGTGTCGTAGAGGTACGCGGCGGTCGGCGCGAAGGCCATCAGGTCGCCCGTCCAGCCGAGGCGCTCGTCGCGCTGCGGGCAGTCGGTCGGCACGTCGAGGAAGTTGCCGCGCATGCCCCACACGACATTCTCGTGCAGACGGTCGAGCAGCGGATCCGAGCACGAGAAGGTGCCGACGCGGCGCATGTCGGTGTGCAGCACGACGGCCTCGAACGCCGACGGATCGACGTCGCCGGGCCATCCGCTCACCTCCGCGTACCGGAAGCCGTGGAACGTGAAAGCGGGCTCCCACGCGAACGCGGCGCCATCGCCGAGGACCACATCGGTCGCACGGGCGCGCCGCAGCGGTCGGGTGCCGAGCTCGCCGTGCTCGAGCACCTCGGCGTGCCGCAGCACGATCTCGCCTGCGTCGGCCGGGACGCGCACGCGGAGCCGGCCGACGAGGTTCTGCCCGAAGTCGAGGATCGTCCGGCCGGTCGGCGAGGTGCGCACCTCGACAGGGCGGATGGTCTCGGTGCGGCGGACGGCCGGACCGTCGGGCGCGACGAGGGTCGCGGGGTCGAACGCGACCGTCGACACGGCATCCCACGCGGCGTCGTCGAAGCCGGGCTCGTCCCATCCGGCGATGGCGCGACGCGCATCGTAGGTCTCGCCCATGTACAGGTCGGCGCGCGTCACGGGCCCGAGGGTCGAGCGCCAGGTCGCATCGCTCCCGACCACCGTGAGGGAACCGTCGGCGTGCTCGACCTCGAGCTGCACGAGCGCGGCCGTCCGGTCTCCGTAGAGGTCGCGGAGGCCGCCGAACCCGAGGTACCCGCGGTACCAGCCGTCTGCGAGGTGCACCGCGAGGGCGTTGCGTCCCTCGTGCACGAGCTCGGTGACATCCCACGTGCGATAGCGCAGCCGCCGCGCGTAGCTCGTCCATCCGGGGTGGAGCACGTCGTCGCCGACGGGGCGCCCGTTGATCCGCAGCGTCATGACGCCCCGGGCCGTGGCGCGGACGCGGGCGCGCACGATCCCGCCGCGGAGCTCGGCCTCGCCGCGCAGCAGCGCGGCCGGCTCGCCGCCGTCGCCCGTCTCGGGCAGCGCGGGAGCGACCATCCGCGCCTCCCACAGTGCGGAGTCGAGCAGCCCCGTCTCGAGGACGGTCGGCGCGCTCCAGTCCGACGCGTCGCCCTCGGCGCCCCACACGCGCACCCGCACCGAGCGGCGCGCCCGGCTGCCGAGCGCCTCGGCAGGCCAGGGCACGAGCACCTGATCGACCGACTCGACGCGTCCGGTCGTGAACGCGCCCGCGTCGGAGACGATCTCGATCTCGTAGGCGCGCTGCGCCCATCCGGGCTGGTCGGCGTCGACGATCCACGACAGGCGCGGACGCGTCTCGCCGATGCCGATCGGCTCGCGGTGGTGCTCGACGGTCACAGGGCGGGCGGCGATGCTCATGGGGCTCCTGACTGATGGCGGACGACGGCGTCCGCGGATGGTCGTGGTCGGGTCAGAGGGGATCGACGAGATAGCCGTCGATGACGTCGCGGATGTCGTCGGCCATGTCGACGTCGAAGCCGTTCAGCCAGAGGAGCTCGAGGCCCTCCGTCATCGCGATCGTGCGCAGCGCGGCGGTGCGCGGGTCGACGCCGTCGCGGAGCCCTCCGTCGTCGCGCACCTCGGCGAACGCGCGGGTGACGGCGTCGGCGATGCGCTCGAGGCGGGCGTGGAAGTACTCGTGCGCGGGATGGTCCGGGTCGACCGCCTCGGCCGACAGGTTGCGGTAGAGCTGCACGACACCGCGCTGGGCGGCCTGCGCTCGGGAGATCTCGACGAGGCCGAGGAGGAAGTCGCGGCCGCGCCGCGCCTCGAGGACGCCCTCGGCGCGCGCGTCGCGCTGCTCGAGAACGGCGCGCAGGAGGGCGATCTTGCCGCCCGCGAAGTGGTGGAGGACGCCCGTCTGGGTGATGCCCACGGCTCGCGCGATCTCGTTGACCGAGCTCGCGGTGTACCCGTTCTTCGCGAACACCGCGAACGCGGCGTCGAGGATCTGCGCGCGCCGTTCCGCGCTCTTCCGGTACTCGCCTCGGGGCCCTGCCATGTCAGCACCGTACCAGGATCCGCGCAAAAACATTGAACCCTTTAACTTTTCGTGTTAGCGTCTCCCGCATCCCGGCGACGGGACCCCATCGACGAAGAGACGGCCGACCCGACGGCCCCCATCGGCAAGGAAGCCACCATGACCATCCCCGAAGACGCCCCCGCGGCCACGCCGTTCGGCGCAGCCCCCGCGATCACGACCGACACCCTGCGCGAGCTCACCCCGACCGAGGCGTTCCGCCAGCGCGTGAAGCGCCCCCGCGGCTTCACGTTCTTCCTCGTTCTCGCGATGGTGGGCGCGGCCGCCGCCCAGATGTCGGCGGCGCTCCTCACCCTCACGCTCAAGGCGACGGAGATCGACGCCGCGACCGCGACGACGACGATCTCGATCTCGAGCGCCGTCGCGGGCATCCTCACGCTGTTCGCGCTGCCCATCGTCGGCACGCTGAGCGACCGCACGCGGTCGCGCTTCGGCCGGCGCCGCCCGTACCTCGTCGTGGGGGCGATCGCGTTCGTGCTCGGGGCCATCCTGCTCGTGACGGCGCCGAACGTGCCCGTGTTCGTCGCGGCGCACCTCCTCATCACGACCGGGTTCGTCGCGGCCAACGTCACGGTCATGGCGCTCCTCACCGACCAACTGCCCGCCGACCAGCGCGACGTCGCCACGGCGCTCGTGAGCATGAGCACGCCGATCGGCGCGCTCTTCGGGATGGCCGTGGCGGTGCCGTTCGGGCAGCAGCTCCTCCCGCTCGTGGGCATCCCGACCGCTCTCGCCGTCATCGGGATGCTCGTGCTCGCCGTGGTCGTCCGCGACCCGAAGTGGGAGTTCCCGCAGCCGCCCTTCGACCTGCGAGCCGCGCTGCGCGTGTTCTGGGTGAATCCGCTCAAGCACTCCGCGTTCACGTGGGTCTTCACGAGCCGCATGCTCGTGTTCTCGGGCGTCGCCGCGCTGAACGGGTACCAGGCGATCTACCTCATGCAGAAGCTTCACATCGATCCCGCGGCTCTCGGTTCGATGATCCTGCTCACCGTCGTCGTGAACCTCGGCATCACGATGCTCGTCGCCCCGCTCGTCGGCAAGCTCAGCGACCGCCTCGGCGTCCGCAAGCCGTTCATCCTCGTCGCCGCGGTCATCCTCGCCGTCGGCCTCGTGCTCGCCTCGCTCGCGCCCGACTTCGGCTTCTACCTCGTGGCGTGCACGGTCGTCGGCCTCGGCCAGGGCGTGTACTTCGCGGTCGAGCTCGTGCTCGCGACGCAGGTCCTCCCCGACCCCGACAACCCCGCGAAGGACCTCGGCATCCTCAAGATCGCCGACAACCTGCCCGTGACGATCGTCGCCGCGGCGGCGCCCGCCCTCCTCGCGATCGGCGCGGGGCCCGCCGGCCCGAACTTCGCCGCGCTCTTCATCGCCGGCGCGATCGCCGCGGTGATCGGCGGCCTCGTGATCCTCTTCGTGCGCGGAGCGCGCTGACCTCGGATGGCCGCCCCGCGCGGGGCGGCCATCCCTCCTCGATCGAATCCCGAAGAAAGCAGTGACGACATGACCTCCTTCCCCGACGGCTTCCTCTGGGGCGTCGCGACGGCCGGACACCAGAACGAGGGCGGCAACGTCCACAGCGACATCTGGTTCCTCGAGAACATGACGCCGACGCTGTTCCGGGAGCGCTCGGGTGAGGCCTGCCGCGCATACGACCTCTTCGAGAGCGATCTCGACATCGTCGCGGGCCTCGGGCTCAGCGCCTTCCGCTTCTCGGTCGAATGGGCGCGCATCGAGCCCGAGCGCGGCGTCGTGTCGCAGAAGGAGCTCGACCACTACGAGCGGGTCGTGGACGCCGCGCTCGAGCGCGGCCTCGCCCCCCTCGTGACCCTCAACCACTTCGCGTCGCCGCACTGGTTCTCGGCCGCGGGGTCCTGGCTCGCCTCCGACGCCGCGGCTCTGTTCGCCGAGCAGGCCGACCGCGTCATGGCGCGCTTCGGCGACCGACTCGCGGCGGTCCTGACGCTCAACGAGCCGAACCTCGAGCAGCTGCTGCAGGCGGGCGGCAAGCTGCCTCCCGTCGCCGAGCAGCTCAAGCGCGACATGCTCGCCGCGGCCGCGCGGGCGGCCGGCGCCGAGCGCTACTTCGCGTCGAACGTGCTGCCGGCCGAGGCGCAGGCCGACTTCCAGGAGGCGTTCACCGTGGCCCACCGCGCCGCGAAAGCCGCCGTCCAGGCGCGGCGCGCGGACCTCCCCGTCGGCGTCTCGATCGCGATCTCCGACGAGGTCGCACTGCCCGGCGGTGAGGCGCGTCGCGACGCGCGCCGTGCGGCGGTCTACGACCACTGGCTCGAGGTCGCCCGCGACGACGACTTCATCGGCGTGCAGAACTACGAGCGGACCTATCACGACGCCTCGGGCGAGGTCGTCCCCGACGGGCCGCGCAACGGCATGGGCACGGTCATCGAGCCGGCGTCGCTCGCGGGCGCCGTCCGCTACGCGCACGAGGTGTCGGGCGTGCCCGTGCTCGTGACCGAGCACGGCATCCAGACCGACGACGACACGCAGCGCGCGGCGTTCATCCCGGCGGCGCTCGAGGCCCTCGGCGAGGAGATCGCGGCGGGCACGCCCGTGCTCGGCTACTGCCACTGGACGCTCATGGACAACTTCGAGTGGATCTTCGGCTACGGCCCCAAGCTCGGCCTCGTGTCGGTCGACCGCGACACGTTCGCGCGGACGCCCAAGCCGAGTGCCGCGGTGTACGCGGATGCCGTGCACGCGGCGCGGGCGGTGCCGGCGGCCGGCTGAGCTGCTTCCGCTCTGGGGGGATGGATTGTCCCGCTCCGGGAGCAGGACAATCTGCCGAGAGCAGGACGATCTTCGCCCGATCGTCCTGCTCTCGGTCTTTTCTCCTGATCCCGGTCTTTCGGTCTTTCTCCGGCGGCGGGCGCGGGCGGGTTGGTAGAGGCCTGAGTGGTCGTGTCTCGGTTTTGGCGGGTTAGCGGGCTGGATTCCCGCAGCGGGTGAGACACGCACGCACGCGCCGCCACCGCCGCACGCACGCCCGCGCCGCCGCACGCCCGCGCCACCGCCGCACGCACCGGCGGTCGCGCGTCCCTCCCGGGGTGCCTAACGGCCGAGCACGGCCTCGATGCCGGGCATCGGCCATCCGGTGTACGCCTCGGCGAGGTAGGTGCGTCCGGCCTCCGACTCGACGACGGTGCGGAGCTCCCCGAGCTGGCGCCGGCGGTCGAAGTCACTCGCCTCCGGCTGCAGGTGCAGCATGCTCGTCATCCACCAGGAGAAGTGCTGCGCCTTCCAGATCCGCTGGAGCGCGGTCTCGGGATAGGCGTCGACGAGCGCGTCGTCGCCGTCGGCCAGCGCGCTGCGCAGGGCCTCGCTGAGGAGCACGACGTCGGCGACGGCGAGGTTCATCCCCTTGGCGCCCGTCGGCGGGACGGTGTGCGCCGCGTCGCCGACGAGCACGACGCGGCCCCGCCGCAGCTCGTGGGCCACGAAGCTGCGGAACCGCAGGATGTCGCGCTGGAAGATGCGCCCCTCCTTGAGCGTCGTGCCGGGCACGCGCGCCTGCAGCGTCTCCCACAGCTCGGCCTCGCTGAGCGCATCCGGGTCGGCCTCTGGGTCGCACTGGAAGTACATCCGCTGCACCTCGGGGCTGCGCTGGCTGATGAGCGCGAAGCCCTCGGCCGAGTTGGAGTAGATGAGCTCCTCGGCGCTCGGCGGCGCCTCGCAGAGGATGCCGAACCACGCGAACGGGTACTCGCGGAAGTACCCCGCCCGCTGCCCGCTGACCGACGACCGCGCGACCGAGCGCGAGCCATCCGAGCCGACGATCCAGTCGGCCTCGATCTCGACCGGCGCGCCGGACGCGTCGCGCGCGATGAGGCGGGGCCGATCCGACTCGGCGTCCTCGACGCGCTCTGCCGTGACCTCGAAGCGGAGGTCCTGGCCGGCGGCGAGTCGCGCCGCGATGAGGTCCTTGAGCGCCTCGTGCTGGGGGTAGAGCCACACGGCCCTGCCCGCCGTCGCGGCGAAGTCGATGCGATGGTGCTCGCCGGCGAACGCGAGTTCGATGCCCTCGTGGCGCCGCCCGACGGTGTGCACGCGGTCGGATGCCCCGGTCTCGCTGAGGATCTCGACCGTGCCCTGCTCGAGGATGCCGGCGCGGATGGTCGTCTCGATCTGCTCGCGCGAGCGCTGGTCGATGACGATCGACTCGATCCCCTGACGGCCCAGCAGGTGCGAGAGGAGGAGGCCCGCCGGGCCGGCTCCGATGATGGCGACGCGCGTGCGCTCGGTCATGTCCGTCTCCTTCGACGTGGTCGGGATGGCACGAGTCTCCCCGGCGGGACGGGTTGGCTGCGCGCTTGTTCCCGTTCAACGGGAATCGTGTCCCGCGCCGTCAGCGCCGGGACGCGCCGAGCGAAGCGGAGATCCCGGCCGCCGCTGCACGGAGCTCCTCGACCGCGCCGGCGGTCGGCGCCTCGCGCGGCAGAACGACCGACAGGGCCGCGATCACCGGGCCCCGGCCATCCCGCACCGGAACGGCGACGCCGGTCGACACCGACTCGATCGAGCCCTCGGCGACGACGAATCCGTCGCGTCGGATGGCGCCGAGGCGGCGCCGCAGCTCGATCGGGTCGACGACGGTCTCCGGTGAGACCGCGGCGAGCGGCTCGGCGAGCACCCGCTCGCGCTCCTCCTCCGGAGCGAACGCGAGGAGGATGAGACCCGACGACGATGCGTGCAGGGGCAGCCGCCCGGCGACGCGCGTGATGTTGGCGCCCGACGTCGGCGACGAGAGGCGCTCGAGGAAGAGCGCCTCGCCCCGCTCGAGCACTGCGAGCTGGGTGTGCTCGCGGATCCGGCTCTGCACGCGCTCCATGAACGGCAGGGCGACCTGTCGCAGCCGCAGGGCGAGGGAACCGCGCTCGGCGAGCTCCCACAGGCGCAGGCCGAGGCGGATGCGGCGCTCGCCATCCCGCTCCAGCAGCCCCGACGCGACGAGGTCGGCGACCATCCGATGCGCCGTCGACGAGGGCAGGCCGGCGCGTCGGCCGATCTCGGCGGTCGTCTGCACCGTGCGGTCGGTCGTGAACGTCTCGAGCACGCGCACGATCCGCTCGGTGACCGAGTCGCCCGACGGGGAGTTCGCCATGGGGCCATTGTCGCCCGCCGCCCGGGCATGTCTCGCCTCGTGCGTGACCGGAATCGGATGGCTGGGGCGCGTGTGCGCGTGTCGTGCGCAGGGGGCGACTCTTGTCGCACGGATCCGATTCGGGGGACGCGGGAGGCCATCCGGCCAGGTCTCCATGTCTCGAGTCGTGCGGGTTCGGATGGCCCAGAGGCGCGACAATCGAGACATGGGAGTGGAGGGAGAGGGCGAAGGGGTCCTCACGCGGGCGATGCGGATCCTCGCGTGCTTCACGGCCGACGAGCCCGATCTCAGCGCGACGCGGCTGTCGGAGCAGACGGGGCTGTCGTCGTCGACCCTCCACCGCATCCTCGCCCAGCTCGTCGATCACGGCCTGCTCGCCCGCGCTCCGGGGCGGCGCTACATCGTCGGACCGCGGCTGTGGGAGCTGGGCGAGCTCTCGCCGCTGTCCCTCCGGCTGCGCGAGACCGCGCTGCCGCACATGCAGCGGCTCTACGAGGCGACCGGCGAGAACGTCCACCTCGCGGTGCTCGACGCGCCGACGCCCGAACGCGCATCCGCGCTCTACGTCGGACGCGTCACGGGCCACGGATCCATCCCGACCCTGTCGCGCATGGGCGGGCGCCACCCGCTCCACACCGTCGGCGTCGGCAAGGCCATGCTCGCGCAGCAGGGGGAGGAGTGGCTGCGGCAGTTCTTCCGGGCGCCGCTCGAGCGCGAGACCGTGCACTCCCTCACGTCCGAGGAGGCCGTGCGCGCCGACCTCGCCGCCACCAAGGCCCGCGGCTACGCGGTCGCGCGCGAGGAGATGACCCTCGGCAACATCTCGATCGCCGCGATGCTCGGGCATGTGCGCGGGCTCCCGCCCACGGCGATCGGCGTCGTCGCGCACATCGACACGGCGGATGAGCGGCGCCTCGCGGCTCTCGTGCGGCAGACGGCCGCCGCCCTGACGCGCGAGCTCCGCGACGCGAGCTGACGAGCTCGCTCCCGCCATCCGCCCGGGACGCGACGCAGGAGTTCCCGCGCCCGCGCGGCTGCCCGCCCCCGGAATCACGCGGCTCGCCGTCCGCGTCGCGCCCGGAACTCCTGCGCTGTGTCCCGCGAGCGCCGCCCGAACGCCCCTCCGCCGCCCCTCCCGGCCGCTCCTCCCACTCACCGGGAGAATCCCGCCCGTCGGCGCGGCGGTCGCGCCACACTGGACCGGCACCTCGTCGAAGGAGACACCATGACGCCAGAGCAGACCGCGGCGGCCCCCGAGTCGCTGCTCGCCTCGCCCGATCAGGTTAGCCAGGCCGAGATCACCGAGGAGATCCGGCAGATCCACGCCGACGCCGCCGCGCGCGTGGCCGCGGGCGAGAACGTGCCCAGCACGCTCTACGACTTCCCCCCGTACCGGTCGAGCATCCTGCGTCACCCGACGAAGAACCCCAAGCTCGTCGACCCCGAGACGATCGAGCTGTGGTCGCCCGCCTACGGCGAGCGGGATGTCGCGGCGATCGAGTCCGACCTGACGCTGCAGCACGCGGGCGAGCCGCAGGGCGAGCGGATGACCGTGAGCGGCCGTCTGCTCGACGGCTGGGGGCGCCCGATCGCGAACCAGCTCATCGAGCTGTGGCAGGCCAACGCCGCGGGCCGCTACATCCACCAGCGCGACCAGCACCCCGCTCCGCTCGACCCGAACTTCACGGGCGCCGGCCGCACGATCACCAACGCCAACGGCGAGTACTCCTTCACGACGATCAAGCCGGGCCCGTACCCGTGGAAGAACCACGTCAACGCGTGGCGTCCTGCGCACATCCACTTCTCCGTCTTCGGCCGCGGCTTCACGCAGCGCCTCGTGACGCAGATGTACTTCCCGAGCGACCCGCTGTTCGCGCTCGACCCGATCTACAACACGATCCGCGACCAGAAGGACCGCGAGCGGCTCATCGCGACCTACGACCACGACCTCACGGTGCCCGAGTTCTCGATGGGCTACCGCTGGGACATCGTCGTCGACGGCCCCGACGCGACGTGGTTCGAGCCCGAGGGAGACGAGCACTGATGACCCGCAGCGACCTCGGCGAGAAGACGCTCGCCCCCACCGCCGGCCAGACCGTCGGACCGTTCTTCAAGTTCGGTCTCGAGTTCGACGGGATGGCGCAGGTCGCCTTCCCGCACAGCCCCGGCGCGATCGTGCTCGGCGGCACCGTGCGCGACGGCAACGGGCACCCCATCCCCGACGCCGTCGTCGAGATCTTCGGCGCCGACACGGATGGCACGGTGCCGCGTGCGCGCGGAACGCTCCGCCGCGACGGGCATTCGTTCACGGGCTACGGCCGCTCGTTCACGGATGACGAGGGCCACTACGAGTTCTGGACGCGCAACCCCGGCCCCATCGAGGGCAAGGCGCCGTTCTTCGCGGTGGTGCTGTGGGCGCGCGGGCTTCCCAACAAGCTGCACACGCGCATCTACCTGCCGGAGGAGCCCGAGCGCCTCGCGCAGGACCCGCTCCTCGCCTCCCTCGACGAGGGCGAGCGCGCTACGCTCATCGCGACACGCACGTCCGATGGCTACCTGCACCACGACATCCGGCTGCAGGGGGATGAGGAGACCGTCTTCCTTGCATACTGACCCCGACCGCTTCGACGCCGGACTCCTCTCGCCGGTGACCGCCGGGCGCGAGGATCGGGTGTCGGACGCCGCGGTGCTGTCGGCTCTCGTGCTCGCCGAGCGCGCGCTCATCGAGGCCTACATCGCGGTCGGGGCGGTGAAGGACGTCGACGCCGTGCGCACTGAGGCCGACGCGTTGGGCGTGGCCGACGTGCACGCGCTCGCGCTGGCCGCGGTCGCCGGCGGGAACCCCGTGATCCCGCTCGCGAACGAGCTGCGGATCTTCGCGGGGCCGCACGTCAAGCCGTGGATCCACCGGGGCGCGACGAGCCAGGACATCCTCGACACGGCGCTCATGCTCGTCGCGAAGGACGCCGCGGCGCACGTGCTCGCCTCGCTCGACGCGGTCGTCGGGTCGCTCGAGCACTTCGCGCAGGAGTACCGCGACGTGCCGGCCGCCGCGCGCACGCTCACCCAGCACGCGGTGCCCACGACCGTCGGCCTCCGCGCCGCGAACTGGCTG
The DNA here is from genome assembly GCF_049065455.1 of Microbacterium sp. SA156. Taxonomy (NCBI): domain Bacteria; kingdom Bacillati; phylum Actinomycetota; class Actinomycetes; order Micrococcales; family Microbacteriaceae; genus Microbacterium; species Microbacterium sp. SA156. The sequence goes on from NZ_JBAKGU010000005.1 coordinate 115,219, forward strand.
CGGGCCGTCCGCCGGGCGCGAGCGCGGCTGGCCGCGCTGGAGTTCCCCGCGCAGCTGGGCGGAGCAGGCGGAACGCTCGCCTCGTTCGTCGAGGTCGCGGGGCGCGCCCGCGCGAGCGAGCTGCCGGCCGCCTTCGCGACGGCGCTCGGCCTCGCGGCTCCCGACGGCGTCTGGCACGTCACCCGCTGGCCCGTGACCGAGGCCGGAGACGCGTTCGCGCAGGCGCTCGACGCGCTCGGCCTCATCGCCGCCGACGTGGCGACGCTGTCGCGCACCGAGATCGGCGAGCTCGCGGAGGGCACGGGCGGCGGCTCGTCCGCCATGCCGCAGAAGCAGAATCCCGCGCGGTCGGTGCTCATCCGCTCCGCCGCCATCCGCGCCCCGCACCTCGCCGCGACGCTGCACTCGGCAGCCGGCCTCGCCGTCGACGAGCGCCCCGACGGCGCATGGCATGCCGAGTGGCCGACGCTGCGCGAGCTCCTGCGGCTCGCGCTCGGCGCCTCGGCGCACGCGGTCGACCTCGTCTCGGGGCTGCGGGTCAACCGCGACGCCGTGGAGCGGAACCTCGCCGCGACCGGAGGGCTCATCGTCGCCGAGCGCCTGTCCGTCGCGCTGGGCCCCGTGCTCGGGCGCGATCGCGTGAAGGACATCGTCTCAACCGCGGGAGCGGGCGGCGACCTGCGTGCGCTCGTCGCGGCGGCCCTCGCCGAGGCCGGCGTCGACGGCGTCGACGTCGACGACCTCCTCGACCCCGCGCGGTACACGGGGCTCGCGGGGGCCTCCGTCGACCGCGCGACCGAGGATGCCGCCGACCACTCGCCCCTGACCGAGGAGGAGAGCGCATGATCGCCCTCACCGCCCCCGTCGGCCCCGCCGACGCCCCGCTCGTCGTGCTCGGGCCCTCGCTCGGCACCTCGACCATCCTCTGGGAGAGCGTCGCCCCGCTCCTTGCCGCGCGCTTCCGCGTCGCCCTGTGGGACCTCCCGGGGCACGGCGCCGCGAAGCCGGTCGCGGAGCCCTTCACGGTCGGCGACCTCGCCGACGCGGTGGCCGAGGCGGTCGGCGAGCCCTTCCTCTATGCGGGCGTCTCGCTGGGCGGCGCGACGGGGCTCGAGCTCCTGCTGCGGCACCCGGGCCTCGTCTCCCGCGCCGCGATCGTGTGCGCGTCGCCGCGCTTCGGCGAGCCGCAGGCGTGGCATGACCGTGCAGCGCAGGTGCGCGCGCAGGGCACGCCCGTGCTCGTGAGCGGCTCGGCCGAGCGGTGGTTCGCGCCGGGCTCGATCGCCCGCGTGCCGGTGCTCAGCGGGCGGCTGCTCCACGCGCTGAGCGACGCCGACGACGAGAGCTACGCGCTGTGCTGCGAGGCCCTCGCGCAGTACGACGTCGCCGATCGCCTCGGCGAGATCGCGGTGCCCGTGCTCGCGGTCGCGGGCGCGCACGATCCGGTGTCGCCGCCCGCCCACGCCGAGGCGATCGCGCAGGGGGTGCAGGACGGCCGCTCCGCCGTGATCCCCGACGCGAGCCACCTCGCGCCCGCCGAGCAGCCGGCGGCGGTCGCCGAGCAGCTCATCCGCCACTTCGAGGGGATCGCACGATGACCCGACCCGACGGCCAGGGGCTCACCGACGAGGAGCGCTACGACCAGGGGATGGCCGTGCGCCGCGCGGTGCTCTCCGACGCGCACGTCGATCGCGCGACGGCGAATCAGACGCCGTTGAGCGCGGACTTCCAGGACCTCATCACCCGCTACGCGTGGGGGGACATCTGGTCGCGCCCCGGCCTCGATCGCCGGTCGCGCTCGGTCGCCGTGCTCAGCTCGCTCATCGCGCACGGGCATCACGAGGAGCTCGCGATGCACCTGCGCGCTGCCCTCCGCAACGGCCTCACGGTCGACGAGATCCGCGAGGTCATCCTGCAGTCCGCGATCTACTCGGGCGTGCCCGCCGCGAACACGGCGTTCCGGATCGCGAACGAGGTCCTCTCCGACGACGAGTAGGCTCGCGGCGTGACCGGATCGCCGTACGCGCGGGCGCTCGGGGCGCGGATCGACGAGCTCCATCCGACCCTGCGGCGGTACTTCTCGACGATCCCCGAGGGGAGCGTCGGCGTCGGGGAGGGCGTGTTCGACACGGTGGGCACGCCGCGCCGCTGGCTGCATCCCCTGCTGCGCGTGCTCGAGGCGCGCGGCGTCGTGTGGGCCGGCTGGGCGCGCGACGTGCCGTTCCGGATCGTCAACCGGACGGCGGATGGCCGCGCGCTCGCCCGCAGGGAGCTGCGGCTCCCGGGCGGCGACTGGACGATGGTCGACGCCGTCGCGCTCGCCGAGACAGGACGCGTCGTCGATCGGCTCGGCGAGCCCCCGACGCTCGCTGCGGTGTTCGACGTGCGGGTGGACGACGGGGCGCTCGTGCTCGTGAGCCGGTCGGTCGGGCTGCGCTGGGGGCGCCTGCGGGTGCGCCTCCCGCGTCGCGTGGCGCCCGTCGTCCGCCTCCGCGAGAGCTGGGACGACGCGGTCGGCCGCCAGCGCGTGGAGCTGACGGTCGACGCGCCCGTCGTGGGCCGCGTGTACGCGTACCGGGGGACGTTCCAGTACCGGATCGAACCCGACGCCGGCGGGTAGTCTGGCGACACGATGAGGATCACGCGCCGCACCCTGCTCGTCGGCGCCGGCACGGGCGCCGTCGCGATGCTTCTCGCGTCGTGCACGGGCGATCCGCAGCCGGGGCCGTCGACGCCTGCGCCGTCGACGCCGGCGCCGATCCCGACGCCGTCGAACGGCGTGCCGGTGCCCTCCGCCTGGCTGCGCAGCACGTGGTCGGCCGACCCGTACGCCCGCGGAGCGCGCAGCTTCATCGCGGTCGGCGCGACGCCGCAGCACCGGGAGGCGCTCGCGCAGCCGGTCGGCGACCGGGTGTTCTTCGCGGGCGAGGCGACCGACGCCGAGCAGCCGGCGACGGTCATGGGCGCGCACCGCTCGGGCTCCCGGGCGGCCGACGAGGTGCTCGCGGTCGCCGGCCCGGGGGAGCGCCTCGCGGTCGTGGGAGCGGGCATCGCCGGCGCGGTCGCGGCGCGCGCGCTCGCCGACGCCGGTCACGACGTCACGGTGTTCGAGGCGCGCGACCGCGTGGGCGGGCGCCTCCACTCGGTGCCCGACGACCCGTGGCCGATCCCGGCCCAGCTCGGCGCGTGGACCTTCGGAGACGACGACGAGGCGTTCCTCGGGCGCCTGCGGCTGCTCGGGATCCCCGACATCGACCTCGACACGGCCACCGGATGGTCGGAGCAGGGCGAGACGGCGACGCTCGCGTTCGACGCGGTGCGCGAGGCGGTCGAACGCGGCAGCGCGGGCGCCGCGGACGTGCCGCTTGAGGCCGCACTGCTCGCGACGGGCGCCGACCTCGACGATCCGGCGCTCGCCGCGTCGCTCGCCTGGCTCGCGGCGACGACGGGCGCGAGTGCGGCCGATGCGTCGTGCTGGTTCCCGCCGCTGCTGCCCGCCGACACGCTGCGCGCGGCGGCGGGCGATCTCGCCGGCCTCGTCGAGGGGCCGCTCGATGACATCCAGGTGACGCTCTCGTCGCCCGTCGTCCGCATCGCGCACGACGACCGCGGCGTGAGCCTGCGCCTCGCGACGGGCGAGGCCCTGTCGTACGACCGGGTCGTCGTCACGGTGCCGCTCGGCGTGCTCAAGCACCAGGGGATCGAGTTCTCGCCCGAGCTGCCGGCCGCTCAGCGGGGAGCCGTGGCGGCGCTCGGGATGGGCGCGATCGAGACCGTGTGGCTCCGCTTCGAGGAGCGATTCTGGGCGACGGACGCCGCGATCTGGCACCTCGTCGGCGGGACGGGCGCCATCCGCACCTGGTTCAATCTCGCGCCCGCGACCGGCGAGCCCGTGCTCGTCGGCCTCGTGGGCGGCGACGAGGCCGAGGCGTTCGCGGCGCTCGACGACGGCGACGCGCAGTCCGCTGCTCTCGAGTCGCTCGGGTTCTTCGCGCCGGCGTCGCCCACGCCCGAGCCGACCACGCCCGAGCCGACGCCGCCCGAGCCGTCTCCGTCCGCGGGGTAGCGCGGTCTCAGAGCTCGGTGTGGCCGAGGTCGGGCTGCGCGACGAACCGCGCGACCGCCTCGCCCGCGTGCAGCTCGAGCACGGCGATCCGGTTGCGCGTCTCGCGCACGACCGGGCCGGGCACGTACATCGTGCGCTGCGGGCCCCTCGACCAGAACCGGCCGAGGCAGAACCCGTTCACCCACACGACGCCCTTGCCCCATCCGGATGTGTCGAGCAGCAGGTCGCGGCCCGCGGGCGCGTCGAACATCCCGAACGCGACGCCGGGGCCCGCGTGCGCGGCGGATCCGTGTGCGCTCGCGCGGTCGGCCAGCTCGTCGAGGCGCTCCCACGTGAGCGGTGCCGCCTCCCACGCGTCGATCGGCGCGCCGTCGAGCGTCGCGGGACCGATGAGCCCCGTGGGCTCGCCGAGGCGCGGGCCGTAGTTCACCCGCCCCTGGTCCTCGACGAGCAGCTCGAGCACGCCGCCGTGGGGCAGCGCGATGCGCCGCTCGCCGTGATCGCGGCTGAGGACCCCGACCGGCTTCCGGTCGAGGAAGACCTGGGCGCGATCACGGACCTGGTCGAAAGCGAGCACGCCCGGCGCCTCGATCGGGCGCGTGGCGCGGTACAGCGTGAACCCGCCGAAGTGGTCGAGCTCGTCGATCGTCGGCAGGTGATCGACCGAGGTCTCCGCGCCGAGCAGCTCGAGACCATCCCACAGCGAGAGCGCGCGGTCGAGCGCGACGTCGAAGACGGGCGCGTCGGGCCGGACGGCCGCTGGCTCCTCGTCGGGGACCGGCGCGTACTTCGCGATGACGTCGCGGAACGCGCGGTACTTCGCGGTCGGGTGGCCCGTCTCGTCGAGCGGCGCGTCGTAGTCGTAGCTCGTGACGATGGGGATGTACCGCCCCTTGTCGTTCGCTCCGTTCGTGAATCCGAAGTTCGTGCCGCCGTGGAACATGTAGATGTTCACCGAGGCGCCCGCCGCGAGCAGGTCGTCGAGCTCGCGGGCCGAGTCCTCCGCCGAGGTCGTGTGGTGGTGCTCGCCCCAGCTGTCGAACCATCCGCACCAGAACTCCGAGCACATGAGCGGCCCCGTGGGCTGGTGACGGCGCAGCGTGGCGAGCCGCTCGGTCGCCCGCGAGCCGAACGAGCCGGTGCGGTGCAGGTCGGGCAGGCCGCCCGCGGCGAGCATCTCGTCGGTGGGCTGGTCGACGGTCGTGAGCGGCACGGTGATCCCGATCGCGCGCGTGAGGTCGGCGACCTCGCGCAGATAGGCCGCATCGTCGCCGAACGCGCCGTACTCGTTCTCGACCTGCATGAGGATGATCGGACCGCCCGCGTCGATCTGCCGCGGCACGAGCACGGGCGCGATCTGCGCGTAGTACTCGCGCACGGCGTCGAGGTACCGGGGCTCGGAGCGGCGCACCCCGGCGCCGTCGCGGAAGAGCCACGCCGGCAGGCCGCCGTTGTCCCACTCGGCGCAGATGTACGGCCCCGGTCGCACGATCGCGTGCATGCCCTCGGCCGCGACGTCGTCGAGGAAGCGGCCGAGGTCGAGGCCCCCGTCGAGGCGGAACTCACCGCGACGCGGCGCGTGCGCGTTCCACGCGATGTACGTCTCGATCGTGTTCAGCCCCATGGCCCGCGCCTTGCGGATGCGGTCGCGCCACTGATCGGGGTGCACGCGGAAGTAGTGCAGCGCGCCCGCGAGCACGCGGAACGGCTCTCCGTCGAGCAGGAAGTCGTGCTCCCCGATCGCGAACCGGCTCATCGGGGGTCCTCCTCGTCGATCGCGCCGCCGACATCCGTCATCGGGGGCGAACTCCGAGCGTATCGAGCGGATGGCCCTGCGCGCGTCAGGGGCGCCCGTCCGCGTCGCGGATGGTCGGCCGGATGCGGCTCATCAGCACGAGCCCCGATGCCACGCCCGCGAAGATCGCGAGTGCGATCGCGCACGTGACCGCGAACTCCGCGAAGCCCGACACCTGCCGCAGGTCGAGGAAGTAGTACGGGAACCATCCGACGATCGCGCCGCGCCACATCGTGAAGCCGCCCCACACGAGCGGGTACACGAGCACGAACGGCACGACGCGCCAGGACGCCGCGCGGCGGCCGGGCCCGAAGAGCCACGCGAGGATGGTCCAGATCGGGAGCACGAAGTGCAGCACGACGTCCGACCAGGGCACGTCGATCCGGATGCCGCGCAGCCCCGCCTGCCAGACGATGAGCGCGAAGGCCAGACCGGCCGTGATCGTCCAGCTGAGGATGAGGGCGCGCGCCGTGGTCAGCCAGGGTGGGTCCTCGTCGTGTCGGAGGGCGATCACCCCGGCGATCGTCGCGAGCACCGTGAAGGCGATGTTCGACTGGATCGTGAGGTAGGCGAGGAAGTTCTCGCCGGCGATCGTCTGCGAGCTGAGGCCCCAGGCGAGCCGGTGGACGAGCGCGACCAGGCACAGGGCCGCCGCCGCCAGGCGAGACCAGCCGAAAGCCGTCCGTGCCGTCACCCTCGCGTCGTCCTCCCGCTGCGGCGCGGCGTGCGCGCGCCACGGCCCGAGTCTACGGAAGCCGCTTCGGGTCGGCGCGCGCGCCGAGCTCGGCGGCGGCGTCGACGAAGAGCTCGCGCATCCACTGGTGCTCGGGGTCGCGGTCGTGCACGGGATGCCACCACATGGCGTTCAGCACGGGCGTCGCGTCGAACGGGAGCGCGAACGTGCGCACCGCCGCCGAGCGCTCCACGATCGGCGCGAGCGCCGACTGCACGATGCCGAGCCGGTCGGTGCCCTCGACGAAGTGGCCGAGGGCGAGGAAGCTCTCGACGACCGCCTCGACGCGGGGTTCGATGCCGAGCTGCTGCAGCTGGCGGCTCGCCGATGTGAACGCCTCGCGCGACTGGTAGGTGAACACCCACGGGCGCTCGGCGAGGTCCTTCATCGTGGCCTGCGAGCCGATGCGCGCGTCGTCGGCGCTCGCGATGCCGACCCAGTCGTCCTGCCACAGATCGGCGTACGGCAGGTCGGTGAGGAAGCCGTGCGGGATGAGCATGGCGTCGGCGGCGCGCAGGCGCGTGGCGGCGTCCTCGACGATGGTCTGGTTGTGGAGCATGAACCGGAAGCGCACGCCCGGCGCCCGCTCGCGGGCGATGCGGCTCACCGTCCGCCCGACCGTCGCGAAGCCGTAGTCCGAACCGAAGATCGCGAACTCGCGCGTGGACTGCTCGGGGTTCCACGCGGCCTGGCTCTCGAAGACCCGACGCGCGGCCTCGAGCGCCGTCGTCGTGTGCTCGGTCAGGCGCATCGCGAGCGGCGTGAGCTCGTACGCGTTGCCGCGCCGCGCCAGGATCGGGTCGTCGAAGTGCGCGCGGAGCCGCGAGAGCGACGCGCTCAGCGCGGGCTGGCTCAGGTGGAGGCGCTCGGCGGCGCGCGTCACGCTGCGCTCGGTGAGCAGCGCGTCGAGCGAGACGAGCAGGTTCAGGTCGAGTCGTGAGAGCAGCGGCTGATCGGGCACGGCGGCGTGGTCCTCGGGTCGGGTCCGCTCGGCGATGAGCGTACCCGGATCGTATCACCGCCGTCGATCACCGGCGCCATCACCATAGCGCCGGTCGATAACGCCTCGATCACGCCGTGAGGACGAGGGCGTCGCCCTGGCCTCCTCCACCGCACAGGGCGACCACGGCGGTCCCTCCGCCGCGGCGCGCGAGCTCGTGGGCGGCGTGCACGACGAGGCGGTTGCCGGAGGCGCCGATCGGGTGCCCGATCGCGATCCCGCCGCCGTGGATGTTCACGATGTCGGACGACAGGCCGAGCTCGCGTGCCGAGTGCGCGACGACGGCGCCGAACGCCTCGTTGATCTCCACGAGATCGAGGTCGGCGACGTCGATACCCTGCTTCTCGAGGGCACGGCGGATGGCCGCGGCCGGCTGCGCCTGGAGGGAGTTGTCGGGGCCCGCGGTCTGGCCCGATGCTCCGATCGTCGCGAGCGCGCGCCATCCCTCGCGCTCGGCCCGCTCGCGCGTCGTCACGACCACGGCCGACGCGCCGTCGGAGATCTGCGACGAGTTGCCGGCCGTGATGCTCCCGCCCTCGGCAAACGCGGGGCGCAGCCGCGCGAGGGTCTCGACCGTCGTGTCGGGGCGGATCCCCTCGTCCCGCGTCACGACGACGGGCTCGCCCCGACGCTGCGGGATCTCGACGGGCACGATCTCGTCGTCGAAGACCCCTGCCTCTGCCGCCGCGGCGGCACGCTGATGCGACAGCGCGGCGACCTCGTCCTGCGCCGCGCGCTCGACCCCGTAGCGCGGGTTGTGGTTCTCGGTCGAGAGCCCCATGCTCACGCCGTCGTACGCGTCGGTGAGTCCGTCGTGCGCCATGTGGTCGAGCACCTCGACCGAGCCGTAGGTCCAGCCCGTGCGCGACCCCATGAGCAGATGCGGGGCGCGCGACATCGACTCCATGCCGGCCGCGACGACGACCTCGGCGTCGCCGACGGCGATCATCCGCGCGGCGTCGATCACGGCCGTCAGCCCCGAGAGGCAGACCTTGTTCACGGAGTGCGACGGGACGTCCCAGCCGATGCCCGCGCCGACCGCGGCTTGGCGGGCGGCGTTCTGGCCCGATCCGGCCGCGAGCACCTGGCCCACGATGACGGCGTCGACCGCGCCGGGCGCGATGCCCCCGCGCTCGAGTGCGCCGCGGATGGCCGCGCTGCCGAGCTGCGGAGCGGTCAGCGACGAGAGCTGCCCGCTCAGCCGCCCCTGCGGGGTCCGGGCTGCGGCGACGATGAGGATGTCCTGCGGGTTCATGCTGCCTCCTCCTCGAGGGCGACGATCAGGGCCGGCTGGGTGGCCGCGACGACCTCGTCGAGAGTCACGTCCGGCGCGAGCTCGCGGAGGACGAGCCCGTCCGCGGTCACGTCGATGACGGCGAGGTCGGTGATGATCCGGTCGACGACGCCCCGCCCCGTGAGCGGGAGCGAGCACGCGTCGACGATCTTGGGTGACCCGTCCTTGGCGACGTGCTCCATGAGGACGATGACGCGGCCGGCGCCGTGCACGAGATCCATCGCGCCGCCGGGGCCCTTGACCATCTTGCCGGGGATCATCCAGTTCGCGAGGTCGCCCGACGCCGACACCTGCATGGCGCCGAGGATGGCCGCGTCGATCTTGCCGCCGCGGATCATCCCGAAGCTCAGGCTCGAGTCGAAGAAGGCCGCGCCCGGGAGCGTCGTGACGGTCTCCTTGCCCGCGTTGATGAGATCGGGATCGACGGCGTCCTCGGCCGGGTAGGGCCCGACCCCCAGGATGCCGTTCTCGGACTGGAGCACGAGCGTCACGCCGTCGGGCACGAAGTTCGGGACGAGCGTGGGAAGACCGATGCCGAGGTTCACGTACTCGCCGTCGTGGAGCTCGCGCGCGGCGCGCGCGGCCATCTGGAAGCGGGTGAGTGCCATGTCAGTTCCCCTCGGTCGCGACGGTGCGCTTCTCGATGCGCTTCTCGATGTCGGTGCCCACCTCGACGACCCGGTGCACGAACACGCCGGGCAGGTGCACGGCGTCGGGGTCGAGGGCGCCGGGCTCGACGAGCTCCTCGACCTGCGCGATGCACACGCGGCCCGCCATCGCGGCGAGCGGGTTGAAGTTGCGGGCCGCCTTGCGGAAGACGAGGTTGCCGTGTCGGTCGCCCTTCCAGGCGTGGACGAGCGCGAAGTCGGTCGTGATGGCCTCCTCGAGCACGTACTCGCGCTCGCCGAAGGTGCGGACGTCCTTCGCGGGCGAGGCGACCGCGACCGAGCCGTCGGCGGCGTACCGGCGCGGCAGGCCGCCGTCGGCCACCTGCGTGCCCACGCCCGTCTGCGTGTAGAACGCCGCGATCCCCGCGCCGCCCGCCCGCAGCTTCTCCGCGAGCGTGCCCTGCGGGGTGAGCTCGAGCTCGAGCTCGCCGGAGAGGAACTGCCGCTCGAACTCCCTGTTCTCGCCGACGTACGACGAGGTCATCTTGCGGATGCGGCGAGCGCCGAGGAGCACGCCGAGCCCCCAGTCGTCGACGCCGCAGTTGTTCGACACGATCGAGAGGTCGGTGGTCCCCTGCGCGAGCAGGGCCTCGATGAGGGCGATGGGGTTGCCCGAGAGCCCGAAGCCGCCGACCGCGATGCTCGCGCCATCCGGGATGTCGGCGACCGCCTCGGCCGCCGTCGGGATCTGCTTGTCGATCACGTCGTGTCACTCCCTCGTCCACCGTCGCGCGCGGCGCCTTCGCCGCTGTCGTCCCTTCGAATCTAGCGCGCGGCGGGGGAGCGGGAGGGGGCGACATCAGCGATCCGAATGCCGGTCATCGGCCGCGCTGAAGAGCGCGCACGCGGTCCACCGAGTCATAAATCAGAGTGATGCCGAGGATCGAAGAATTCGGGTTCCCTGATAGTCCCGACGGCCGGAGAGTGGATGCAGACCTACCCGAGAAGGGATCGAAGATGATCAAACTGCTTTCGCATCTGTCCTACGTCGCCATCACGACGCCCGACGTCGAGGCGTCGGTGAAGTTCTACGAGGAGCAGGTCGGCCTGCAGGTCGTCGACCGCATCGACGGCGCCGTCTACCTGCGCTGCTGGGGCGACTACTACCGCTACAGCGTCGTCGTCGTCCCGGGCGACGAGCCCGCGCTCGAGACCGCCGCATGGCGCACGACGAGCCCCGAGGCGCTCGAGGAGGCCGTCCGCCGGCTCGAGGCCGAGGGCGTCGATGGCGAGTGGTTCGAGGGGCACGCGATCGGCCGCGCCTACCGGTTCGTCGGCCCGCAGGGGCACCGCATGACGCTGCACTGGGACGTCGAGCACTACGTCTCGGGCGCAGACCAGGCGTCGATCTACCCCGACCGCCCGGCGCGCCGCTCGTCTCACGCGGGCGCCCCGCGCCAGCTCGACCACGTCACGATCGCGGCGCGCGACGTCGACGCGTTCGTCGAGTGGTACGTGCGCGTCCTCGGCTTCCGCTTCATGGCGCGCACCGTGCTCGACGAGGCGCCCATCTCGGTGTTCAGCGTGCTGACGACCAACGAGAAGTCGCACGACCTCGGCGTCGTGCTCGACGGCTCCGACCGCGGCGGCCGCATCAACCACTACGCCTTCTGGGTCGACACCCGCGAGGAGCTGCTCATCGCCGCCGACGTGCTCATGGAGAACGGCACGCCGATCGAGTACGGCCCCAACATCCACGGCATCGGCGAGCAGACGTTCCTCTACTACCGCGAGCCCTCGAGCCTGCGCATCGAGCTCAACACGGGCGGTTACCGCAACTACGTGCCGGACTGGGAGGCGAACACGTGGCGCCCCTCGCAGGGCTCGAACAACTTCTACCGCAACGGCGCGATGCCGATGTCGATGACCGAGTCGTTCCCGCCCGCGAACGGCCCGTCCGCCACCGAGGAGGGCGTGCCCGACGAGATCAAGGAAGCCCTGCTCAACCCCTACGCCGTCCAGGGCCGGGGCTGACGCCGACGGAACGCGGGTCGCGCACGCGACCCGCGTTCCCGCGTCCCCAGGGCCGGACTCCGGCCATCCGCTTCATGATGAGGAGATGACGATGACGTCGCACCCGCGGCTCGACAACCGCTTCGCGCTCGCGCGCTACCGTGACGGCGCGGAGGTGCGCCTCGGCCTCGTGGCCGGGGATCGCATCCGGCCCGTGGGGCCCGATGAGCTCGGCGCCCCCGACCTCAACGCGTTCCTCGCGGACGCCTTCGCCGGCTGGGAGCGGATGGCCGCGCTCGCCGAGACCGACGGCCCATGGCGGCCGCTGGACGACGTCGTGCTCACGGCGCCGGTCGAGCCGCGCCAGGTGCTGCAGACGGGGGCGAACTACCGTCAGCACGTCATCGAGCTCGTCGCGGCGGGGCTCACGAACAACACCGACCGCACGCCCGAGGAGGCGCGCGCGTTCGCGGCCGACATGATGGACGAGCGCGCGGCGAGCGGCGAGCCGTACTTCTTCATCGGCCTGCCCGCGTGCGTCGTGGGCGACGACGTGCCGCTCGCGCTGCCGCCCTACAGCGAGGTGCACGACTGGGAGCTCGAGCTCGCCGTCGTCATCGGCCGCGAGGCGTTCCGCGTCTCGCGGGAAGACGCGATGGAGCACGTCGCGGGCTATACGATCGTCAACGACATCACGACGCGCGACCTCGTGTTCCGCAAGGACATGAAGGAGATCGGCACCGACTGGTACCGGTCGAAGAACGCGCCCGGCTTCCTGCCGACCGGGCCGTTCCTCGTGCCGGCCGGCCTCGTCGACGAGAAGGACGCGCGCGTGCGCCTCGAGCTCAACGGGCAGACGATGCAGGACTCCTCGACGAGCGATCTCCTCTTCGACATCCCCGCGCTCATCTCGGCGGCGAGCCAGACGATGCCGCTGCTCCCGGGCGACCTGCTCCTCACGGGCAGCCCCGCAGGCAACGGCCAGCACTGGAAGAGGTTCCTGCGCGACGGCGACGTCATGACCGGGGCGATCTCGGGCCTGGGTGCCCAGGTCGTGCGCTGCGTCGCCGAGGGGACCGCGCGATGACGCCCACCGAGGATCCGCAGGAGCTCGACCGCGCCGACCCCGCCGGCCACATCGCGGCGGCGGCCGAGGCGTACCGGAACTGGGGGCGCTGGGGCGAGGACGACGTCGTCGGCACGCTGAACTTCATCGACGACGCCAAGCGGCGGACGGCCGCCGGCCTCGTGCAGGACGGCCTCGTCGTCTCGCTCGCGCAGTCGTTCGACATGGACGGACCGCAGAAGGGATGGCGGCGCCGCACGAACCCCGTGCACACGATGCTCGACACCGGCACCGACGCCGAGCGCGGTGCCCAGGGCTTCCCGCACGGGATCGGGGGCGCCGACGACGTGATCGCGATGCCGCTGCAGTGCTCGACGCAGTGGGACGGCCTCGGTCACATCTTCGACCGCGGCTTCGCGTGGAACGGGCGCCGCGCGGGCGATGTCGTCACGAGCGACGGCGACCTCGTCACGGGCATCGAGCACACGGCCGACCGGCTCGTGAGCCGCGGGGTGCTGCTCGACCTGGGGGCGTTCCTGCGACCCGAGACGGGCGAGCTCGAGGACGGCTACGCGATCACGGCCGCCGAGCTCGACGCGTGCATCGCCGCGCAGGGCCCGACGAGCGGCGTGGGCCGCGGCGACATCGTGCTCGTGCGCACCGGCCGGCTCGCACGCGCGCGGCGCGAGGGCTGGGGAGACTACGCGGGCGGCCCCTCGGCGGGGCTGTCGTTCACGACGGCCGGATGGCTGCACCGCTCGGAGATCGCGGCGATCGCGACCGACACGTGGGGCTTCGAGGTGCGCCCGAACGAGTTCGACGCGGCCTTCCAGCCCCTGCACCAGGTCGTCATCCCCAACATGGGGCTCACGGTCGGCGAGATGTGGGATCTCGACCGGCTGGCCGACGCGTGCCGGGAACGGGGACGATGGGAGTTCCTGCTCACCGCGGCGACGATCCCGATCACGGGCGCGGTCGGGTCGCCGGTCAACCCGCTCGCGATCCTCTGACCATCCGACATCCGCGGGCCATCCGCATCAGACACATCCGAGAACGAGGAGGTTCTTCCATGACCGCAGTGACGAAGGTCGCGATCGCCGGGTGCGGCGCCGCCAGCCTGGCCGCCGCGATCCCGCTCGCCGAGGCCGGCGTCTCCGTCGACGTGTACGAGCTCAAGCCCGAGCTGTCGACGCTCGGCTCCGGGATCACGCTGCAGGGCAATGCGCTGCGCGCTCTCGGCCGCCTGGGGGTGTGGGAGCAGGCCGCAGCCCAGGGCTACCCGTTCGAGGGGCTCACCCTGCGCGCGCCCGGCCCGGACGCGCCCGTCATCGCCGAGCTTCCCGAGGTGAAGACCGGCGGCCCCGACTTCCCCGCCTGCATGGGCATGTACCGGCCCGACCTCGCGCGCATCCTCGTCGAGCGCGCCGAGTCGCTCGGCGTGCGCGTGCACTACGGCGCGAAGGTCACCGGCGTGCGCGAGACCGAGGGCGGGGTGCTCGTCGACGTCGGCGGCGCGCCCGTCGGCGAGTACGACCTGCTCATCGGGGCCGACGGCATCCACTCGACCGTGCGCGAGCTGATCGGCATCGAGACCCAGCCCGAGCACACGGGCATGGGCATCTGGCGCGCCTTCGTCCCGCGGCCGGCCGAGGTCACGCAGAGCCAGCTGTACTACGGCGGCCCCGCGTACATCGCCGGCTACACGCCCACCGGCGAGGACACGATGTACGCGTTCCTCGTCGAGGACGCGCAGGATCGCTTCGGCGTCGCCCCGGCGGAGGCCGTGGAGATCATGAAGGGGCTCTCGGCGGCCTACGGCGGCCCGTGGAACGCCATCCGCGAGAGCCTGTCCGAGTCGAGCCGCATCAACTACACGTGGTTCACGGCGCACATCCTCGACGGCGCGTGGAACCGCGGCCGCACGGTCGTCATCGGCGACGCGGCGCACAGCTGCCCGCCCACGGTCGCCCAGGGCGCCGCGCAGGCGATGGAGGACGGCATCGTGCTCGCGGAGCTCCTCATCGCCGCCGACGCCGTGGACCAGGGCCTCTGGGACGCGTTCCACGCCCGCCGCGTGCCGCGTGCGACCGCGGTCGTCGAGGCGTCGGTGCAGCTCGGACGCTGGCAGCTCGAGCACAACCGCGACGCCGACGCCGCCGGCCTCATCTTCGGCGTCGCGCAGCAGATGGCGCAGCCCGCATGAGCGGCGCGATCGACGTCCACGCGCACCTCCTTCTGCCCGCACTGCAGGAGGAGGTCGCGCGCCGCGACCCCGACGGCTTCGCGGCCGCGAACGCGCTCGACGCGCGCCGCAACGGGCCGGAGAGCCTGGCCGCATCCGGCCGCATGGTCGGCGCGCGCATCCCTCTGCTCACCGACCCGGCCGCGCGCATCGCCGCCATGGACGAGCAGGGGGTCGCGCAGCAGTGGGTGAGCCCGTCGCCGAACCACTTCCATCCGTGGGCCGACGAGGAGCTCGGCGTGTGGATCGCGAAGGAGGCGAACCGGCAGATCGCGGCGCACGTCGCGACCGCCCCCGACCGCCTCCGCGGGCTCGGCACCGTGCCGCTGCAGCACCCGTCGCGTCTCGTCGAGTGCCTCGACGACGCGGTTCTCGCACACGGGCTGCTCGGGGTCGAGATCTCCTCGTTCGCGGGAGACGTCGAGCTGTCGGACGAGCGGCTCGAGCCGTTCTGGGCCCGCGCCGCCGAGCTCGGCGCGATCGTGTTCCTGCACCCGTTCGGATGCTCGCTCGACGAGCGCCTCGACCGGTTCTACCTCTCGAACACCGTGGGGCAGCCGACCGAGAACGCCGTCGCGCTCTCGCACCTCATCTTCGCGGGCGTGCTCGACCGCCATCCGGAGCTGCGGATCGTGGCCGCGCACGGCGGGGGGTACCTGCCGACGGTGATCGGCCGCTCGGATCGCGCGTGGGCGGTACGTCCCGAGGCGCGGGGCTGCGCCGAGCCGCCGTCGACGTACCTGCGCCGGCTCTGGTTCGACACGGTCGTGCACGACGAGCGCACTCTGCGCGCGCTCGTCGAGGTCGCGGGGGCCGACCGCGTCGTGCTCGGCAGCGACTTCCCGTTCGACATGGGGCTCGACGACCCCGTCGGGTTCGTGCAGGGGGCGGGGCTCGCGGATGCCGATGCCGTGCTCTTCCGCACGTCGGCCGCGCTCGCCGCGGGCGTGCACGGGGCGGATGCCGCGAGCGCTCCGGTCGCGGAGGCGCGGGCATGAGGATCGGGCGGTGGACACGCGCCGGCCGCGAGGAGGACGGCTTCATCGAGGACGCGGGGGTCATCCCGTTCCCCGACGCGCTCACGGTGGGCGACGTGCTCGCCGCGGGCCTCGGGGCGCTCCCCGCGCTTCGCGAGCGCGCGGGTCATCCGGTCGCGCCCCTTGCCGACGTGACGCTGCGCGCGCCGCTGTTACCGGCATCCGTGCGGGACTTCGTCGCGTTCGAGGAGCACGTCGAGGGGGTCAGCGCGTCGGTCGACGGCAAGAGCGAGGTCGTGCCCGAGTGGTACCAGGCGCCGACGTTCTACTTCACGAACCCGCACACGATCGCCGGTCCCGGCGAGACGATCGCCCCGCCCGAGACGCAGCGGCTCGACTTCGAGCTCGAGGTCGCCGCGGTGCTCGGCGGCGCAGGTGCGAACCTCTCGCCGGCCGAGGCGGACGCCGTGATCTTCGGCTACACGATCATGAACGACTGGTCGGCCCGCGACCTGCAGTCGCGGGAGATGAAGGTGCGCCTCGGGCCGTGCAAGGGCAAGGACTTCGCCACGAGCCTCGGGCCGTGGATCGTCACGGCCGACGAGCTCGAGCGCTTCCGCGACGAGGACGGCTTCCTCGCCCTGCGCGCCGAGGTATCCGTCAACGGCGAGCGATACGGCGAGGATCTCGTGTCGAACATGGGATGGCCGTTCGCCGAGCTCGTCGCGTACGCCTCGCGCAATGCGCGCGTCGTC
Source organism: Microbacterium sp. SA156 (assembly GCF_049065455.1). NCBI lineage: Bacteria > Bacillati > Actinomycetota > Actinomycetes > Micrococcales > Microbacteriaceae > Microbacterium > Microbacterium sp. SA156. Next base: position 131,768 of record NZ_JBAKGU010000005.1, read on the forward strand.
CCGGGGGATGTGCTCGGCTCGGGCACCGTCGGCAACGGCGGCTGCCTCGGCGAGCTCTGGGGGCGCGGCCGCACCCTGCCGCCGCTGCGCGAGGGCGACGAGGTGCGGATGACGGTCGAGGGCATCGGCGAGCTCGTCGGGCACGTCGGCGCCCCCGTCCCGGCCCCGCCGATCCCGCCCGCGCGTCCTCGGTCGCGAGCCCGGGCGCGCTGAGGGGCGCGGCCGGTCGCGTGTTCGCCGCGTTTCGCGGCGAACAGGCGCGTGATCGCCGCGAAACGGGGTGAGCCTCCTCGACCCTTGCCGCGTCTCGCGGCGATCCGGGCGCTCATCGCCGCGTTCTGCGGCGACCGAGGGGGATCGGCGTCCCGGGTTCCGCCCCCGACCGTCGCCCTGACGGCCGCGGGGCCGTCAGACCCGCTTCGCGGCGCGGCGCGCGCCCTCGCCGAGCGCCTCGAGCTTGGCCCACGCGATCTGCTCGTGGACGCGGCCGCCCAGGCCGCAGTCGGTCGCGGCGATCACGCGGTCGGGGCCGACGATGCGCGCGAAGCGCTCGATGCGCTGCGCGACGAGGTCCGGATGCTCGACGAGGTTCGTCGAGTGACCCACGACGCCCGGCACGAGGACGAGGTCGTCGGGGATGAGATCCCTGTTCTCCTCCCACACCGCCCATTCGTGCTCGTGGCGCACGTTGGCCGCCTCGAACGAGATCTGGCCGACCTTCGCGCCGAGCACGGTGCGGAGGATGTGCTTGAGCTCGATGTCGGTCGTGTGAGGCCCATGCCATGAGCCCCAGCACAGGTGCAGGCGCACCTGCTCCCTGGGCAGCCCGGCGATGGCCTCGTTGATCGCGTCGATGCGGATCTGCGTGAACGCGAGGTAGTCCTCGACGCTCGGCTCGGGGTTGATCTGGTCCCAGTTCTCCGCGAGCGACGGATCGTCGAGCTGCAGGATGAGACCGGCGTCCGTGATCGCCCGGTACTCCTCCTTCAGCGCGTCTGTCCACGCGCGGATGTGCTCGAGCTCGGTCGCGTAGAAGTCGTTGCGCACGCGTGCGGCGGAACCCGGCGCGATCGCGGTGAGGAATCCGGTCTCGCCCTCGCCGAGCGCGTCGGCGAGGTGGCGGACATCCGCCGCGGTCGCGGCCTGCCCGCGGTACGAGATCGGGCCGGTCGTCGTGGGGAACGCCGTGGCCGTCCGTCCGGTCTCGACGCCGTTCTCCGGGTCGTGGTACACCTCGGCGAACGCCTGGCGGTCGCGGCGGTCGAGGAACGACGTGAGCACGATGTTGCCCGGCTCGGAGCGGCGGGGCGGCTCGTTGAACGCGTTCACCTCGGTGAGCGAGAGGCCGTCGACGCGCTGGAACGAGTAGCCCCACCACGCGCCGTAGTCGACGGGGCTCGACATCGCCTTGCCGAACTCGCCGTCTCCCGGCTGCGTGATCCCGACCGCGCGCTGGCGCTCGACGACATCGCGCACGGCCTCCGCGACGAGCGCCTCGTACTCGGGCGTCGACGTGAGCGTGAAGCCGTCCTCCTCGAACGTGCGCGCGGCGTTGGCCTCGATGAGGGCCTTCGTGCGCGGCAGGCTGCCGGCGGTCGTCGTCTCGATGGTCGTCATGCTGCTCCTCGCTCCTTCTGCGGGCGTGCCCGCCGTCGCGACGGTATCGCGAGCACGGTGCGACTTCCGCATCGCATGTCGAAGAGTGACGGATGCTCGGCGCCGGGCCCGCCCCCGGCCCCGTACGCGCAATCGGATGGCTGGGGCTCGTGTGCGCGTGTCGTCCCCGGCAGGCGACATCCGCACCACGGGTCCGACGCGGCGTGCGCCCGGGGCTCGCGCGGCGGGCATCCGCTCGCTACACTGGCCGTATAGCGAACACACGTTCGCAGGACGAACCGATCGAGGAGGAACCGGTGATCGACAAGACCGTCGCGAGCGTCGATGACGCCGTCGCGGGGATCGCGGACGGCGCGACCGTCATGATCGGCGGCTTCGGGCGCGCCGGACAGCCCGTCGAGCTCATCGACGCGCTCATCGCGCACGGAGCCCGCGACCTGACGATCGTGAACAACAACGCCGGCAACGGGGACACCGGCCTTGCAGCGCTCCTGGCCGCGGGACGCGTGCGCCGGATCGTCTGCTCCTTCCCTCGTCAGAGCGACTCCTGGGTCTTCGATGGCCTGTACCGCGCGGGCGAGATCGAGCTCGAGCTCGTGCCCCAGGGCAATCTCGCCGAGCGGATCCGCGCCGCCGGCGCGGGGATCGGCGCCTTCTTCTCGCCCACGGGCGTGGGCACGCAGCTGGCGGAGGGCAAGGAGCACCGCGACATCGACGGGCGCACGTACGTCCTGGAGTATCCGATCAGGGCCGACGTCGCGCTCATCAGCGCGCACCGCGCCGACCGCTGGGGCAACCTCGTCTACCGCGAGACCGCGCGCAACTTCGGGCCGATCATGGCGACGGCCGCCACGACGACGATCGTCCAGGTCGACGAGGTCGTCGAGCTCGGAGCGCTCGACCCCGAGACGGTCGTGACCCCGGGTCTCTTCGTGGACCGCGTCGTGGCGGTCGGCGAGCGCGCGTGGCTGCGCGACGGCGTCTTCGTCGGAGGCGTCGACATCGAGGGACGCCCGCTCGCCGAGGAGGCCGCACGATGACCGCCCGCATCAGCCGCGACGAGCTCGCGGCACGGATCGCCGCCGACATCCCCGAGGGCTCCTACGTGAACCTCGGAATCGGCGCGCCCACCCTCGTGGCGAACTTCCTGCCATCCGATCAGGAGATCATCCTGCACACGGAGAACGGCCTGCTCGGCATGGGCGAGGCTCCTGCCGCCGACCGCGTCGACCCCGACCTCATCAACGCCGGCAAGCAGCCCGTGACCGCACTGCCCGGGGCGGCCTACTTCCACCACGCCGACTCGTTCGCGATGATGCGCGGCGGGCACCTCGACATCTGCGTGCTCGGCGCGTTCCAGGTGTCGGAGCGCGGCGACCTCGCGAACTGGTCGACCGGCGCGCCCGGGGCCATCCCCGCCGTGGGCGGCGCGATGGACCTCGCGATCGGCGCGAAGCAGGTGTTCGTCATGACCGACCTGCTCACGAAGCAGGGCGAGTCGAAGCTCGTGGCCACCTGCACGTATCCCCTCACCGGCGTCGGCTGCGTCACGCGGGTCTACACCGATCACGCGGTGTTCGATGTGACCGACGAGGGCTTCCGCGTGCGGGAGCTCTTCGGCGACAACACGATCGAGGGCCTCGAGTCCCTCACCGGGCTCTCTCTGCAGGAGGTGGCGGCATGACCGCGAGCTTCGTCTACGACGCCGTCCGCACCCCGTTCGGGCGCGCGGGCGGAGCGCTGTCGGGGGTGCGGCCCGACGACCTCGCCGCCGTCGTCATGAGGGCGACCGTGGACCGCACGGGTCTCGACCCCGCACGGATCGACGACGTCGTGTTCGGCGACGCGAATCAGGCCGGCGAGGACAACCGCAACGTCGCGCGCTTCGGCGCGCTGCTCGCGGGGTTCCCCGTGACGGTGCCCGGCGCGACGGTGAACCGCCTCTGCGGCTCGTCGGTCGAGGCGGTCATCCAGGGCTCGCGCGCGATCGAGGCCGGCGACGACCGGATCGTGCTCGCGGGCGGGGTCGAGTCGATGAGCCGCGCGCCGTTCGTCGTGGAGAAGTCGGCCAAGCCGTTCCCGGCGGTCGGAAACCAGACGATGTGGAACACGTCGATCGGATGGCGGATGGTCAACCCCGCTCTGCCGCGGGAATGGACGATCTCGAACGGCGAGAGCGCTGAGCTGCTGGCCGAGACCTACGGCATCTCGCGTGACGACCAGGATGCCTTCTCCGTGCGCAGCCACGAGCTCGCGGCCCGCGCGTGGGCCGAGGGCCGCTACGACGCGGAGATCGTGCAGGTCGACGGGCATGAGCTCGGCCGCGACGAGGGCATCCGCGACGGCTCGACCGTCGAGAAGCTCGGCGGCCTCAAGGCGCTGTTCAAGCAGGGCGGCACGGTCACCGCGGGCAACTCCTCGTCGATCAACGACGGGGCGTCGGCCGTGCTCCTCGGCGCCGAGGGGGCCATCGACGCCGAGCCGCTCGCGCGCATCGCCGGCCGAGGCGTCTTCGGAAACGAGCCGCATCTCTTCGGCGTCGCGCCGGTCGAGGCGGCGAACATCGCCCTCCGCCGAGCGGGGAAGACGTGGGCCGACGTCGACCTCGTCGAGCTCAACGAGGCGTTCGCCTCGCAGAGCCTCGCGTGCATCCGTCAGTGGGAGATCGACCCCGAGCGCGTGAACATCCACGGCGGCGCGATCGCGATCGGGCACCCGCTCGGCGCCTCGGGCGGACGCATCATCGGGCACGCCGCGCATGAGCTCAAGCGCCGGGGCGGAGGAGTGGCGGTCGCCGCTCTCTGCATCGGCGTCGGGCAGGGGCTGGCCGTCGTCCTCGAGCGCTGAGCCGCAGCCGACCGGCGCGGGACCGGGGTGCGTGCATGTCTCGGTAGGCGTGGGAATGGAGCCCGGATGGCCGCACCGCGTGAGACACGGGGGTCCCCGGCACCGCACGCAAGCCCCGCCACCACCCCCATGTCTCGTTCCACGCGGGTTTCGGGCCCGGATGGCCGCACCGCGTGAGACACGGGGTGGTCCGGAGGGCGATAGGGTCGCGGGGATGAGCACGAACGACGTCGAAGAGGGCCGCGGCGACTTCGTCCAGTCCTTCGCGCGCGGCCTCGCGGTCATCCGCTCGTTCGACGCGGAGCACCCGAGCCTCACCCTGAGCGAGGTCGCCGCCCGGACGGAGATGACCCGCGCAGCCGCCCGGAGGTTCCTGCTCACCCTCGAGACCCTCGGGTACGTCCGCAGCACGGGGCGGGAGTTCGCGCTCACCCCGCGCGTCCTCGAGCTCGGCTTCAGCTACCTCTCGGCCCTGTCCCTGCCCGAGATCGTCCAGCCCCACCTCGAGCGGCTCTCGCGCGAGGTCGACGAGAGCGTCTCGGCGGCCGTCCTCGACGGCGGCGACATCGTCTACGTCGCGCGCGTTCCGACGCGTCGGATCATGAGCGTCGCGATCACGATCGGCACCCGCTTCCCGGCCTACGCCACGAGCATGGGCCGTGTGCTGCTCGCGCACCTGCCGCAGGATGAGCGCGATGCCCTGCTCGCGGCATCCGCTCTCGAGTCCCTCACCGAGCGCACGATCACCGACCGATCGGCCCTCGCGCGCCGGCTCGACGAGGTCGCGGCCGCGGGATTCGCGATCACGGATGGCGAGCTCGAGTCGGGCGTGCGATCGGTCGCGGCTCCCGTGCGCGGCCGGGATGGCCGGGTCGTCGCCGCGGTGAACGTGTCCGCGAGCGCCGCGCGCGTTCCGATCGAGCGCCTCCGGGACGAGCACCTCCCGCGGCTGATCGCGGCGACGCAGGTGATCGAGGCCGATCTGCGTCTCGTGTGAGCCGTCGCCTCATGCGCATGTGGGAGAGGCGAATGGCGCCGATCGCGCGGGAACGCGATGCTGGAGACGCCGCACCCGCGGCATGACTGCGAAGGAGCACCATGAAGCACGAGCGCATCGCCCTCCACGACGGACGCGACGACGTGACCCTCACGACGTACGTCCTCGACGACTCCCCGGAGCTGCTCGACGGGCGCGCCCGTCCCGCCGTGCTGATCCTGCCCGGGGGAGCGTACATGGGCTGCTCCGATCGCGAGGCCGAGCCGGTCGCCCTCGCGTTCGCTGCGCTCGGGTATCACGCGTTCGTGCTGCGCTACTCGGTGTACGGAGCGGGCGGGCCGCTCGACTGGAACGTCGATGCTCGCGCGATGGAGCCCCGCGCGCACAGCGTCTTCCCGAACCCGCTCATCGACGTCGCCCTCGCGATGAAGCACATCCGGTCGCGGGCGGCGGAGTGGCTCGTCGACGCCGACCGCATCGCGGTCGCGGGGTTCTCCGCCGGGGGCCACAACGCCGGTATGTACGGCACGCGGTGGCATGACGCCCTCGTCACCGAGGCGGTCGGCGCGACCCCGGACGAGCTGCGGCCCGCCGCCCTGATCATGGGCTACGCGCTCAGCGACTACCGCTTCCAGCACGCCCGTCTGGATGCCATGCCGCCCGCGGAGCGCGCCGTCCGCGAGATGGCCGCCGTCGCGTACTTCGGCGAGATCGACCCGGCGCCTGAGCTGCTCGACGCGGCGAGCCCCGCGCTGCACGTGAGCGCACAGACCCCGCCGACCTTCCTGTGGCACACGGTCGCCGACGCGCTCGTGCCCGTCGAGCACTCCCTCCGGTTCGCGTCGGCATGCGCCGCGCACGGCGTGCCCTTCGAGCTCCACGCCTTCGAGGCGGGCCAGCACGGCCTCTCGCTCGCGACGCGCGCCACCGCGTCTGCCGAGCCGATGATCGACGACGATGCCGCGCACTGGGTGCCGCTCGCGGCCGCGTGGCTGGCCAAGCGCTTCTCCGTCGAGCTCCCCGCGGCGATGCCCTGGGAGTGAGCCGGACGGCCGTCAGCTCGGCAGCGACGGATGGGCTGAGGTCGGGTGGCGCGGGATGAAGAGCGACAGCGCCACCGCGACCGCGGCCGCGATGATCGCGAGCCAGTAGCAGACGTCGAACGCCTCGCGCGTGGGGATGGTCGCGCCCCCGACCTCGACGCTCATGGCGGCGAGCACGCCGCCCATGACGGCGGATGCGCTCGACGTCCCCACCGAGCGGAAGAGCGCGTTGAGGCCGTTCGACGCCCCGGTCTCGTCGGCGGGCACGGCGCGCATGATGATCATCGGCATGGCGGCGAACGTGAACCCGATCCCGACGCCGATGAGGAGGTTCGCCACGAAGATGTGCCAGATCTCGCTCGACCACAGCAGCACGAACACGTAGGCCAGGACGATGAACGCCGCACCGCCCGTGAACAGCGGCCGCGGCCCGATCGTGCGCTCGAGCCATCCGGACAGCGGCGAGATCACCATCATCACGAGGCCCGCAGGCATGACGATGAGCGCGGCGCCCACCATGTCCATCCCGAAACCGGACCCGGTCTCCGTCGGCAGCTCGAGCATCTGCGGGAACGTCACGTTCGACGAGAACAGCGCGAAGCCCATCCCGATCGCGGCGATGTTCGTGAACAGCACGGCCGGACGGGCGGCGACGCGCAGGTCGAGGAGCGGGTCGCGCGTGCGCAGCTGGTACGCGCCCCACACGCCGAGCACCACGAGCCCGCCGATGACACTGGTGAGCGCGGCGGGCGACGTCCATCCCCATTCCGCGCCACGGGAGACGAACAGCAGCAGACCGGTGAGCCCGAGGGCGAGGCCGATCGCGCCCACCACGTCGAGGCGGCCCGGCGCCCGCAGGATGTCCTCCGGCACGTAGAGCAGGACGAGCGCGAGCCCGACGACGCCGAGAGCGGCTGCGAGCCAGAACAGGGAGTGCCAGTCGGCGTTGAGCGCGAGATACGCCGCGACCGGCATGCCGACGGCACCGCCGACCCCCATCGTCGCGCTCATGAGCGCAACGGATGTGCCGAGGCGGTCGGGAGGCAGAACATCGCGCATGATCGCGATGCCGAGCGGCACGACGCCGGTCACCGCTCCCTGCAGGGCGCGGCCGATGATCACCCCGACGATCGAGCTCGAGAGGGCAGCGACGAGGGAGCCCACGATGAGCAGCGCGAGCAGGACGACGATCACCCGCCGCTTTCCGTACATGTCGCCGAGACGCCCCGAGATGGGCGTCGCGACGGCGGCAACGAGCAGGGTGATCGTGATGACCCACGACGTGTCCTCGCGCGACGCGTCGAGGAGCGTCGGCAGCTCGGCCTGGAGCGGCACGACGAGCGTGAACATGAACGCGGAGCACAGGCCCGCGAACGCGAGCACGGCGACCGTGAGCCAGCGCGGCGGGTGGGCGAGCCTGCTTCGGGGTCTGTCGTCGTCGCGCACCTTCTCCACCCTAGGCTCCGCTCCGGACACGGGCTCCGCCTAGGGTGAGGACATGATCACGCCCGACTGGATCCCGCACCGCCGCGCCTCGGACGGCGAGCTCGTGGGCTGGGTGCGTCCGGATGGCGACGGCTGGGTCGCCGTGTCGCTCTTCGGCGCCGATGTCACGAGCTCGGTCGACTGGCTCGAGGCGGAGGAGGCGCTCGAGCACCAGGGCCTGTCGTGGATGGCGGATGTGTGGATGCTGCGCCGGCCGGATGGCCGCGACGTGCGCGTCCGCCTGGTCGAGTTCTCTCCCGATCGGCTCGAGGGCGGTGTCGCCGCTCCCGGACGCATCGTCGTGAAGACCGACGACTTCGGCGCGATCGACGTGCCCTATGAGCTCATCGAGCTGCCGTGGCCGCCGCCGCGCGACCTCCGCCCGCTCACGACGGGCGAGGGCGGAAGTCCCTGGGGCTGACCTGCGCGGCTCAGCCCGGGAGCGCGTCGAGCAGGGGCCTCGGGTCGGGCGCCTCATCCGTTCCCTGGAACGCGACGGCGTCGGCCCCGGCGTCGACGAGCTCGGCGATGCGGTCGGCGATGCGGTTCTCGAGCGCATCGGCGCGAGGGTCGATCTCCGTGTAGACGCGCACGCGGGCGCGGCCTCCGCGCCCCGAGGCCTCGCGTCCCTCGTCGATGATCGCCCGTGCGCGACGCAGGCCCTCGACGTCGATCGAGGCGTCGAGCAGGACCGAGTCGCCGATCTCTCCGGCGAGGCGCAGGGTCTTCGGCCCGCTCCCTCCGATCGTGATCTCGGGCGCGGTGGCGGGCGGCCATCCGAGCGAGACGCCGTCGAGCTTCACGTACCGCCCGGCCACGTCGACGGTCTCCCCGTCGAGGAGCGAGCGCACGGCGCCGACGTACTCGCGCAGCAGCGTCAGGGGCGACGCGACCCTCGCGCCGACCTGGCCCATCCACGGGAGCACGCCGTGGCCGAAGCCGGCGATGAACCGGCCCGGCGCGAGTCGCTCGATCGTGGCGACCTCCATCGCCGCGAGCGCGGGGTTCCGCAGCGGCACGGGAAGCAGGCCGATGCCGACCTTCAGCCGCTCGGTCGCGACGAGCGCCGCCGTCGCGGTCGCGAGGCCGCCTTCGAGGAAGCAGTCCTCCCAGAGCCACAGCTCCGCGACCCCCGCGGCGTCGGCGGCACGCGCGACGGCGACGAGCTCCTCGGGCGGGGACTGGGGACGGAACACGATGCCGATCGGGGGAGAGGACGCCGCAGCCGCTGCCATGCCCCCATCGTGCCATCCGTCCCGGACATCGGCGCCCGCCATCCGCCCTCCATCGGCACCCGCCATCCGCACCGTCGCGTCGGTGTCGGCGCCGCGTGCCATCCTGTTCGCGTGAGCACTTCCCCCGAGCCCGGCACTCCGGGAGGGACCCCCGAGCGGCCCGCCGTGTTCTTCCGCGACGCCGCGGAGTTCCGCGCGTGGCTCGAGCGGAACCACGACACCGCGACCGAGCTGTGGATGGGCCTGCGGCTTGCGCATGTGCCCGACCGCGGGCTCACGTGGGGCGATGCCGTGATCGAGGCGCTGTGCTTCGGATGGATCGACTCGGTCTCGCAGAGGATCGACGACGACTCGAGGCGGCAGCGCTGGACCCCGCGCAAGCGCGGGAGCACCTGGTCGCGCGTCAACATCGCGCACGTCGAGCGGCTGCTCGCGGAGGGGCGGATGCACCCCGCCGGGATCGCGGCGTTCGAGCGCCGCACCGAGGCGCGCACCGGGACGTACTCGCACGAGAATCCCGAGGCCGAGCTCACGGCCCCGCTCCAGGCGATCGTCGACGCCTCGCCGGGCGCGGTCGCCTTCCTCGCCGAGGCGACGCCGGGCTACCGCAAGGCCGTCCGCCACTGGATCATGTCGGCGAAGCAGGAGACCACGCGCGAGCGCCGGGCGCGTCAGCTCGTCGAGGACTGCGAGGCGGGGCGGCTCGTGCCGCCGCAGCGGCCCGGCGCGACGCCCGCGTGGCTCGCGCGTGCCGCGGCAGCGGCGCAGGCGGCCCGGTGACGCCTCCCGCCGTCAGCGGATGAGCGCTGCCCGCGGCACGCGACGGCGGGCCGGGGCGCCGAAGCGCGCGAGCACGAACGCGACCCACGCCGTCGCGGCGATGACGATCGCGGCGACGGCCGACCAGAGCACCACGGGGTCCGACACGGCGAGCGTGGGGATGAAGCGGCCGGGGACGAATGCCGCGAACGCCCCGGCGGTGAGTGCACCCAGCCAGGAGCCCACCATGTTGCCGATGTGCGAGCGCACATTGCCGCGGCGGATGGCGATCACGCCGAGGGTCGTGGTGGCGAACGTGAAGATCGCGAGCGCGTGGAAGACGGTGAAGCCGCCGATCGTGTAGATGAACATCCCCGAGACGCAGACGAGGTACATGGCGATGACCCACGTGCGGCCGAGGGCCTTGTGGGCGCGGTCCTTGCGACGACGGAGGATGTTGACCGGCGCGAGGAGGATGACGAGCGATGCCGCGATCGCATGGATCGGGATGAGGAGCGCGTGCGGGTCCATGCTCACAAGATAGAGTCACTATCCAACGCGGCGCATCCTGGATAGCGCCGCGCCGCCGCGCTATCCGAGGAGGGGCATGAAGCTCAGCGAACTGGCCGCGCGCACCCGCACATCGACCGCGACGCTCAAGTTCTGGATCCGGGAAGGGATCCTGCCGCCCGGCGAGCTCCGCAACCAGACCACCGCCGTCTACGGCGAGGGGCACATCGAGCGGATCGCGCTCGTGCGCACCCTGCGGGAGGAGTTCGACCTGCCGATCGCGCGGATCCGGGCGCTCGTCGTGCGCATCGACGACCCCGGCGTCCCGCTCCTGGACATCATGGAGGAGTGCCAGCTCATCGCGACGGGGCTGCGCGCGGGCGACGCCGGGCAGGACGCGCGCGTGCCGAGGCTGCTCGCCGATGTCGGATGGCCCGACGCGACGAGCGTCGCGCGCGACGCGCTCTCCGCGGCCCTGCGCGATGCGGAGGCGGTCGGCGTCACGTTCGGGCGGGAGACCCTCGCCCGGTACGCGCGGATGCTCGCCGAGTTCGCCCGTGAGGACATCGCGTCCATCCGCACGGACGGCACCCGGGATGCCGTCGCGCGAGCGCTGCTGCAGGGCGCGGCGGCCCAGACGCGCGTCCTCGTCGCCCTGAACCAGCTCGCGCACACGTCTGCTGCGATCTCAGACGCGCTCGCCCGCGCGGATGCCGGCGGCGCGGCGCCCGGCGCGGGCCCGGCGGAGGCCGACCCCGCCGGACCCGCGGACTAGGATTGAGGGGGTGCCCGGATCCCGTCGCGGAACCGCTCACGGCGCCCTCGCCCCCTTTCCGACCATTGGAGCCACCGTGGCCGAGCAGTCCCGCCTCGACAAAGTCATCGCCCTCGCCCGTCATCGCGGGTTCGTGTTCCAAGCGGGCGAGATCTACGGCGGTTCGAGGTCCGCGTGGGACTACGGCCCCCTCGGCACCGAGCTCAAGGAGAACATCCGCCGTCAGTGGTGGCAGACGTTCGTGCGCGGCCGCGGCGACATGGTGGGCCTCGACTCGTCGATCATCCTGCCGACGAAGGTCTGGCAGGCGTCCGGTCACGTCGCGACCTTCACCGACCCGCTCGTCGAGTGCCTGCAGTGCCACAAGCGCCACCGCGAGGACCACCTCATCGAGGCGTACGAGGCCAAGAAGGGCCGTGCCCCCGAGAACGGGATGGCCGACATCGTGTGCCCCGACTGCGGCACGCGCGGCCAGTGGACCGAGCCGCGCTCGTTCTCGGGCCTCATGAAGACCTACGTGGGCGTCGTCGACGACGAGTCGGGCCTGCACTACCTGCGCCCCGAGACGGCCCAGGGCATCTTCGTGAACTTCGCGAACGTCGTGACGGCCGCGCGCAAGAAGCCCCCGTTCGGCGTCGGCCAGGTCGGCAAGGCGTTCCGCAACGAGATCACGCCCGGCAACTTCATCTTCCGCACCCGCGAGTTCGAGCAGATGGAGATCGAGTTCTTCGTGCCCCCGGCCGAGGCCGGCGAGTGGTTCGAGCACTGGGTCGACGCATGCTGGAACTGGTTCGTCGACCTCGGCATCGACCCGGCGCACATGCGCAAGTTCGACGTCCCGGACGGCGAGCGCGCGCACTACTCCGACCGCACGATCGACGTCGAGTACGAGTTCGGCTTCGCGGGCAAGGGCTGGGGCGAGCTCATGGGCATCGCCAACCGAACCGACTTCGACCTGTCGAACCACATCGAGCACTCCGGCTCGAACCTCTCGTTCTTCGACCAGGCCTCGGGTGAGAAGTACGTGCCGTACGTCATCGAGCCGTCGTTCGGCCTCACCCGCTCGATGATGGCGTTCCTCGTCGACGCGTACCGCGAGGAGGAGGTGCCGAACGCGAAGGGCGGCACAGACACCCGCACCGTGCTGCGCCTCGACCCGCGCCTCGCCCCGGTCAAGGTCGCCGTCCTCCCGCTCTCGCGCAATGAGCGCCTCTCGCCGCTCGCCCGCGAGGTCGCCGATCAGCTGCGGGTCTCGTGGAACGTCGACTTCGACGACGCCGGTGCGATCGGCCGCCGCTACCGCCGTCAGGACGAGATCGGCACGCCGTTCTGCGTCACCGTCGACTTCGACTCGCTTGAGGACCGCGCGGTCACGGTCCGCGACCGCGACACGATGGGCCAGGAGCGCATCCCGCTCGAGGGCCTGCACGCCTACCTCGCCGAGCGCCTCCGCGGCGCCTGATCGACGCAGAAGCGCCCCGTCCGGCCGAGCGGGTCACGCGGAGCCGGACGGGGCGCTTCTGCGTGTCCGCCTTCAGGCGCGGGCGCCGGGCCGGGGGATCTGCAGCACGGCGAGCACGGCCAGCACCGCGGCGCCCGCGTAGAGGTAGAACGCCCCGGGGTAGGCGGTTCCGGCCGCGACCATGAGCCCGGTCGCCCAGGGGCCCACGATCGCGCCGAAACGGCCGATGCCCGAGGTGAGCCCGATGCCGGTCGCGACGAGGGCGCGCGGATAGACGTGCCCCGCGAATGCGTACATGAGGGTCTGGGCGCTGAAGACGAAGACCCCCGTGACGAAGATCGCCGTCGTGAGCACGAGCTGCGAGTCGAACGGGATCGACAGCACGACGAGGAGCACCGCTGCGGCGCCGAACCAGATCATGCCGACGCCCTTGATGCCGCGGGCGTCGGCCGCGAAGGCGCTGATGACGAGCCCGGCGATGGCCCCGAGGTTCAGCACGAACAGCATGATGAGCGAGTCGGCGACCGGGTAGCCGGCCGCCCCCATGATCTTCGGCAGCCAGGCGTTCAGGCCGTACACGAGCACGAGGCCCATGAACGTCGCGACCCAGAGTCCGATCGAGGAGCGCACGTAGCGCGGCTTCAGGACGTCGGCGATCGAGGTGCGCTCGGCCTGCGCGCGCAGCTCGGCGGGGGCCGTCTCGGGCAGCCGCAGCCAGAGCACGGCGAAGAGGACGACGCCGAGCCCGCCGCCGAGGTAGTAGAGGAGCGACCACTCCGCACCGGCGAACCGCCCCGCGAGTGAGGCGAGCACCGCCCCGAGGTGGTAGCCGATCATGGGGATGTTGTTCGCGAGCGCGCGTCGCCCCGTCGGAGCGACCTCCTGCATCATCGCGAGGGCCACGGGCATGCAGCCGCCGAGCCCGAGACCCGCGATGAGCCGGCTCGCGCCCATCCACAGCGCGTCGGGCATGAGCGGGAACGCGATCGTGAAGACGGAGAAGACGGCGACCGCGATGAGAAGCGGCGTGCGGCGGCCGAAGCGGTCTGCGATGCGCCCCATCATCGCCGCGCCGAGCCCGACTCCGACGAGCGAGACCGTGTTCACGAGGTTCATCTCGCCGACCGAGAAGCCCCCGATGGCGGGATCGGTCAGCACCGGGATCGTGGCGCCCAGGGCGACGATGTCGTACCCCTCGAACACCACGATGAGGAAGCAGAGGATGCCGATCCAGGTGCGGCTGCGGGTGCGCGCGGATGGCGCGGCGGTCTCGGTCATGACGTCGTCGTCTCCTCGGGTCGTCTCGCCGCGCCCCCGTGCGCGACGATGCACCGGGACATGCTGTCAGAGCCCCGCCGCGGAGCCGGGCCGTTCTCCCGGTGAGTGGGATTCAGCGCGGGCCGGTGAGCGCTCGCCCGCCGTCGACGGGCCCTTCGGCAGCGCGTCACATGCCGCAATGCGCAGACACGCGACTTCATGAGGCGTCTCCCGACTTCACGGCATTGGACGGCGGCTGACGCGGCTTCCAGGATCTCTCCCAACGCACTCGACGACAGGCACGGGAAGGACAGCAATGAACGGGACACTCCGCACATCGACGATCAGCCGACGGGCGGTCGTGATGATGACCGCGGCGGCGCTCGTGGCCCTGACGGGCTGCGCGACGGCCAGCCAGGGGGCGACGGCCGGCGCCGAGCGCGACACGACCGCCCTGCCGTCCGGCGCGCCCGAAGCGGACACGACGCTCCGCGTCGCCGGCCGCACGACGCAGCTCCAGCTCGAGGCGGCGGGCGCCGACCTCGAGGGCCCCGCGTTCACGGTCGGCGAGTGGGTCAACGTCTCTGCCGGGCCTGACGTCATCCAGGCGTTCCGGGCGGGCGCCGCAGACATCGCGCAGAACGCCATCATCCCGCCGATCCAGGCGCACGCGATCGGGTTCGACGCGACGATCGTCGCGGTGCTCGAGCGTCCCGAGCCGTCGTACGTCTACGCAACGGCCGCCGGCTCCTCCATCGACGGCTTCGACGACTTCCGCGGCAAGAAGATCGCGTTCTCGCAGCGGCAGTCGCAGGGCGACACGGTGCTCCGCACTCTCCGGACAGCGGGGATCGCGAACGACGAGGTCGAGCTCGTCCCCCTCCCGAGCACGCAGTTCCTCACCGCGCTGCAGTCGGGGCAGGTCGACGTCGCGCCGCTCAGCGAGCCGGCCGTCACGAAGTACATCGATCAGTACGGGGCGGATGGCGCCATCGCCATCCCGTCGGAGGAACCGGACCTGCTCAGCGTCCTCTGGGTGCCGACCGAGCTGCTCGCCGACGAGGAGAACGTGCGCGCGGTGCGCGACTACATCCGCGTCTGGGCGCAGGGTCAGGTCTGGGCCTGGGAGAACGCCGACGCGTGGAAGCAGTTCTACTACGTCGACACCGAGGGCGTGACGGCCGCGGACGCCGACCGCATCTGGGAGACGGCCAACCGCCCGCTGTTCCCCGAGGACTGGGATGTCGCCGTCGACTGGGCGCAGTCGTCGATCGATCTCCTCGCGGAGGGCGGTTTCGTCGAGACCTTCGACGCCGAGGTGCTGTTCGACCGCCGGTTCGAGGGCGACGCGGCCGCGGCCGTGGCCGCCGAGTACCGAGGAGGCGCACGATGACCACCATCGCCCGCCCCGTGGGGCGCATCGCGATCGCCCCCGCGCCCATCGGCGCGGCGCCCGGGCTCGTCCGCCAGGGCCGTCGCCGTCGACTCGGTCGCCGCCCCGGCCTCCCCGGCGCGCGCCTGCTGGGGCCCCTGCTCGTGCTGATCGTCTGGCAGGCCGCCGCGTGGGCGGGCCTCCTCGATCCGCGTCTGCTGACCGGGCCGGATGCCGTGCTCCGCACGGCCGGCGAGCTCATCGCCGACGGCCGTCTGGGGGAGAGCATCGCCACCTCGCTGGGGCGCGCGCTGCTCGGCCTCGCGGTGGGGACGGTCACGGGCGTGGTGCTCGCCGTGCTCGCGGGTCTGAGCAGGCTCGGCGACTCCCTCATCGACGGGACGCTGCAGGTGAAGCGGGCGGTCCCGAACCTCGCGCTGATCCCGCTCCTCATCCTGTGGCTCGGCATCGGCGAGGAGTTCAAGGTCGTCGTCGTCGCGCTCGGGGTCCTCGTGCCGGTCTACATCAACACCTACAGCGGGCTGACCGGCATCGACCGGCGCTACATCGAGCTCGCGGAATCCCTCGGCCTGAGCCGACGCCAGTACGTGCGCTCGGTCCTCCTGCCGGGGGCCCTCCCCGGGTTCTTCGTCGGATTCCGGCTCGCGGTCGTCGGCTCGTGGACGGCGCTCATCGTCGTCGAGACCATCAACGCCACGTCGGGAATCGGCTACATGATGTCTCAGGCGCAGCTGTACGCGCAGTCCGACATCATCCTCGTCGGCCTTGTCGTGTACGGCGCATTCGGCTTCGCCTCGGATGCGCTCGTCCGCCTGCTCGAGAGGAGGGCGCTCTCGTGGCGACGCACCCTGGGCAGCTGACCGCGGCGGTCGAGATCTCGAGCCTGACGCGGAGGTTCGACGGCCGGACCGTCCTCGACGGCATCGACCTGCGCATCGGGCGGGGCGAGTTCGTCGCCCTCATCGGGCGCAGCGGGTCGGGGAAGAGCACCCTCCTGCGCGCCGTGGCGGGCCTCGACGACGGGGTGGATGGAGGTGGGGACGTCCTCGTCCCCGAGCGCGTCTCGCTCGTGTTCCAGGACTCCCGGCTGCTGCCGTGGCTCCGCGTGCTCGAGAACGTGACCCTCGGGCAGAGCGGGGCGGGCGCCGCCGAACGCGGACGCGGCGTCCTCGCCGAGGTCGGGCTCGCGGGGCGCGAGCGCGCCTGGCCGCACGAGCTGTCCGGCGGCGAGCAGCAGCGCGCGGCGCTCGCGCGGTCGCTCGTGAGCGAGCCGCAGCTGCTCCTCGCAGACGAGCCGTTCGGCGCGCTCGACGCGCTCACGCGCATCCGGATGCACGCCCTCCTGCGGAACCTCCTCGATGTCCACCATCCCGCGGTGCTCCTCGTCACGCACGACGTCGACGAGGCCGTCCTGCTCGCCGACCGCGTCCTCGTCATCGAGAAGGGCCGCTTCGCCCTCGACATCCCGATCGAGCTCCCGCGCGACCGGAGTCCGCACGATCCCGCGTTCGCGCGCTACCGCGAGCAGCTGCTCGCGTCTCTGGGGGTCTCCCCGCAACCCGGTGCCGCCACCGCGGCCGACAAGGAGGAAAGATGACCACGCGACAGCTGCACCTGAACCTGTTCCTGCACGACACGGGGCACCACGAGGCGTCCTGGCGGCTGCCCGATGCGGATCCGCACGCGCTGCTCGACCTCGCCTATCACCAGCGGCTCGCCAGGATCGCGGAGGACGCGCGCTTCGACTCGCTGTTCCTCGCGGACTCGCCCGTGCTCTTCGGGGATGTCGGGCGCCGGCCGCAGGGACGCATCGAGCCGACCGTCCTGCTCGCGGCCCTCGCCGTGACGACCTCGCGCATCGGGCTCATCGCGACGGCGTCGACGTCGTACAACGAGCCGTTCAATCTCGCCCGGCGCCTCTCGTCGGTCGACTGGATCTCGGATGGCCGGGCGGGATGGAACATCGTCACCACCGCGGGGGAGGCGGCCGCTCGGAACTTCGGCCTGGAGGACCAGCCGCTGCATCGCGACCGGTACGCGCGCGCCTCGGAGTTCCTCGAGGTCGCGACGAAGCTCTGGGACTCGTGGGAGGACGACGCGGTCGTGGCCGACAAGGCGGCGGGCGTCCACACGCTCGCCGACCGGGTCCGTGCGATCGACCATCGCGGTCCGCACTTCCGCGTGGACGGCCCGCTCAACGCGCCGCGGAGCCCCCAGGCGTACCCCGTGCTCGTCCAGGCCGGCTCGAGCGAGGACGGCAAGGCGTTCGCGGGGCGCTGGGCCGAGGCGGTCTTCACCGCCCAGCCCACGATCGAGGAGGCGCGGGCCTTCGCCGACGACGTCAAGCGGCGGGCCGTCGAGAACGGCCGCGACCCCGACCACGTGAAGATCCTCCCGGGCATCGTCCCGATCCTCGGCGACACGGAGGAGGAGGCCCGTGAGCTGGAGGCCGAGCTCGATCGGCTCATCCGGCCGGAGTATGCGCGCGAGCAGCTCGCGAGGACTCTCCGCGTCGACCCCGAGTCGCTCGCGTTCGACCGCCCGCTGCCCGACGACCTCCCTGACGAGGACGAGATCGAGGGGGCGAAGAGCCGCTATACGCTCATCGTCCAGCTCGCCCGGCGCGAGAGCCTGACCGTCCGCGAGCTGATCGGGCGACTGGGCGGGGGTCGCGGGCACCGGACCTTCACCGGCACCGCCGTTCAGGTCGCCGACACGATCCAGGAGTGGTTCGAGACCGGCGCGGCGGACGGGTTCAACATCATGCCCGCCGTGCTGCCGTCCGGGCTCGAGGCGTTCGCGGAGAAGGTCGTGCCGATCCTGCAGGAGCGGGGGCTGTTCCGCACGGAGTACACGGGGCGCACCCTGCGCGAGCACTACGGCCTGCCGCGCCCGGCGAACCGCCTCTCCGCCGAGGTCGCGTCGCGTGACGCGGTCCTCAGCTCGTGACCTCCAGGGCCATCCCCTCGCTCCCGCCCGCCTCGGCCCAGGCGAGTGAGCGCTCGAGAATGCCCCGGAGGATATCGAGATCGACGTCGGCCAGGCTCTTCAGATAGAGGCAGCCCGCGCCGGTCGTGTGCGGTCCGAGCTGGGCGAGCGCCTCCGTGTGGGCCGCGACGCCGTCGAGCAGGTAGACGGTCGTCGCGGCCCGCCGCGGCGCGAACGCGAGCAGCGCGGTCTCACCCTCCGTCCCCGAGGGGTAGCGGTAGCGGCATGATCCGAATCCGATGATCGTGCCCCAGCGCACGGGCTCGCGGCCGGACACGTCGCGCATGAGGTCGACGAGCGTGTGGGCATCGTCGCGGCGGCGCGCGGGGATGACCGCCGCGAGGAGCTCCTCGACGTCGCCGCCGGTCGGCTGCATCAGGCCTTCGCCTTCGCGGCAGCCTTCATCGCCCGCTTGTGCTCGCGCACCTTGGCGAGCGACTCGGGGCTCGTGATGTCGGCGACGGAGCGGAACGAGCCCTCCTCTCCGTACGCGCCCGCGGCCTCGCGCCATCCGGAGCCGTCGAAGCCGCACTGCTTGCCGAGGAGCGCGAGGAAGATGCGCGCCTTCTGGTCGCCGAATCCGGGCAGGGCCTTCAGCCGCTTCAGGACCTCGCCGCCCGAGGGGTCACCGCGGGTCCAGAGCTGCGCGGCGTCGCCGTCCCAGTCCTCGACGATCGCGCGGCACAGCTGTTGCACGCGCTCGGCCATCGAGCCGGGGTAGCGGTGCACGGCCGGCGTCTGGCGGAACGCCTCGACGAGGGCCTCGGGGTCATGCGACGCGATGGTCGCGGCGTCGACCGCGCCGATCCGCTCGCGGATCTTCTCGGGCCCCGCGAACGCCGTCTCCATCGCGACTTGCTGGTCGAGGAGCATGCCGATGAGGAGCGCGAGGGGGTTCTCGCTGAGGAGCGTGTCTGCGGCGTCGTCGCCCGTGATCGTGAGAGCCATGCTCCCTATGGTCTCAGGCCGGGGCGCTCAGCACGGAGACCGAAGCGCGGGGCGGGACAGAGCGCAGGAGAATCGGGCGGATGGCTGCAGCGCGTGCGCGGGATCGCGCGGATGGCCGACAGCGCGGCCCGCGGATCTCCTGCGGTGTGTCCCGGGGGAGGCGTCAGGAAGTCCCGGAGTCGAGTCAGGAGGCCTGCGCGTCGCCCGTGAACGGGCAGACCGGCGCCTCGGCCGCGGCCGCAGCGGGGCGCGCGTCGATGCCGAACAGGGTCTCGAGCGCGTCGAAGACCTCGTCGGAGCGTCCCTCGGCCGCGAGCTGACCTGCACGCGCGGTCGGCGTGTGCAGCAGGACGCCCACGAGGTGGCGCAGCGCCTGCTCGACCTGCTCGCCGTCGCCGCGACGTCGGGCACGGTCGACCTCGGCCTGGGTGAGCTCGAACACGTGCTGGCGCAGCGCGACGATCGCGGGCTGCGCGCTCTGCTGGCGGCTCGCGAGGTGGAAGCGCGCCGCGGCGTCCTGCACGATCGCGCGCGCGGCCTCGGTCGCCTGGAGCTCCTCGAGCGGCGCGTGGAGGCGGATGGTCTCGAGGTCGAGCAGCGTGACGCCCGGCACGGTCGCGACGTCGGGGGCGACGTTGCGCGGCATGCCGAGGTCGATGATCATCGCGGCGCCGTCGAACCCGGCGCCCTGCAGGAGGGCCGCGTCGATGACCGGCTCCTCGCGCGACGTGCAGGTGATGACGAGGTCGGACGACGCGGCCACCGCGGCGAACTCGTCGCTCGCGACGCTGAGCAGGCCGTGCTTCGCGGCGAAGCGCGCGCCCCGGCCGGAGGGCGAGTGGACCGTGATGTCGGTCACGCCGTGGTCGCGCAGGGCGGCGAGCGTCGCGGCGGCGTAGGAGCCGGTTCCGACGAGCAGCGTGCGCTGGGTGGTCCAGTCGGCGATGCGGCTGCCCGCGAGGTCGAGCGCCAGCCGCACGAGCGAGCGACCTGCTCGGCCGAGCGCCGTGCCGTTCTTGACGCCCTTCTGTGTCTCGGTCGCACGCTGGAAGAGGCGCTCGAGCTCGCTCGAGGTGGTGCCGTGCTCGCGCGCTTCGTCGAGGGCGCGGCGCACCTGGCCGCCGATCTCGCCCTCGCCGACGATGACCGATTCGAGTCCTGAGGCGACGGAGAAGAGGTGCTCGGCGACCTTCGTGCCCGCGGTCACCTCGCAGGCGCCCTCGAGGTCTTCGGGCGTGACGCCCGTGGCCGTGCGGATGGCCTCATGCGCGGCGGCGAGGCCGGCCTCGCGCGCGGCGCCGGACGACACGTCGAGGTCGATGTACGCCTCGAAGCGGTTGCAGGTCGAGAGCACGACGGTGCCCTTGACATCCTCGCTGTGGCCCGCGATGAGCGGGGCGACGGCGGTCGTGTGCGTGCTCAGGCGCTCGAGGAGATCGAACGGCGCGGTCTTGTGACTCGCAGACAGGCAGAACAGCACGACAGCCATTCTACCCCGCGTAAAAGTCTCTTCTGAATGATTCATGAAAAGGAAGGGTTGCCTAACCGGCGCTTTCCGCGACTCCGAAGGCGCGGATGGGAGGATGGGGGCATGCCTTCCCCCGATGCGCCGCTGCTGCGCGCCCTGCGCGGCGAGCGCCCCGATACCGCTCCGATCTGGTTCATGCGACAGGCGGGCCGCTCGCTTCCCGAGTACCGCGAGCTCCGCGTCGGCACGCGCATGCTCGACGCCTGCCTCACGCCCGACCTCGCGGCGGAGATCACGCTGCAGCCCGTGCGGCGGCACGGGGTCGACGCGGGCATCTTCTTCAGCGACATCGTCGTGCCGCTCCGGCTCGCCGGCATCGAGGTCGAGATCGTCCCCGGGCGCGGGCCCGTTTTCGCCAACCCCGTGCGCACGCGCGCCGACGTCGACCGCGTGACGGCCATCGACCCCGCGGAGGTCGCGGCGGCCGCCGAGCCCGTGCGCGCCGCGGTGCGCTCCGTCGTCTCGGAGCTCGACGGCGCCGGCACGCCGCTCATCGGCTTCGCGGGGGCGCCCTTCACGCTCGCGGCCTATCTCGTCGAGGGCGGTCCGTCGAAGGAGCACCTGCGCGCCCGCGCCCTGATGCACGCCGACCCCGGCGCCTGGCACGCGCTCGCCGGATGGCTCGCGCAGGTCTCGCGCGCGTTCCTCCAAGCGCAGATCGAGTCGGGGGCTGCGGCCGTGCAGCTGTTCGACTCGTGGGCGGGCTCGCTCGCGCCATCCGATCTGCGCGCGTTCGTGCTCCCGCACTCGACGGCCGCCGTTCAGGGCCTCGACGTGCCGGTCATCCACTTCGGCGTCGGCACGGGCCCCGTGCTCGCCGACATGCGCCTCGGGGGCATCGCGTCCGCGGTCGGCGTCGACTGGCGCG
This sequence comes from Microbacterium sp. SA156, assembly GCF_049065455.1. Classification (NCBI taxonomy): domain Bacteria; kingdom Bacillati; phylum Actinomycetota; class Actinomycetes; order Micrococcales; family Microbacteriaceae; genus Microbacterium; species Microbacterium sp. SA156. The sequence continues at coordinate 153,480 of NZ_JBAKGU010000005.1, forward strand.
TGCCGCTCGACGAGGCCGCGCGCACCGTCGGCGGCGAGACGACCCTGCAGGGCAACATCGACCCCGCCCTGCTCGCCGCGCCCTGGGAGGTGCTCGAGGCGCACGTCCGCGACGTGCTTGAACGCGGGCGCGCTGCCCGTGCGCACATCGTCAACCTCGGCCACGGCGTCCCGCCGGAGACCGACCCGACGGTGCTGACGCGCATCGTCGAGCTCGTCCACTCGGTCTGATCGTCGGAGGAGGCACACCGTGACGGAGCAGCTCGACGAGCTCTACGCCCACGCTCATGAGAAGCACGTCGTCGTCGTGGGCGGCGGCGTCGCGGGTCTGATCGCGGCGTGGGAGTGCGCCAAGGTGGGCATGCGCGTGACCGTGCTCGAGGCCGGCGAGCGCCCGGGCGGCGTGCTGCGCTCGGCCGAGGTGGGCGGCGTCGTCCTCGATCTCGGAGCGGAGAGCTTCGCGACCCGCGGCGGCCACGTCCGCGCGCTGATCGACGAGCTCGGGCTGTCGGACGACGTCGTGGCGCCGGGCACGGGCGCAGGGGGCGCGTGGGTCGCCGGCGTGCCCGGCGTGGGGGCGGCACCGCTGCCGAAGGGCGGCGTGCTCGGCATCCCCGCCAACCCCTTCGCGGACGACGTCCGACGGATCCTCGGCTGGGGCGGCGCCTGGCGCGCCTACCTCGACCGGCTGAAGCCCGTGCTCACGATCGGCCACGAGCACAGCCTGGGGCGCCTCGTGCGGTCGCGGCTCGGCGAGAAGGCCCTCGATCGGCTCGTCGCGCCCGTCACGACCGGGGTGTACTCGGCGCATCCCGACGACATCGACCCCGACGTCGCGGCGCCGGGGCTCAACGCGGCGCTCACCCGCACCGGATCGCTCACCGGCGCCGTCGCCGACCTCGCGGGCGCGCGCACGTCCGCTCCGGGAGGCGCCGTGCTCGGTCTGCGCGGCGGGATGGCGCGGCTCGCGGACGCGCTCGTCGAGCGTCTCGAGGTGCTCGGCGCCGAGGTCAGGACCCGCGCCGCCGTCGACGGGCTCGAGCGCGCGGGCGCGACCTGGACCATCCGCCTCGCGGCGCGCGAGGAGCGCGACGAGGACGTGAGCGACGCCGCTGTCGACGACGGGCCGATCGAGGCGGACGTGGTCGTCGTCGCGATCGGCGAGGCGGGCGCACGTCGCCTCCTCGCGCCGCACGTGACCGGCCTGGCCGCCGAGCCGGCACGGCCCGGCCCGGTCGTCGAGATCGTCACACTCGTCCTCGACGCCCCCGAGCTCGACGCGAAGCCGCGGGGGACGGGCGTGCTCACCGTCCCGGGATCGCACCGTGCGAAGGCCCTCACCCACGCGACCGCGAAATGGCAGTGGGTCGCGGAGGCCGCCGGCGCGCACCGTCACGTCGTCCGGGTCTCGTTCGGCACCCAGAACGAGGAGCCGGCGACCGCGGGCCTCGACGACGACGAGGCGGCGGCCCTCGCGCTGGAGGAGGCGAGCGCCCTGCTCGGCGTCGCCCTCGCACCGCATCAGCTGGCGGGTGCCCGGCGCGAGCGCTTCCTCCAGGCGCAGCCGGCCGCGACCGTCGGACTCAAGGCCGCGACCGCGCAGGCGCGCGCGGCCATCCAGACCGCTCCTGGCGTCGGCGCCGTCGGCGCCTGGCTCGCCGGGACGGGACTCGCTCAGGTCGTGCCCGACGCGATCGCGGAGGCGGAGCGCGTGCGACGCCGCGCGCTCTTCTCGTGACCTGACCCGGGTACACCCGCGGGCGCTCTCGCGCAAGGCGGATGCCGAAAGCGGCATACACGGTTACTGTGGGACACCAGGGCAGCACCCGAAACGACGTGAGGAGAACCCGATGCGGGGGAAGCTGGGACTCGTGATCGGCCTCGGAGTGGGCTACGTGCTCGGCACGCGAGCCGGCCGCGAGCGCTACGAGCAGATCAAGGAGAAGGCGCAGGAGGTGTGGGAGCTCCCCATCGTCCAGGCGCAGGCCGAGAAGGCGACGAAGCTCGCCAAGTCGAGCGCGCTCGCGATCCCCCGCGCCGCCTGGAACGGCGCGATCAAGGTCGTCAAGGCGGCCACGACGCCCGGCACCCCGGGGCAGCGTCTCGATGCGGCGCTCGGCGAGGCGGAGGACGCCGCCGACGACGTCAAGCAGGAGGCGCAGCGGAAGGCTGCCGGCTGATGGCGCAGCTTCCGCCGTCGCCGGTGCGGGACCGCGCCGACGACAGTCTCTTCTCGCTGATCGGCGACCTGCCGGAGCTGGTCCGCAACCTCGTCGTCGCCGAGGTCAACGCGGCGAAGAAGTGGGCGATCGCCGCCGCGAAGGACGCGGGCTTCGGCACCGGCTGGATGATCGTCGCGCTGTTCTTCGTGTTCTGGGCGATCCCGGCCTTCCTCGCGTTCGTCATCGCGCTCCTGTCGCTGTGGCTGCCGGTGTGGGCGTCGGCGCTCATCGTGTTCGGCGTCGGCCTCGTGCTCGCCGCGGTGTTCGCGCTGCTCGGCCTGCTCCGGTTCAAGCACCTCGCGAAGAGCGAGAACCCCGCCCGCGCCGTGCAGACGGACGTCGCCATCGTCAAGGAGGTCGCAGATGAGTTCTGACCGTGCACGCGCCGAGGAGCGGCTCGCGAAGACGGTCGTGCCCAGCGGGATCTCCGACCCGGTCGAGCTCGCGCGGGCGGAGCTGAAGGCCGCGCTCGCCGCGATCGAGGTCAAGGGCAACCTGCCGCGTCGCGCGGCCGAGGCGAGCCAGCGCGGCGCTGTGAAGGCACGCGCGTTCGCGCAGCGCAGCCCCGTGGCGGCAGCGGCCGCCGCGGCGGGCGTCGCCGCGGCCGTCGGGCTCGCGATCTGGGGCGTCGCGCGGATCATCGCGCGCTGATCGGTGGCGAGGCCCTCCGCTCCCGTCAAGGGGGAGGGCCTCGTTTTCGCCTTCTCGCGACGCGGGAGCATGATGGAGTCATGTCTGCAGCACCCGAGACGACCGGCGACAACTACAGCCTCTGGGCGGTGTGGCGGCGGAACCCCGACCGCCCCGTGACGGAGCCCGACGCGACCGAGCTCGAGGACATCGTCGCCCTGCTCGAGGGCGAGGGCGTGACGATCCGCGGCTTCTACGACGTCAGCGGCCTGCGCGCCGATGCCGACCTCATGGTCTGGCTGCACGGCGCCGTCGCCGAGGACCTGCAGCGGGCCGTGCGCCGGCTGCGTCGCACCGAGCTGCTCAAGGACCTCCTGCCGACGTGGAACGCGATGGCCGTCCACCGCGACGCGGAGTTCAACAAGCGGCACATCCCGGGCTACCTCCGCGGCATCCCCGCAAAGGGCTGGCTCACGGTGTACCCGTTCGTGCGCAGCCACGAGTGGTACCTGCTGCCCGAGGACGAGCGCCGCACGATGCTCGCCGACCACGGCCGCAAGGGCGCCGCGTTCTCGGGAGTCGTCGCGAACACGATGGCGTCGTTCGCCCTGGGCGACTACGAGTGGATGCTCCCGATGGAGTCGGACGAGCTCAACGAGCTCGTCGACATGATGCGCGAGCTGCGCTACACCGAGGCCCGTCGCCACGTGCGCGAGGAGGTGCCGTTCTTCACGGGTCGACGCATCCCCGCGTCGGCCGTGCCCGAGGTGCTCCAGTGACCACGCCCATCCGTCTCGGCACGCGCCGGAGCGCTCTCGCGACGGCGCAGTCGTCGCAGATCGCCCGCGCTCTCGAGCAGCAGGCGGGGAGGCCCGTCGAGCTCGTGCCGATCGTCTCGGAGGGCGACACGTCGCGCGCGTCGCTGTCGCAGCTCGGCGGGACAGGCGTCTTCGCGACGCGCCTGCGCGAGGCGCTGCTGCGCGACGAGTGCGATCTCCTCGTGCACTCCCTGAAGGACCTCCCGACCGCCGACGCCCCCGGCCTCGTCATCGCGGCGACCCCCGCGCGTGCGGACGCGCGCGACGTCGTGCTCACGCGCGACGGCGTGCGGCTGGGCGACCTCGCCCAAGGTGCGCGGATCGGCACGGGCTCGCCTCGCCGCATCGCCCAGGTCCGGCGTGCGAACGCGGGTGTCGAGCTCCACGACATCCGCGGCAACGTCGACTCCCGCATGCAGCGCGTGCGCGACGGCGAGCTCGACGCGATCGTGCTGGCCGCGGCGGGCCTGTCGCGCCTCGGAGCCGACATCGACCTCGCTCTCGAGCCGCAGGACCTGGGCGGATGGCCGACGGCCGCGGGGCAGGGAGCTCTCGCCGTCGAGACCCGCAGCGACATCGACGAGGAGCTCTTCGCGGCCATCCGCGCCCTCGACGACCCCGCGACCCGCTTCGCCGTGACGGTCGAGCGCGCGATCCTCGCGGGGGTCGAAGCCGGGTGCCATGCGCCCCTCGGGATCCACGCCGTCCTCCGGGGCGAGCAGCTCTCGGTCACCGCGGTCGCGTACGGCCGCGAGCCGGGCGAGGAGATCGCCGTCGAGCACGCCGAGGCCGTGGCGCAGGAGTATATTCGTCCTGAGGGCGGAAGCGACGGTGCGGACTCCGCCCGGCGCGTCGTCCCCCGACGAGCGAGCGAGATCGGCACCGCTGTCGCCGGTCGGCTTCTCGACCGAGGGGCGTCCGACCTCGTCTCCCCCTCGACCACACCATGACGAAGCCAGTGGAACACATGACCGGAAAGCCTCTCGCCGGATGGCGGGTGCTCGTGCCTCGCGGCGGCCCGTGGGGCGATGGCGTCGCGGCGCGTCTGCGTGCCGACGGCGCGACGCCGGTCATCGCGCCGCTCATCAACTTCGCCCCGACGGAGGACAAGGCCGCTCTCGAGCAGGCGCTGCGCGACCTCGCCGACGGCATGTTCGACTGGCTCACCGTGACGAGCGCGACGACCGTCGACGTCCTCTACTCCTACGGCGCGACCATCCCCGAGAGCACGAAGGTCGCGGCGGTCGGCGAGACGACCGCGACCGCGCTGCAGGCCGTCGGGTACGGCGTGGACCTCGTGCCCGACACCGACAACTCCGCAGCCGGACTCGCAAGGCAGCTCCTCGCCCGGGAGTCGGAGCCCCGCCGCATCCTGACCCTGCGCAGCGAGATCGCCAAGCCCGTTCTCACCGACGCCCTCATCGCCGCTGGGCACGACGTGCACAGCGTCGTCGCGTACCGCACGGTGGGCGTGCCCGCCCCGGAGCGCGCGCACCGCGACGTGCTCAACGGCCGCATCAACGCCATCCTCGTGACGAGCGGCTCGGTCGCCGAGCAGGTGCGCGAGCAGTTCCCCGACATCCCCGACCAGACGATCATCGCCGCGATCGGCCCCCGCACCGCGCGCGACGCCGACGCCGTCGGGCTGCCGATCCACCTCGTCGCACCGCGGCAGACCATCGAGTCGCTCATCGACTCCCTCGCGAAGATCCCGGTGCCCGAGCCGACTGAGGAGGCCAGGGCCATCCCGCCCACGACGCCGACCGACGTCGTCCGGATTCCCGGGATGAAGGCGCGCCGATGACCTTCCCCGTGCACCGGCCGCGGCGCCTCCGCCAGTCGCCGGCCGTCCGCCGGCTCATGCGCGAGACGCACCTCGCGCCATCCCAGCTCGTGCTGCCCGCCTTCGTGCGGGAGGGCATCGCCGAGCCCGTCGAGATCTCGTCGATGCCCGGCGTGCGCCAGCACACGCTCGACTCCCTCCGCCGTGCCGCCGTCGAGGCGGCAGAGGTCGGCGTCGGCGGCATCATGCTCTTCGGCGTGCCGGCCGTGCGCGACGCGGTGGGCTCGGGAGCCGACGATCCCGAGGGCATCCTCAACGTCGCCGTGTCGGCGCTCGCATCGGAGGTCGGCGACGCCCTCGTCGTGCAGGCCGACCTGTGCCTCGACGAGTTCACCGACCACGGACACTGCGGCGTGCTGACGCCCGACGGCGGTGTCGACAACGACACGACGCTCGAGCGATACGCCGCGATGGCCCTCGCTCAGGCGCGCGCGGGTGCGACGCTGCTCGGGCTCTCGGGCATGATGGATGGCCAGGTCGCGGCCGTCCGCGAGGCGCTCGAGTCCGACGGCTTCGTCGACACGATCGTGATGGCGTACTCGGCGAAGTACGCGGGCGCGTTCTACGGGCCGTTCCGCGAGGCGGTCGACTCGCAGCTGAAGGGCGACCGGCGCACCTACCAGATGGACCCCGGCAACGCGCGCGAGGGAGTTCGCGAGGCGGTGACCGACGTCGAGGAGGGCGCCGACATCGTCATGGTGAAGCCCGCGCTGCCGTACCTCGACGTGCTCGCCGACGTGCGTGCGGCCGTCGACGTGCCCGTCTGGGCGTACCAGGTGTCGGGCGAGTACGCGATGATCGAGGCCGCGAGCGCGAACGGCTGGATCGACCGCCGCGGCGCGATCGAGGAGTCGCTCCTCGGCATCCGCCGCGCCGGCGCCGACGCCATCCTCACGTACTGGGCCGTCGAAGCCGCGCGCTGGCTCCGCTGATCTGGTAGGCGCGGCGTCGTCCGGGCGCGGCGGGTTCGCCGCGTTTCGGGGCGGACGGGCGTGGGTTCGCCGTGTTTCGGGGAAGCACGTCGTGAGCGCTGCCGCGAATCGCGTCCATTCGGCCCGGAGTCGCCGCGTTTCGCGGCGGACGTCCTCGCACGCTTCGCCCATCCGCGGCGCGGGAGAATGGACGCATGACCGATCGCAACGACGTCCTGTTCGAGCACGCCCGCGAAGTGATCCCGGGCGGCGTGAACTCGCCCGTGCGGGCGTACGGCTCGGTCGGCGGGACGCCCCGGTTCCTCGCGTCGGCGCGCGGCGCTTACGTGACGGATGCCGCTGGCCGCGAGTACGTCGACCTGGTCGCCTCGTGGGGCCCGGCTCTGCTCGGTCATGCGCATCCCGAGGTCGTCGCCGCGGTGCAGGAGGCGGCGGCGCGCGGTCTGTCGTTCGGCGCTCCGACCGAGGGCGAGGTCGAGCTGGCCGATCTCATCGTCGACCGGGTGCAGGCCGGCCGCCTCCGGCCGGTCGAGCAGGTGCGCCTCGTCTCGACGGGCACCGAGGCGACCATGACCGCCATCCGCCTCGCGCGCGGCGTCACCGGCCGCGACCTCGTGCTCAAGTTCGACGGCAACTACCACGGGCACTCCGACGGGCTCCTCGCGGCGGCGGGCTCCGGCGTCGCGACGCTCGCTCTCCCCGGCACGGCGGGGGTGCCCGCGCCGATCGCGGCGCAGACGCTCGTCGCCCCGTACGGCGACCTCGACGCGGTGCGCGAGATCTTCGCGGTCCGCGGTGACGAGATCGCCGCGATCATCGTGGAGGCCGCGCCCGCCAACATGGGGGTCGTGCGGCCGGCGCCCGGATACAACGCGGCGCTCGCGCAGATCGCGCACGACGCGGGAGCGCTGCTCATCCTCGACGAGGTGCTCACGGGCTTCCGCGTGCACCCGGCGGGGCATTGGGGCCTCCAGGTCGAGGCGGGCGAGGCCTTCGAACCCGACATCATCACGTTCGGCAAGGTCGTGGGCGGCGGCATGCCTCTCGCGGCGCTCGGCGGCAAGCGCGCCGTCATGGACCAGCTCGCTCCCGTCGGCCCCGTCTACCAGGCCGGCACGCTCTCGGGGAACCCGCTGTCCGTCGCCGCCGGCATCGCGACGCTGCGTCTGGCCACTCCCGAGGTCTACGCGGCCGTCGACGCCGCCGCGGCCACGGTCGCCGACGCGCTGGCCGCCGCGCTCTCGGCGGAGGGCGTCGTCCACGCGATCCCGCGCGCCGGCAACCTCTTCGGGCTCGCGTTCCTGCCCGAGGCACCGGCCGACTACGCGACCGCCAAGACGCAGGAGGCGTTCCGCTACACGCCGTTCTTCCACGCGATGCTGGAGGCGGGCGTCGCGCTGCCCCCGAGCGTGTTCGAGGCGTGGTTCCTCACGGCGGCGCACGACGACGAGGCGCTCGCTCGCATCGTCGACGCGCTGCCCGCAGCCGCGCGGGCTGCCGCGGCCGCGACCGCCTGAGCCGCGACGCCCTCTGCACAGGCGGCTCCCGCCGGCGCGCCCTCCCCAGGCGAACCGCGTGCGAGCCGCCGACGGGGGTGGTCCCTCCGAGGATGTGACGCATCCGACCGAGGAGGAGACCATGACCGACGCCAAGCTCGACCTCATCGCGAAGCTGCTCGCGAAGGCCGAGAGCACGACACCCGAGGAAGCCGAGGCGCTCACCGAGCACGCCGAGCGCCTCATGGTGAAGTACGGGATCGGGCAGGCGCTGCTCGATGAGAGACGTGCTCGACTCGGCGAGACGCAGGACCCTGTCGTCGAGGAGCAGATGCTCTTCACGGGCGCCTACGCGCGCGACCTCCGAGAGCTCGGCGGCGGGGTCGCGCGCGCCCTCGGCACGATCCGGCCGCTCATCGCCGACTCCGCTCGCGGATCGGTGCTGTATCTCGTCGGGTTCGCGTCCGATGTGCAGCAGGCGCGCGTTCTCATCGCGAGCCTGCGCGTCCAGGCGCTCGTCGCGATGCGCGCATGGTGGCTCATCGAGCGAGCGTCGTATCACTGGTGCACGGAGAGCGACCGCCGTCGCGCGCGCAGCGGGTTCGTGCGCGGATTCGGCGCGGGCGCCGCGGCGCGCATCGCCGAGAACCGCCGCGCGATCATCGAGGAAGCGGGGAGCGGAACCGCCCTCGTCCTCGCGTCACGTCGAAGCCGGGTCGATGCCTACGTCGACGCGCTCTCCCCGAGGAGAGGGCGCCGGCGCCAGGGGGCCGACGCGGGCGCGTTCGCGTCGGGGCACCGCTCCGGTCGCCAGGCGAACACGGGCGAGGCCGCGATCGGCGCGAGAAGGGGCCTCCCGCGATGAGGCACCGCGGCGGTGCGACGCTGTTCAGCCCAGCAGCGTCGCGGTCCGCGAGCCGAGGCCGAGTGCGGCGGCGGCGCGCAGCTGCTCGACGGTGTCGACGTCACGGCGCAGCGTCGATTCCTGCGCCACCCCGAGGTCGACGTGCCCCGCCGCCCGGTGCGCCGCGGCCGAGTCCGCTCCGAAGGCCGGCACGAGTGCGGTGCCCGCGCGCGCCGTGATGAGGGTGGATCCCGTGCCCTCGGCGTCCGCGACGAGCCCGAGCCGCGCCGCGCCGGCGAGCGCGAGCGCGGCATCGAGGTCCGCCGGTCGGAGCGCGGGCAGGTCGCCCAGGAGCACCGTCCGCGGGAGGACGCGATCGATCGTCGCGAGCCCGCGGCGGATGGCGGCGTTCAGCCCCGCGGGCTCGGACTCGCGGACGACGCGGATGGGGGCGGATGGCCGTGCGCGCGCGGGCGTGCTGTCTGCGAGGCCCTCCGGCCATCCGGAGGCCGCCGTGACGACGACGACCTCGGCGACCCGCGAGGCGCGCGCGACCGCGTCGACCGTGTCACGCGCGATCGCGTCGGCGAGCGCCGCGCGATCGACGCCGGGCGCCTCCAGCCGCGACTTCCCCCGTGCGGGCGGCTTCACGGGGATGACGACGTGCCAGGCGAAGCCCGCGTCGCCGTTCACGCTCCGTACTCGGCGCGGAGCCGAGGCAGCACCTCTTCGCCGTAGAGGCGCAGGAAGGTCTCCTGGTCGTGACCGGGGTCGTGGAAGACGAGGTGCCGGAAGCCCAGGTCGATCCAGGCGCGGATCGCCGCGAGGTGCTCGTCGACGTCGTCCGACACGATGAAGCGCGAGGCGGCGCGCTCGGTGGGCAGCTGCTCGGCGAGGCGCTGCATCTCGAGCGGGTCGTCCACGCCCATCTTCTCCTCGGGGCTCAGGGCGAGCGGGGCCCAGAAGCGCGTGTTCTCGAGCGCCTGGGCGCGGTCGTGGCGGAAGGAGACCTTGACCTCGAGAAGCGTGTCGACGTCGGACCGGTCGCGGCCCGCCTTGGCGAGCCCCTCGTCGAATGCCGGCAGGAGCTTCTCACGGTACAGCTCGGGAGCCTTGCCGCTCGTCGTGATGTAGCCGTCGGCGATCCGACCGGCGAGCCGCGTCGCCGCGGGGCCCGAGGCGCCGATGTAGATGGGCACGAGCTCGTCCGGGCGGTCGTAGATCGTGGCGTTGCGCACCGAGTAGTACGTGCCGTCGAAGGTCACGCGATCGTCGGTCCACAGCCGGCGGATGAGCGTGATCGCCTCCTTCATGCGCTGGAACCGCTCGGGCGACTCGGGCCAGTCGAGTCCGAGGGTGACCTCGTTGAGCGCCTCGCCCGTGCCGACGCCGAGGATCATCCGCCCGGGGTGCATGGCGCCGAGGGTGCCGAACGCCTGGGCCACGACGCCCGGGTGGTAGCGGAAGGTCGGCGTGAGCACCGACGTGCCGAGCAGCACGCGCGAGGTGCGCTCGGCCGCGGCGCCGAGCCACGGCAGCGCGGCGGGCGCGTGCCCTCCCTCGTGCATCCACGGCTGAAGGTGGTCGCTGAGGAAGACCGAGTCGAACCCGACCTCCTCGGCGAGGATCGCGTAGTCGAGCAGCTCGCGCGGCCCGAACTGCTCGGATGAGGCCTTGTAGCCGAACCGGAAGGGGATGGTCATGGCAGGGCTCCTTCGGAGGTGAGGACGGCGGATGGCTCGAGCAGGTCGCGGGAGACGCGCGCGAGACGCTCGCGGAAGGCGGCGACGGTCCCCGGCCACAGGAGCGTGAGCCGACCGCTGCGGGAGTCGACGTACCAGCTCTCGCAGCCGCCCGAAACCCACGGGGTCCCGGTCGAGCGCTCGACGATCTCCCGCGTGTAGGCGGCCTCGTCCTGCGCGCTCACGCGCACGTCGAGACCTCGGGCGATGAGAGCCGCGGCGAAGGCGGCCTGCTCCTCGAGGATGAGCACGGCCGAGTTGTGGCCGAGCGCCGCGTTCGGCCCGCCGAGGATGAAGAGGTTCGGGAAGCCGTGCACGACGGTCGAGCCGACCGAGCGCATGCCGTCGGACCAGTGCGCGTCGAGCGATCGACCGTGCTCTCCGGTCACGAGGGGCGCGTAGGGCTGGCGGGTGGAGGCGAAGCCCGTGGCGAGGACGACCGCGTCGGCCGCGTGCCGCGTGCCGTCGGCCGCGACGAGCGCGCCGTTCTCCACGGCGGCCAGGGCAGATGGCACGAGACGCACGGCATCCGAGGCGACGGCCGGGTAGAACGCGTCGCTCAGGAGCACGCGCTTGCAGCCGAACGCGTAGTCCGGGGTGAGAGCGGCGCGCAGGGCCGGGTCCGCCACCTGCGAGGCGAGGTGGGCGCGCGCGACGGCCTCGGCTTCGGCGGCGGCCGCGCGGTCGCCGGAGCGCGACGCGAAGCGCGCCTCGCCCTCGCGGAGCAGCTCGTCGCGCAGGTGCGCGGCGGCCGACGGCTCGCGCAGCGCGGCGCGCTCCTCGGGGGCGTACACCCGGTCGCCCTTGGGGACGATCCACGCGGGCGTGCGCTGGAAGAGCACGACCTCGGCGCCCGCATCGACGAGGGCGGGCACGAGCTGCACCGCGCTCGCCCCCGTGCCGACGACCGCGATCCGGCGCCCCGCGACGTCCTGGGTGTGATCCCACCGTGCGGAGTGGAAGAGCGGGCCGGGGAAGGTCTCGAGCCCCACGACGTCGGGGATCCGCGGCTCGGTGAGCCGCCCGCACGCGAGGACGAGATGTCGCGCCCGGATCTCCTCGGGACACGACGCAGGATCCTCTTCGCCCGCCGCGCCGGGAATCCGGTTCCCGCGCGCGGAGCCGCTCGGAGGTCCTGCGATGTGTCCCGGGCCGGTGCGCACGGCCCACTCGTCGCCGTCCCACCGTGCGTCGATCAGCGCGGTGCCGAAGCGGATCCGCGCGTCGATCCCCTCATCGCGCGCGATCCGCTCGAGGTACTCCCGGATCTCCGCGCCGGGAGCGAACATACGCGTCCAGTCGGGTGACGGATGGCTCGCGAGCCCGTACAGGTGAGAGGGCACGTCGCACGCGACGCCGGGGTAGGTGTTGTCGCGCCACGTGCCGCCGACCCCGTCGGCGCGCTCGATGATCGCGAAGTCGTCGACGCCCTGCGCCCGGAGTGCGAGCGCGGCCGCGAGGCCTGCGAAGCCGGCGCCGACGATGAGCGTGCCGACGCGGATCATCCGCCGCTCCGCTGGACGTCTCCGTAGGTCGTCGTCCGCTGGCGGAACGGCCGGAACAGCCGCTTCGCGATGCCGCGCGCCGTGTCGAGCGGCAGCTCGAGGCCGGCCTCGACCCCCGCGCGAGGCGCGACGCGTCCGTCGAGCAGCGTTCCGCCGAGGTCGTCGCCGCCCGCGCGCAGGAGGTCGGCCGACAGCTCGAGGCCGTGACGCGTCCACGGGATCTGCACGTGCGCGATGGCGCCCGAAAGCATGAGGCGAGAAACGGCGACCATGGCACGGTGCTCATCACGCGGGCTGCGGCCGTCGACGAGCGGCCGGCCCCAGCCCGGCATCGGGATCGGCACGAACTCGGAGAACCCTCCGGTCTCGCGCTGGATGGCCAGGAGCCTGCGGAGGTGGGCGATGCGCTCCGCGGCCGTCTCGACGTGCCCGTAGAACAGGACGGATGTCGAGCGGAAGCCCGCGCGGTGGGCGGACGTGATGGTCTCGATCCAGCGGTCGATCTCGAGGTCGCCGGGCGCGACCTTGGCGCGCACGCGCTCGCTCAGGATCTTGACGCCCGTTCCCGGCACCGTGTCGACTCCCGCCTCGCGCAGCGCTGCGAGAGCGCCGTCGACCCCGAGCCCCGCGCGGTCGGCGAGGTCGGCGACATCCTGCGGGCGGAAGGCGTGGAGATGGATGGCCGGGGCCGCGCGCTTCACGGCGCGAGCGATCTCGAGATATGCCTCGGGCTCCTCGGTCGGCGCGAGGAGGCCCTGCACGCAGATCTCCGTGAGACCGAGGTCGACCGCGTCGCGCGCGGCGTCCTCGAGGAGCGGGAGGTCGAACTCGTCGTCCGCCCGGCCGCCTCGTGCGCGGAAGCCGGTCGAGGCGATGTTGCGGTTCGCGACGATGCTCACGGTCTCGCCGACGGTGTACCGGCGGACGTCGTCGGCCGTCTGCACGAGGGCCTCGAGCTCGTCGCCGGTCGCGGTGAGGAGGCGCTCCCACTCCGCGTCGTCGAGCGCTCCGGGGTCCTGCGCGGCACGCTCGATGACGGCGGCGATGAGGCCGCCGGGCGACCACAGTGCAGGAGTCTCGACCGCGCCCACGTCGGGGGAGCGGTCTCCCGGCTCCTGCGGGCCCGGAACTCCTGCATCGTGTCCCGCCCGGGGCGAGCGCGCCTCGGGGCGCACGATGCCGCCATCCGCCGCGCGCCGCGCGAGCCCGGTCTCGTCGGCGAGGGCGCGCGTCGCACCGCGGATGGCCGTGTCGACCCACGCGTCCGCGTGCACGTACTCGGGGTGGGCCGTGAGGCGCTCGCGCAGCGTGAAGCCGAGCTCGGCTGTGCGCGCCGCGAGGTCGTCGAGGTGCGGCCACGGGCGCTCGGGGTTCACGTGGTCGGCGGTGAGCGGCGAGACGCCGCCCCAGTCGTCGGCGCCCGCGCGGAGGAGAAGCGCGAACTCCTGCGGGTCGGACAGGTTCGGCGGCACCTGCACGCGCATGCGCGGCCCCAGGACGAGCCGCGTCACAGCGACGGCCATCGCATGCTCGTGGAGGGCGGCGTCGGGCGCGTCCTGCATCGCGGTCCGCGGCTTCGCGCGGAAGTTCTGGACGATGACCTCCTGCACGTGCCCGTGGCGCTCGTGCACGTCGCGGAGGGCGATCATCGACTCCGCGCGGTCGCGGAGCGTCTCGCCGATCCCGACGAGGATGCCCGAGGTGAAGGGGATGCGGGCGCGGCCGGCGTTCTCGAGCAGCTCGAGCCGGACGAGGGGGTCCTTGTCGGGCGAACCGTGGTGCACGCGCCCCGGCTCTGTAAAGAGCGTCCGCGAGGTCGTCTCGAGCATGACGCCCATCGAGGGGGCGAACGGGCGCAGCGCCGCGAGCTCGTCGGGGCTCATCACGCCCGGGTTCAGGTGGGGGAGGAGACCCGTCTCGTCGACGATCAGCTCGGCCATCGCGCCGACGTACTCGAGAGTCGACGCGTAGCCGTGCTCGTCGAGCCAGGCGCGCGCCTCGGGCCACCGGTCCTCCGGGCGATCGCCGAGCGTGAGCAGCGCCTCCTTGCAGCCGAGCGCCTGCCCCTGTCGGGCGACGGCGAGCACCTGCTCGGGCGACATGTAGGCGGGCTTCGCCTTCTTGAGCAGCTGGCCGGGGGTGTCGACGAACACGCAGTAGTGGCAGCGGTCGCGGCACAGCGTCGTGAGGGGGATGAACACCTTGCGCGAGTACGTCACGACACCGGGTCGGCCCGCGAGGGCGAGCCCCTCGTCGCGCGTGCGCGCGGCGAGATCGAGCACGCGCTCGGCATCGGGGCCCGTCGCCTCGAGGAGCGCGAGCGCGTCGTCGGCGTCGAGGCGCTCCCCGCGCTCGGCCTTTCGCAGAGCGGCGGCGAGAGCCGGAGCGTTCGCGCTGAGCAGGGTCACCGATCCAGTCTCGCACCGTGCGCGGCGACGGGCGCCGCCGCGGACAGCGCGGCCGCGGCGAAGCTGTGCGAACTCACCAGCCTCTCGGGAGGAGTCCGCTGGCAGGATGGATGCCATGGTCACCCTGCTCCTCGATCACGCGCAGCTCGAGATCTCGCTGTCGGCCACCGAGCGCGCCCTCGCGTTCCGCCGCACGAGCATCCGCGTCGAGCGCTCGTCGATCGTCAAGGTGCAGCTCACGGACGACCCGTGGACCTGGCTGCGCGGCGTGCGCGCCCGCGGCACGTTCCTGCCCGGCTTCACGGCGCTCGGCACGTGGCGGACGGAGACCGGAGACGACTTCGTCGCGGTGCGCGGCCGCCGTCTGCCCGGCGTCGTGATCGATCTGGATGGCGAGGGCGAGTTCGAGCGTCTCGTCATCTCGACACGTCACGGCCTCGCGCTCACGCGCGCGCTGCGCCTCAACCTCGACGAGGCGGCCGAGGCCGTCGAGCTCGGCGCCGAGCCCGCGAAGGAGCCGCAGCGCACACCGCGCCCCGCTCCGCGCCCCGCTCCCGCGATCTGAGCCGGCGGCGCCGGAGTCAGTCGGCGTCGTCCTCGGTGGGCTGCTCGGTGCCCTCGTAGGTCACCGGGTCGACGCCCGCTCCGCGCAGGATGTCGTCGAACGAGAACCCTTCCTCGTTCTCACCCTCGACGACGGCCGCGTCCTCCTCCTCGGTGGACTCCTCGGCGCCGATCATCGGCACGGCCACGGTCTCCGTCGAGAGGTGGTCGATGGTCGGGATGGCGATGGTCGGCTCGCCCGGCTCGTGCTCATCGGCGTCGTGGCCCAGGAACGCGGCCGCGCCGCCGACCGGCTCGTCGCCGCCGGCCAGGAGGTTCGCCAGACGCGCCGACCCCGGCAGGCCGCCCGCGAACGGAGCCGCCTCGGCGTCCTCGGCGTCCTCGCCACCGTCGAACTCGACGACCGCATCGGGCTCCTCGAGCACGTCAGGGCTGTCGGCGTCGTCGCGAGGAGCATCCTCGTCGCCCTCGTGCCGATCGTGGGGAGCCTCCGACGGGTCGGAATCGGCCGCGAAGGCGTCGGCCGGGGCGTCGGCGTCGTCGGCCTCTGGCGTCCAGTCCTCGTGGCTCTCGGCGACGTGCTCGGGAGCCGCGGGAGCCTCGTCGTCCCACGCGTGCGCGGCGCCGGGGTCGCCGTCCATGGCCGGAGCCTGGAGGAAGGCGTCGGCCTCGGCGACCTCGCGCTCGAAGTCGGCGTCGGTGGTCGGCGCAGGAGCGGCGGGGATGTGCCACGTGGGCACCGGCGCCGGCGCGTCGGCGACGAACGGCGCGTCCTCGAGCGGCGCGTCCTCGGGGGCGGTGTGCTCGGGCGCTTCCGCTGCCGCGTCGTCGCCCTCGGCGTCGTCCTCCTCGCCTGCGGCCTCGTACTCCGCCGGCGCGTAGTCGTCGGTCTCGTCGGAGGCCGTCTCGTCGGAGGCCGTCTCGTCGGAGGCCGTCTCGTCGGAGGCCGTCTCGTCGGAGATCGTCTCGTCGGCGTCCGTCTCGCCCTCTGCGTCCGCAGCGCCCTGGGGTGCGGCGTCTTCCGCGTCCGCCTCGGCGTCTTCCGCGTTCTCACCGGCGTCGGCGTCGGCGGGCTGCTCGTCGGTCGTGTCCGTCACGATGGCGGCCACGCCGACTCCGGCAGCGGCGCCCGCGGCAGCCGTCACGCCGACCTCGGCGGGGGAGAGACCCGCATCCTCGGAGTTCGGCTCCGCGTCCTCGCGGCGGTCGGCCTCGGCGTCCACCGTCGTCGCGTCCGCCTCACCAGAGACATCCGCAGCCGCGCCATCCGAGACATCCGCAGGCGCCGCGTCCGCGTCGCTCGAGACATCCGTACCCGCGACATCCGCGCCATCCGAGACATCCGCAGCTGCGACATCCGCGTCACCCGAGACATCCGTACTCGCGGCATCCGCGTCATCCGAGACGTCCGCGACCGCGCCGTCCGCCGAACCCGCCGTCGGCGGCAGCGCCGCGGTCATCGGCGGCACGTACTCGCCGCTCACGAGCTGGATGAAGACGTCCTCGAGGCTGGGGCTGCGCTGCTGCAGCGTGGTGAGCGCGACACCGGCCTGCGCGGCGAGCGCGCCGATCTCCGCGGCCGAGGCGCCCTGCACGTTGATGCCCGAGCGCAGCAGCTCGACCTCGTAGCCCGCGTCGCGCAGGGCGCGCGAGAGCGCGGCGCGGTCGAGCGAGTCGACCGCGACCGTCTGCGACGACGCGTCCTCGAGGTCCTCGATGGCGCCCGCGAAGACGAGCGAGCCGTTCGAGATGACGAGGAGCCGATCCGCGACCTGCTGGATCTCGCTGAGCAGGTGCGACGACACGAGCACCGTGCGGCCCTCGTCGGCGAGGCGGCGCATGAGGAGGCGCATCCACCGGATGCCCTCGGGATCGAGTCCGTTCGCGGGCTCGTCGAGGACGAGCACGCCGGGGTCGCCGATCATCGCCTCCGCGACCGCGAGTCGCTGCGTCATGCCGAGGGAGTAGCCCGAGATGCGCATGTCGGCGACCTCGGAGAGGCCCACGAGCGCGAGCACCTCGGCCACGCGCGACGAGGGCACCCCGGCCTGACGTGCGACCGTGCTCAGGTGCTTGACCGCCGTGCGGCGCGCCCGGAACGTCGGCGACTCCGACACCCAGCCCACGACGCGGCGCGGGCTGGAGAGCTGCGCGAACGTCTTACCGCCGATCGTCGCGGTGCCCGCGTTGGCGCGCAGCTGCCCGAGGAGGATCCGCAGCGTCGTCGTCTTGCCCGCCCCGTTGGGGCCGAGGAACGCGGTCACGAAGCCGGGGTCCACGCGGGCGGTGAAGTCCGAGACAGCGGCGATCCCGTCGAAGGTCTTCGTGACGCCCGTGAACTCGAGCACCTTGCCGTCGGTCATGGTGACCCCTTCATCTGCATGCATGTTCCCCCTATCTTGTCGGAATCCCGCTGAGAACCGTGGCACATCGGCGCAAACCCCTGCGTGGGCACCCCGCGGCCGGGGCCGGGACGCGCGCCGGGTAACGTGGCACGCGTGATGGACACGACGCCTTCGGCCAGAGTCGCCGCGAAGATGCAGAGCGGGGTGGGGCGCATCACGCTCGACCGCCCCGAGGCCATCAACGCCCTCTCGCTCGAGATGCTCCAGGCCGTGGGCGAGATCCTGGACGGATGGCGGGATGAGCCGGATGTCGCGATCGTGCTGCTCGAGGGCGCCGGCGACCGCGGGTTCTCGGCGGGCGGCGACATCCGCGCCCTGTACGCGAGCATGCTCGACGGCGGCGAGCCGGCCGCCGAGCCGTTCTTCCGCGTCGAGTACCGCGTCGACGCCGAGGTCGCCGCGTATCCCAAGCCCATCGTCGCGATCGCCGACGGCGTCACCATGGGCGGCGGGATCGGGCTCGCCGGCAACGCGCACGTCCGCATCGTGACCGAGCGCTCGCGCCTCGCGATGCCCGAGACGCGCATCGGATTCTCGCCCGACGCCGGCGGATCGTGGCTCCTCGCGCACGCGCCAGGCCGTCTCGGCGAGTACCTCGCGCTCACGAGCGACACGATGGACCCCGCCGACGCCATCCACTGCGGCTTCGCCGACCACTACGTCCCGAGCGACCGCATCCCGTCGGTCGTCGACGCCCTCGAGATGCGCGCGGACCCGGCCACGCCGACCGAGCTCGTCATGCTCTTCGACGAGACGCCGGAGCCGAGCCGGATCCAGCGCGCGCAGCCGTGGATCGACCGCGCCTTCTCGGCCGACACGCTCCCCGAGATCCGCGAGCGGCTCGAGCAGCTGGTCGCGGAGGGCGTCGCCGCCGACGAGGACCCGTCGCCGGCCACGGCCCTCGCGGCCCTCGACGAGCGCTCGCCGACCGCGCTCGTCGTCACGCTCGGGGCCATCCGCTCGGCTCGCGCGCTGCCGTCGCAGCGCCACGCGCTCGAGCAGGAGTACCACCTCATGTGCTGGTACCTCGCGACGCAGCCCGACCTCGTCGAGGGCATCAGGGCGCAGGTGATCGACAAGGACCGGCAGCCGCGCTGGAACCCGGCTACGGTGGCGGATGTGCACCCCGACACGGTGGGCACGGCCTTCGCGCACCGCGCGGAGCGGATGCTGTTCCCCGACCTGGAGAGGTGAGCATGACCGACAAGGCGGAGTTCGGCTCCTACGGCGTGTGGCGCCCCGCGGCGCGCCTCGACGGCGCCTTCGCCCAGGGCGTCGAGCAGCTCGGATACGGAACGCTGTGGGTGGGCGGGTCGCCCGCGCAGGACCTCGTGATCGTCGAGGAGCTCCTCGACGCGACGACGTCGATCATCGTCGCGACCGGCATCGTCAACATCTGGCAGGCCGACGCCGAGAGCGTGGCTCGAGCGTTCCATCGGATCGAGGACGCGCATCCCGGTCGGCTCGTCCTCGGCATCGGCTCGGGGCACCGCGAGGCCACGCCGCACCGGGAGAAGCCGCTCGCCGCGCTCAACGCGTACCTCGACGTGCTCGACGCGGAGGGCGTCCGCCCCGATCAGCGCGTGCTCGCGGCGCTCGGCGACCGCACGCTCGCGCTCGCCGCGGAGCGCACGCTCGGCGCCCATCCGTACCTCACCGTCCCCGCGCACACCGCGCATGCGCGCGAGGTGCTCGGCGACGCGCTCCTCGCGCCGGAGATGAAGGTCGCGCTCGCCGACTCGGCCGAGGCCGCACGCGCGACGGCCAGGGCCTACCTCGAGCGTTACTTCCGGCTGTCGAACTACGTCGACGCGCTCAAGCGCTTCGGCGCGAGAGACGAGGACTTCGCCGACGGCGGGTCGGACGAGCTCATCGACGCCGTCGCGGCGAACCCCGACCCCGGGGCCGCGGCCGCCGCACTGCGCACGCACCTCGGCGCGGGCGCCGACCACGTGGCGCTGCAGCCGCTCGGAGACGACCCGCTCGGGTCGCTCGAGCGGCTCGCGCCGGCGCTCGGCCTCGAGCCCCTGCGGCACTGACCCGGCCGCGCCGCCGACGCGGAGCCGGCCGCGCTACGCCGGTGCCCCGGTCGACGCGCGCACGTTGAGCGCGGGGCTCAGCGTCACCCGGTGCACGGGACGCGACGGGTCGGCGATGCGCGCGAAGAGGAGCTCGAGCGCCGCGCGCCCGATCGCCGCACGCGGGGGAGCGACGCCCGTGAGGGCGGGCGTGAAGAGCTCGGCGAACTCGTCGTCGTACGCGACGACGGAGAGGTCGCCCGGCACCGACAGACCGCGCGAGAGCACGAGGTCGACGATCGCCATGGCCTCGCGGTCGGAGTGGACGAGCAGAGCCGTCACACCGGCCCTCAGCACGCTGTCGAGCATCTCGTCGACGCCCTTCGAGAAGCCGGGGGCGCCCCGGTCGGGCAGGATCCGCTCCACGTGCTCCGCGGGGGTGAGCTCGAGCTCGCGGCACGCGGCCGTCCATCCGGCGATGATCTTGCGCGAGGTCGGCGAGTTGCGCGAGATGAGGAGGCCGACCTTGCGGTGGCCCAGCTGCGCGAGGTGACGCGCCGCGAGCACCGCGCCGAGCGCGTGGTCGGTCGTGACGGACTCGACCGGGGCCCCGTCGGGGCGCGACACCGCCTCGCGCTCGGCGAGCACGAACGGGATCCCCGACGAGGTGAGCCACGCGATGACGTCCTGCGCGTACTCGGTGTCGGTGTTGGGCGCGACGACCAGCCCGGCGAGATCGCCCGCCTCGACCATCCGCTCGAGGACCGGGCGCTCGTCCTGCATGTCGTACGAGGTGCCGCGCAGGAGGATCGACGCGCCGCGCTCGCGGGCGGCGCCCTCGAGCGAGCGCACGACCTGCGGCCAGTAGAAGTCGAGCGACGGCACGAGCACGCCGATGCTCGCGGCCGACGCGCGGTCGGGCGAGCGCCGCCGGGCGACGACGCCTCCCGGCGGCGGCACGGCGCCGCCGTGCACGCGCATGAGCAGGCCCTCCTCCTCGAGCTGCTGGAGGTCGCGGCGCAGCGTCACGGCAGCCACGCCCAGGTCCTCGGTGAGCTGCGACACGCGGACGGCGCCCGCGCGCGCCAGCGCGTCGAGGATGAGGTCGCGGCGCGAGGCCGCGAGCGGCGCGCTCTGATCGGTCATCGTCCCTCCTCGGTCGATCCATCCTGGCGCACGGTGACCGTGAGCTCGGCGAGGCCCGACACGTCGATGTCGATGCGGACGAGGCGCTCGCCCCACACATGGGTGAGCATGGGGTCGGCGAGCGGCTGCTCGACGAGCCGTGCCGGGGCCGCGGGGTCCCACGACAGCTCGACGGGCCGCGCCCCGTCGAGCGGGACGATCCGCGCGGCGCCCTCCGCGAGGCTGACGTCGCCGGCCGCGAGCAGGCGGATCTCGGTCGCGCCGTCCCCGGGCGCGAGACGCCACGCGTCGACGATCGCGATCGTGCGTCGCGCGCGGTCGAGGCGGATGGCGCGGCGCCAGCTCTCGAGCTCGGGCACGTCGTAGGCGTCCGCGAGCTCGAGGACGAGCTCGGCGTCGCCGACGTCGACGAGGCGCGCCGCGCGCTCGCGCCCCTCCGACTGCCCCCGCCCGCGGATGAACGGGACGCTGTGCCACGCGCTCTGCATGGGCCAGAGCTCGTACCGCGCGTCGCTGAACGTCCGCGCCTCGTACGTCGGCCGGCCCGCATCCACGAGGACGGGCACTCCGTCGGATGCGACGATGACGCTCCCGACGTCGTCGTGGTTGTGGCTCTCGGCGTTGTGCCCTCCCTTGCCGACCACGGTCAGGCCGCGCGGCACGCCCTCGCGCTCGCGGACGACGAGCATCTCGGTCGAGGGGAGCCACACGCGCGCGGGCAGCGGATCGGAGCCCGGGCCGGCCGCGAGCCACGCGGGATCGGTCAGCCCGCGGAGCACCCGGCCGAGGCCCTCCGGCTCGGCGACGGCGGGGCGCGACGGATCGCGGTGGAGCGCGGCGAAGGCGGCCGCCGCGTCGTCGCCGACGCGACGCGCCGCGCGGTGGAGCGCGTGCCACGGCTGCGGCCCGGTCTGACGCGCCTGCCCGTCGGCGGCGTTCACGAACCACGGCCCGCCGAGGTGCATGCGATGCGGGAAGGCGATCGTCTCGCGCAGCGACGGGATGTCGCCGGTCACGTCGAGGCCGGTCGCGTGCGCGAGCACGTCGAGCGCCTCGAGCAGGCGGCACGCGCCGTTCCACCAGTAGGCGTAGCCCTCGTCGATCGCGCCGTCGAGGGGCAGCGCGGCGACGTAGCGGTCGAGGCCCTCGACGACGAGGGCGACGACGCGCGCCCGCTCGTCGCGCTGCTCGGGGGCGTCGAGCAGCCGCAGCGCGGCGACGAGCACGTTGCCGTGGATCCAGGGGTTCCAGTTGTGGACGTGTCCGTCGAGGCCGATCCACCGCCAGTCGCGGCGGCGGAGGAACGGCTCGAAGATCCGCACGTGCGCCTCGTGCCGCATGCGCGCCCGGATGCCGGGGAAGCGGGCCTCGAGCCGCTCGCCGACCGCGTGGTCGAGCCAGGCGAGCTGCGACACGACCTCGCCCGCGCCGAGATCGACATACGGATCGGTCACGGTCGCCAGGACGGCGCCGTGCCGATCGCGCGTGTCATCGTGCGCGGGCCAGCACCACGAGCTCTGCTCGCAGAGCATCACGACGCCGTCGAGCGTCTCGTCGAGCCACGTCTCCTCGCCCCCGGCGCCCGCGAGGACCGCGACGCGCGTGAGGCGCTCCTGGCGGGCGAAGGCGGGCGCCTCCCAGGCGACGCGGTCGCCGTCGCCGTGGAATCGGGCCGCGTCGTGCGCGCGCGGCTGCGGCCAGGGCTCCGGCAGCTCGCGCTCGGCCCGCGCGCGGAAGGCGGCGATGGCAGCGGGGTCTGCGTGCCACAGATCGGCGGGCGGAAGAGCGGCGTCGGGCTCGGCGAGTCGCTCGGCGAGGGCCCGGTCGAGGGCGTCCAGCTCGACGCCGGCTGCGCGCGCGAGCGCGTCCGCGAGCGGTCCACGGAAAGGGGTCATCGTCGATCTCCTCCTGCCCTCGGCGACATCCGCCGAAGTGATCAGAAACGATCATGCCCGTTCAAGAGTGTGTTTGCAAGAGCGGATCTGATTGATACGCTCCTCAACGTCAGCCCGCCCGCACGCCGTTCGAAGGGGAACCCGTGGCATTCGCACCCGCCCGCGCAGCGCACTCGTCCGAGTGGACGCGCGCCGACTGGACGGCCTACGCCGACCGCCTCCTGGAGGGCGCGATGGCGCACGGCTCCGCCGGCCGCGGGCGCATCCTCATCCCCGGCGCCGAGGGCGGCTACGGACGCGACGTCGACGGCCTCGAGGGCTTCGCGCGCACCTTCCTCATCGCGGGCTTCCGCATCGCGGGAGAGCGCGGCCGCGGCGTCGACCACCTCATCGACTTCTTCTCGCAGGGCATCCGCGCGGGCGTCGATCCCGACGCACCCGACCGCTGGGTGCGCATGGAGGAGCATGCGCAGGCGAAGGTCGAGGCCGCGTCGATCGCGCTCATCCTCGACCTGACCCGCCCCTGGATCTGGGACCGCCTCGACGCGCTCACGCAGCAGCGCGTGATCGACTACCTGGCTCCCGCGGTCGGCGACGACACCTATCCGCCGATCAACTGGCTGTGGTTCCGCGTCGTCGTGCAGACCTTCCTGCGCTCGGTGGGCGGCCCCTGGTCCGCCGACGACATCGCCGCGGATCTCGCGCTGCACGACACGTTCGCGCGCGGCGAGGGGTGGATGGCCGACGGCGCGGCGCGCTCGTACGACCACTACGTCGGCTGGGCTCTGCACCTCTACCCCGTGCTCTGGGCGCGCATGACGGGCGCCGCCGATCTCGCCGGCGACCGCATCGCGGCAGACCGGGCGTCGCTCGACCGCTTCCTGCAGGACGCCCTGCACCTCGTCGGCGCCGACGGCTCGCCCCTCATCCAGGGCCGCAGCCTCATCTACCGCTTCGCGGCGGCCGCGCCGTTCTGGGCGGGTGTCGTCGCCGACGTGCCGTCGGTCTCCGCGGGCGCGCTGCGTCATGCGGCCGCACGGATCGTGTCGCACTTCGCCGACCGGGGCATCCCCGACGACGGCGGCGTGCTGACGATGGGCTGGCACGGCGAATGGCGCCAGCTCGCGCAGTCGTACTCGGGGCCGGGCTCTCCCTACTGGGCCGCCAAGGGCCTGATCGGGATCATGCTCCCGGCCGACCATCCGGTCTGGGACGCTCCCGCGGAGCCGCTCCCCGTCGAGCGCGGCGACTTCGTGCGCGCGATCGCGGCGCCGGGGTGGATCGTCTCGGGCACGGCCCGGGACGGCATCGTGCGCGTCGCGAACCACGGCACGGACCACGAGGTCGAGGGGGCGCTCGTCGCCGACTCGCCGCTGTACGCGCGGCTCGGATACTCGACCGCCACGAGTCCGCTGCTCGACGCGCGCGGATGGCGCGAGCCGCTCGAGCAGTCCGTCTCGCTCGTCGACCCGACCGGCGCCGCGACCCACCGCGCCGGCATGTCCTTCCACGGGGTGCGCGCGGGCGACGGCGTCGGCGTCGGCGCATCGACCGCGGTCGCGCACACCTTCTCGGCCGATGCCGACCAGGTCGCGCACGGCTCGGGCCTGCGCGGCACGGCAGAGGCGGTCGCGCGGCTGTCGGTCGTGTCGATCGTCCGCGGCGCGCACGAGGTGCGCCTCGCGCGAGTCGACGACCCCGAGAGCAGCCTCGCCGGATGGCGGCTGCGCTGGGGCGGATGGCCCGCCGCGGGCGCCCGGGTCGACGCGCGCGTCGAGACCGCACCCGACGCGATCGCGATCGCGTCCGTCGAGGGCGCGACCAGTGCCATCCGCGCGCTCGGGCACGTCGCGAGCGCCCGGGTCGAGCAGCGACGCGACGCGAGCCCGCTCGGCGAGACCGCCGCCGTCCCCGTTCTCGAGAGCGCGGTCGTCGTCGGCGAGTGGCGTGCGGTCGAACTCGCCCTCTCCGGCCCCGAGGAGCTGCCGCACGTGCAGCTCCGTCTCGACGGCGACAGCGCGCACATCACCTGGCCCGACGGCGTCGAGACGACGACGGCCCTCTCAGACCTCCGCCTCGCGCAGCCCGCGCAGCGGTGATCCCCGAACACCCGAAAATCCTGCAGCAAAGGAGCAGCACTCCCATGAAGAAGCGCATCATCGCCGCATCGGCCGGCCTCGCGGCCTCGGCCATCGCCCTCGCCGGATGCGGCGGCGGCACGCCGGCGGCCGATCCCGACGGGCCGGTCACGCTCACCGTCTCCGGCTGGAGCGTCGAGACGACGCCCGAGTTCCAGCTCCTCGCCGACCTGTTCGAGGACGCCAACCCCGACGTGACGGTCGAGATCGTCGACTACGACCCGGTCGAGTACAACACCCTCGTGACGGCCGACCTCGCCGCGGGCAAGGGCCCCGACATCATCACCCAGAAGGAGGTCAAGCACGTCACGACCTTCCAGGAGGGCGGGCAGCTGCTCGACGTGTCCGACGTCGAGCTGCCCGAGGGGATCGGCGGGGCCGCGTCGTACGAGGTCGACGGCACGGCGTACGCGGTGCCGTACCGCCAGGACTCGTGGGTCCTCTTCTACAACAAGGCGCTCTTCGACGAGGCGGGCGTCGCCCAGCCCGACGGATCGTGGACCTGGGACGACTACGAGGCGGCCGCCGAGGAGCTCACGACCAAGCTCGGCGAGACGGGATCGACCGCGAAGGGCGCATACCAGCACGGCTGGCAGTCGATCGTGCAGGGCTTCGCGACCGCGCAGAGCGAGGGCGCCGACCTGCTGAGCGGGGACTACGACTACTTCGCCCCGTACTACGAGCGCGTCCTCGTGCTGCAGGAGACCGGCGCCCAGGAGGCGTACAACACCGTCACGGCGAACCAGCTCACCTACCAGGGCGAGTTCGGCAAGCAGAAGGCCGCCATGCTGCCCATGGGCACGTGGTTCGTCGCGACCCTCATCGCGCAGCAGGCCTCGGGTGAGGCCGACGACTTCGAGTGGGGCATCGCGCCGATCCCGCAGCAGGACGCCTCCACGACCGGGCTCGACGCGACGCCGGTCACGTTCGGTGACCCGACGGGTCTCGCGATCAACGCCAACATCGACCAGAGCAAGGTCGAGATCGCGAAGGACTTCCTTGCCTTCGCCGCGAGCGAGGAGGCCGCGACGGCCCTCGCCGGCATCGGCATCTCGCCCGCCCTGTTCACCGACCCGGTCGTCGAGGCGTACTTCGGCGTCGAGGGCGCTCCGCAGGACGAGCTGTCGGCGTTCGCCGTGCAGACCCACGAGACGAAGGCCGAGAGCCCGACGTCGAGCAAGACCGCCGCGGTGCAGAACATCCTCGCCGACATGCACTCGGCCATCCTGTCCGGCTCGGCTGACGTCGACGCCGCGATCGCAGAGGCCGAGGAGCGCGTCGCCAACGAGGTCGGCACCGAGTAGCACTCAGCGAGCCGCATTCCGGTCGTTGAGCGAGCGCAGCGAGTCGTAGCACTCAGCGAGCGCAGCGACCCGCTTCCCGGTCGTTGAGCGAGCGCAGCGAGTCGTAGCACTCAGCGAGCGCAGCGAGCCGCTTCCCGGTCGTTGAGCGAGCGCAGCGAGTCGAAACGTCGCAAGCCGACCTCGAGACGAGGCACCGCGTTTCGACTCGCTCGTTCCTCGCTCGCTCAACGACCGGAGTGAACGACATCGCGCGTGAGACATCAGGACCAGGACCTAGGAGCATCATGACCACCACCGCGACGGCGCCGCCTGCACGGCGTCGCCCATCCCGCCTGCGGATGCGCAACACCCTCATCGGGTGGAGCTTCATCCTGCCGAACTTCCTCGGGTTCGCCGTCCTCACGCTCGTGCCCGTGGTCGTCCTGTTCTACATGTCCCTCACGAACTGGAACATCTTCGGATCGTCGCAGTTCGTCGGGCTGCAGAACTTCCAGCGCCTGCTCGGCGACGGGAGCTTCCGGACCGCGTTCGTCAACACGCTGTACTACTCGGTCCTGCACATCCCGCTCACGATCGTCGTGTCGCTGGGGCTCGCGCTCCTGCTCAACAACAAGCTGCGCGGCGTCGCGTTCTTCCGCACCGCCGCGTTCTTCCCCTACATCACGTCGATCGTCGCGATCGCGCTCGTGTGGAACCTCCTGTTCAGCCCGCAGTACGGCCCGATCAACGAGATCCTCCGCTTCATCGGGATCGCCGAGCCGCCCGGATGGCTCACCTCGGCCGAGTGGGCGATGCCCGCGGTCGTGATCATCAGCACGTGGCGCGACATGGGCTACTACATGGTGCTCTTCCTCGCGGCGCTGCAGACGGTGCCGCGCGAGCTGCACGAGGCGGCCCGGATGGATGGCGCGAACGTCTTCGAGCGGTTCTGGAACGTCACGATCCCGATGCTGCGGCCGACGATGTTCTTCGTCACGGTCATGCTCACGATCAACTCGTTCAAGATCTTCGACCTCATCCTCGTGCTCACCAACGGCGGTCCCGGCCAGTCGACGACCGTGATCTCGCAGTTCATCTACCGCAAGGGCTTCGAGGAGAACCAGTTCGGCTACGCGTCCGCCGCGGCCGTCGTGCTCTTCCTCCTGTGCATCGTCGTGACGATCGCGCAGTTCCTGTGGAACAAGCGGAAGGACTCGTGATGAGCGAGACGATGACCCTCGTCGCCCCCGAGCCGACCCGTCGCCGGCTCTCGATCGACCCGAAGCCCCGCCCGCGCGGCGCGGGAGGGAAGGCGCACCCGATCGCCCGCGCGCTCCTCTACGTCGCGCTCATCGCGGCGGCGGCCGCCATGCTCACTCCGTTCTTCTGGATGATCATGAGCTCGCTCAAGGAGGCCAACGCGGTCTTCTCGGTGCCGATCCGCTGGATCCCCGAGGTGTTCGTGTGGGACAACTACGTGGAGATCTGGACGCGCTCCGACATCGTCACGTGGATCCGCAACACGCTCGTCCTCTCGGTCACGGTCACGGCCCTGCAGGTGCTGACCGGCTCGTTCGCGGCGTACGGGTTCTCCCGGATCCGCTTCCCCGGCCGCGACGCGCTGTTCCTCCTCTACGTCGCGACGATCGCCGTCCCGTGGCAGTCGTACATGATCCCGCAGTTCATCCTGCTGTCGGACGCGGGGCTCGCGAACACGCTGTGGTCGATCATCCTGCTCCAGGCGTTCGGCGCGTTCGGCGTGTTCCTCATGAAGCAGTTCTACGAGACCGTCCCCGAGGACCTGTCCGAGGCGGCGCGCCTCGACGGGCTCAGCGAGTACGGCATCTGGCGCCGGATCATGCTCCCGCTGTCGGTGCCGGCGATCGCGAGCCTGTCGCTCCTCACCTTCGTGAACACGTGGAACGACTACCTCGGACCGCTCATCTACCTGCGCGACCCGAGCCTGTGGACGATGCAGCTGGGTCTCAAGAACTTCGTCTCGAGCCTCTACGACGTGGACTACGGCGTGCTCTTCGCGGGCCTCGTGATCTCGATCCTGCCGATCGCGATCGTCTTCCTCCTCGGCCAGCGGTTCTTCGTCGAGGGCATCGCGACGAGCGGCATGAAGGGCTGATCATGAAGCGCATCCCGCACAGCGTGTACGCGACGCTCTTCGGCGTCGTGCACCTCGCGCTCGGCGTGAACCTCGCGCTCGCCGCGGTCGCCCTGCCGTTCATCGCGCTGCTCCTGACAACCGACCCCTCCCTCTCGTGGCCCGCGCTCGCGCTCGCCGCGGTGCTCGCGGGGCCCGGCGTCGCCGCCGCGTTCGGCACGTTCCGGGCGCACGCCGACGGCGAGACCGGCGTCCTGCGCGCCTTCGCCCGTTCGCTGCGCGCGACCTGGCGACGCGCCCTCGCGCTCTCCGCGCTCGTCGGCGCCGTCGTGACCGTCGCCCTCGTCGACGTGTTCGTGCTCGTGCCGACCGGCGCCGGCGCGGTCGTCGCCCCGCTGCTCATCGTCGTCGCCCTGCTCGCGATCGCGATGGGGATGGTCGGGATGGTCGCGGTCGCGGAGGATCCGGACGCGCGGCTGCGCGACGTGCTGCGCGCGGGCCTCGTGCTCGCCGTGCGGCGCTGGCCGCTCACCGTCGCCTCGTTCGCCGTCGTCGCCGTGCAGGCAGCGGTCGTCGTCGCCGCGCCCGCGCTCGGGATCGGGCTCACGGCAGCCGCGTGCCTCTACGTGGTGTGGGCAGGCGGGCGCTACACCCTGCAGCCCGTGCTCGCGCCCGCGGAGTCCTGACCCTCCCCTCTCTCCCGAAGGACCACCATGAACCCGCCCGCCATCGCCATCCGCCCGCGCATCGTGAGCGCCGTCGGCTCCGGCGCGTTCGCCCCCGAGTCCGAGACGCACCTCGCTCGGGAGCTGGCCGCCCACGGCGAGCTGCTCGCGACCGTCGACGCGTTCGACACCCCCGAGGCGCTCGCCGCGCTCGCCGAGGCCGACGTGCTCATCACCGGCTGGCGCACGCCGCGCGTCGACGCGGCCGTGCTCGATCGCGCGCCTCGGCTGCGCTGGATCCTGCACGTCGCCGGATCCGTGAAGGACCAGCTCGACCCCGTCGTGTGGGAGCGCGGCATCCAGGTGAGCTCGGCTGTCGATGCGAACGCCGTGCCCGTCGCCGAGTTCACCCTCGCCGCCATTCTCATGTCGAACAAGCGCATCGTGCAGATCGCGCGCGAGTACCGCGAGCGCCGCGAGCTCATCGACCAGGCCGGGCTCGGCGTCGTCGGCAACTACCGGCGCGTCGTCGGCATCGTCGGCGCGTCGCGCATCGGCCGCCGCGTCGTCGAGCTCCTGCGCCCGTTCGACCTCGACGTGCTCCTGTTCGACCCCACGCTGTCCGACGACGCGGTGACCGCACTCGGCGCGCGGCCGGTCACGCTCGCCGAGCTGTGCGCCGAGAGCGATGTCGTGTCGGTGCACGCGCCCTCGCTGCCGTCGACGCGCGGTCTCATCTCCGCGCCGCTCATCGCGTCGATGCGCCCCGGCGCGACGTTCATCAACACGGCCCGCGGCGAGATCGTCGACCAGGAGGCGCTCACCGAGCGGATCCTCGTCGGAGACCTGCACGCGGTGCTCGACGTGACCGTCCCGTGGGCGCTCCCGCCCGACCATCCGCTCT
Organism: Microbacterium sp. SA156; assembly: GCF_049065455.1. NCBI lineage: Bacteria > Bacillati > Actinomycetota > Actinomycetes > Micrococcales > Microbacteriaceae > Microbacterium > Microbacterium sp. SA156. The sequence continues at coordinate 183,050 of NZ_JBAKGU010000005.1, forward strand.
ACGACCACCCGAACGTGCTGCTCACGCCGCACATCGCCGGGTCCGTCGGCACCGAGGTCGATCGCATGATCGACACCGAGATCGCCGAGCTCCGCCGCGTCGCCGCGGGGGAGCCGCTCGCCCACCCCGTCCTGCTCGAATCGCTCGTCATCGCCGCCTGAGGCACTCCGCCTGAGGCACTCCGCCTGAGGCGCTCCGCCTGAGGCGCTCCGCCCGAGAGGCACCTGCCTCGCGAGGCACATCCGCAAGACGAAGGAGTCTTCGCATGCCCTCACCCGCCCGCACCGCGGGAGCCGCCGCCGTCGCGCTCGCCGCGCTCACGGCATCCGCCCTCGTCGCACCCGCCGCCCAGGCGGCCGACGAGACCGTTCAGATCGCCGTCGACGGCGGCGACATCCGACCCGACAACACGGCGGGCCTGCCCTTCAAGGGGCTCGGCGTGCTCAGCGCGAACTCCACGAGCAACCTGCTCATGGACTACAAGGCCGAGCACCCCGATGCGTACTGGCAGCTCATCGATGTGCTGTTCGGCGGCGAGTACCCGCTGATCAGCCACGTGAAGATCGAGATGGGCTCCGACACGAACAACTCGACGGGGGCGGACGCGGCCACGATGCGCACTCCCGACGAGCTCGCGGACGCGTCGCGCTCGCCCGGATGGCAGCTGGCCGCCGACGCGAAGACGGTGAACCCCGACGTGAAGGTGTCGATCCTGCGCTGGACGATGCCGCAGTGGGTGCAGACCGCCTGGAGCGCCGGCACCGGCCAGGACGAGATGTACACCTGGTACAAGGAGACCATCCTCGACGCGTACGAGAAATACGGCTTCATCGTCGACTACGTGAACCCCGACACCAACGAGACGACGAACCCCGACATCGCGTTCGTGAAGTGGTACGCGGACCGCGTCGCGAACGACACCGACTTCGCCGACCCCCGCTACGGGATCCCCGCCGACGAGCAGGAGGCCGTCGGCGAGGCGTACCGGTCCATTCGGATCGTCGCGTCCGACGAGAACCAGACGAAGAAGATCGGCCCCGCGCTGCTCGACGACCCCGAGCTGTTCGACATCGTCGACGCCGTCGGCTACCACTACAACACGGACGACCGGCTCGACGGCGACCCGACGAGCAGCACCTACCAGCCGTACACGAAGCTCGCGACGGGACAGACGCCCACCGGAGAGGATCGCGAGGTCTGGTACTCGGAGGGCGTGGGCTCGTTCGGCTACACCGACTACCGCGTGAACAACACGGACGGCCCGGGCGGCGCGTCGACGGGGATCGGCGGCGTGCAGAGCGCGCTCGACCTCGCGAACCGCGTCGTCAAGGGGTACGCGAATTCCAAGCGCACGCACTACATCTTCCAGCCCGCGATCGGCTCGTTCTACGAGGGGGCGCAGTACAGCCACAAGGAGCTGCTGAGCGCCCGCGACCCGTGGTCGGGATCCATCCACTACGACGCGGCGACGTATGTGATGCGCCACTTCACGTCGTTCGCGAAGACCGGGTGGGAGAACGCCGACAACACCGCCGGCATCTGGCGGACCATCCCCGAGGCGAGCGCGAGCGGCGTCCTGGGCACGGAGAACCTCGACGGGTCGAACGGGGCGCCGAGCTACATGACGCTCGCGGCGCCCGACGCCTCGGACTTCTCGACCGTGGTCGTGAACGACAGCGACCAGACGAAGACCTACCGCATCGCGCCATCCGCCCTCGCGCTCGGCGACGACCTCACGGCGGAGCTCTGGGAGACCCGCGCAGCCGACGCCGGCGAGGCCTACGACGCGAACATGCTGCACCTCGCCCAGGAGCTGCAGCCCGCATCCGACGGCTCGTACACCTTCGCGGTCGCGCCGAGGTCGATCATCACCTTCACGACGCTCGATCGCTCGGGTGACGCCGACCTCGCCGAGCGCCTTCCGGAGCATGCCGAGCGCGCCGTGCTCGACACCGACGAGACCGGCGGCGCTCTCGACGCATCGGACGAGGTGCTCTACGCCGACGACTTCGAGTACGACGAGGAGGGACCGGTGCGCGTCGGCGTCGACAACGGCGCGCGGACGGAGGAGCAGGACTACCTGACCTCGCGCGGCCACCAGCCCCGCTACATGGTCGACCAGACCGGGGCGTGGGAGGTCGGCGACGACGGCACCGGAGACCGCGTGCTCTTCCAGCGGATGGATCAGTCCATGAAGGACACGCGCGCCTGGAACGTGCGCCAGCCGAACACGCTCGTCGGCGACTTCCGCTGGCAGAACTACCGGGCGTCCGTCGACGTGTCGTTCGTCGACGCGGCGGGCGGGCTCGCGCGCCTGGGCGTGCGGCAGCAGAAGGGGATGGGCGCGGGCGACGCCGCGTACAGCATCCGCATCACGAAGGCGGGCGCGTGGACGCTCGCGCGCCACGACACGACGGTCGCGAGCGGCTCGGTCGCCGCAGCGGATGGCTACGGTCTCGCGATCGAGGCCAAGGGCGCGCAGATCACGGCATGGGTCGACGGCGAGCAGGTGGCGACGTGGACCGACCCCAACCCGGAGTACGCCGGTCGCGTGAACCTCGGCACGGAGTTCCACGAGGTCGCGTTCGACGACCTGCGCGTGGAGAAGGTCGACGGCTACACCGCCTACGCCTCGGAGCTCGTCGACAACATGGACTCCCGCGTGGCGTACACCGGGGCGTGGGCGCACAAGGCCACGGCCGGCAGCGCCGACGACTGGTACCGCTCGACGTCGACCACGTCGGCCGCGGGCGCGACGGCGACGATCGCGTTCTCGGGCACGGGCGTCGACCTCATCGGCGGGAACGCCGCGGGTGCGCGCATCCGCGTCTCGGTCGACGGGCAGCCCGTCGAGGGCGCGACGCTGCGCGCGACCTCGAAGCGCGAGGCGGCGTACTCCCTGCGCGGCCTGCCCGACGGCGAGCACACGGTCGTGATCGAGGTGGTCTCGGGAACGGTCGTCATCGACGGCTACTCCGTCATCTCGGGCGTCGTCGACGGAACCGTCGACACCGACGAGATCCGCGACGCACTCGACGACACCGCCGGCTACGAGCAGGGGGACTACTCGGAGACCTCGTGGGCCGCTTTCGCCGCCGCGCGCGCGGCAGCCGAGGCGGCGGTCGACGGCCAGGCAGGTCTCGACGCGATCGGCGCCGCCCAGCTCGCCGCGCGGCTGGAGTCCGCGGCCAACGGGCTGCGGCCGGCGGATGTGACGGACGACGTGCGCGATCTCGGCCTGGCCGGCGCTGTCTCGGTCGGCGGCGACCTCCCGGCATCCGTCGTCATCGACGGCGTCGAGCGTGCGGTGCAGTGGGCGCCAGGGAGCGACGAGGCCGAGCGTCAGCCCTACGCGGCGGTGACCGTGCTCGGCTGGACGACCGAGCCGATCGCCGACGGCCGGAAGCAGCAGATCTCCGCCCGCTTCCAGGTCGTGCCCGACGGCATCCGGTACTTCATCGACTCGGGCGTGCCGAGCGGCCAGGCGTCACCCGCGTTCGATGCCGTGTCGCGCACGTTCGATCTCGCGAACGACGCCGTCGACCGGGCCTCGGCCGACGCGGCCTCGTGGGGCTTCGTCAACGACGGGCTCAACGTGAAGGGCGGGACGGATGTGAACGACATCTTCTCCACCGGGCTGTGGGCGGGCGCGGGCAAGACGGTGCGCTACCGGCTGCCTCTCGATGCCGGCGAGTACACCCTGACGGCCGGGTTCACGGAGTGGTGGGGGCAGAACCGCCCCATGGCGACCGAGGTGTCGTTCACGGACTCGACGGGGACGCACACCGTCGCCGGGGCGCCGGTCTCCCTCTCGAGCAGCACGACGCGGGCGACGAGCGACGTGACGTTCACGCTGACCGAGCCGACGACCGTCACCTACACCGTGCGGAAGACCGGTTCGCAGGACCCCGTGATCAGCTGGCTCGCGGTCGCACAGGCGGACGAGCCCTCGTTCGAGGCGTCGGCGACCGCGTCGCTGCGGTGCGTCGGAGGCAAGGCGGTCGCGGTCGTCGAGGGCGCCGTCGCGGACGGGTCGTTCGAGATCACCACGCCGTTCGGGGCGAAGACCCTGCAGGTCGACGCGGAGAAGAAGCGGTCGGCGAGCTTCTCGACCCGCGAGGCGTCGGTGCCGGAAGGCGAGGCGTCGGTCGAGATCACCGGCGAGATCGACGGCGAGGCGGTGACGGAGACGCTCACCGCCGCGTACGGCCCGCTCTCCTGCGGCTGAGGGGAGGCGGACCCGCGTGACCGCGGGACACAGCGCAGGAGATCCGAGCGGATCGAGGGGCGGGAACCGGGTTCCCGCCCCTTTCCGCGTCGGAACTCCTGCATCGTGTCCCGGCGCGCCATCCGCCGTGCGTGCGCTGTCCGCGCCATCCCGGCCATCCGCTCTTCCCCGTACCGAAAGTTTTCGAAAAGGCTTGCGGTCGCTCCTGCGCCGTCCCTAGGGTGACGAGCGTGCGCCGAAGCTCGGCGAGAAAGGGAGCAGACACAGTGGTCTGGTCAATGAAGGAGAGATCCCGTCGGCCCGCGAGGGCATGGATCGCCGTCGGGGTCGCATGCACGCTGGCTGTGGGAGTGTCGGCTTCGCCGGCGTTCGCAGCCAACAGCGATCTCGGCTACCCGGTCTTCTCGGGAAGCGAGAACCCCGTGCCTGACACGGGGACCGGCTACACGGTCGGCAATCAGCTGCAGGCCATCTTCGATGCGGATCTCGCGGCAGGAGCGGGCGCCAGCACCGAAAAGGATTTCTGGATCGACCGGATGCTCGCGCGAACGGGAACCGCGGGAAGCTTCGGCGACGAGAACCAGTGGCTGTTCAGCCGAGGGCGCGCCGCCTTCATGAAGGTGCACGACCCGGCGAAGCTCGGATTCGGCGGCCAGCTGGCCTACTGGGAAGCGGTCGACGGCCGCGACGCCTACACGGTCACCGCGAGCGTGGGCGGCGAGCAGATCACGCTCACCGAGGACACGGCCGCGCGCAAGCAGACGCCGAGCTACTGGCGCAGTGTGCACCGCAACGCCGACGCGGGTGTCGAGATCGTCCAGACGAAGTTCATCACGGACGCCAACGTCCTCGTGACCGAGCTCGAGGTGCGCTCGACCGGAGCGGCCGTGGAGGTCGGGCTCCGCGCCGTGTCACCGTATGCCACGGTGGCTGAGGAGAACGAGCTCACGGGAACGTTCGACGCCCTCAACGACATCACCAGGGTCCATCCGCGCTTCTCCGGCGACGGGTTCGCGCCGGTCGACGGCGGACTCGAGACGACACTCTCGATCGGCGCGGGGGAGAGCGCCGTCACCAAGCTGCAGCTGGGCCTCGTCACCGAGGAGATCGCGGAGTCGCGCCCCGCGTACGACGCGATCGCCGCTGCTTCGCCCTCCGACGCGTACACGGAGCACGTCACGGCGTACAACCGCTGGTGGGCCGACAACGTGCCGTACCTCGACACCCCCGAGGATGACATCGACAAGACGCTCTTCTACCGCTGGTGGCTCCTGCGGTTCAACTACCTCGATGCGAATGCGCCCGGCAACGCGTACCAGTTCCCGACCGCCGTCGAGGGCGCGCTCGGCTACAACAACGCGATCGACCTCACGGTCGGCATGTTCATCGACGACCTCAAGTACTTCCGCAACCCGATCTACTCGTACGGCGGATGGGTGTCGACCGGCGAGACGTCGAAGGGCGGGCGCTTCGTCGACAACCCGGGTGACCCGGCGAACTGGAACGCGAGTCACACGCAGTACATCGCCGAGGCCGCCTGGAAGTCGTACCAGGTGCACGGCGGCCCGCTCGGGATCGTCGAGAACCTCGCGCGCTACGCGGAGGGCGATGCGAAGGGACAGCTCAGCTCGTACGACTCCAACGGCAATGGCCTGCTCGAGACGAACTGGAATGCGTGGACCGGCAACGACGCCGACGCCGTGTCGTTCGACTACTTCCGGCGCGCGAATGAGCGGGCCGAGTCCGCCTACGTGTACAGCGGCGCCCGTGCGGCGTCGGCCGCCTACGGGCTGCTCGGCCGCGACGACAAGTCGGCGGAGATGGACGCGATCGCCGAGAAGGTGAAGACCGGCGTCCTCGAGAACCTCTGGGACGCCGAGGAGAACCTCATCAAGCACCGCGATCTCCAGACGGGCGAGCTGATCCCCTGGAAGGAGATCAACAACTACTACCCGTTCTCGGTCGGCCTCATGCCGAAGCCGGGCGACGAGGACTACGCCGACGACTACGTGGACGCCCTCCGCCTGTTCGCCGATGACGCGGAGTACCCGATCTTCCCCTTCACGACAGCGAACCAGGCCGACAAGGCCGAAGCGGCGGCCGCGGGACACCCCGGCACGAACAACTTCTCGATCATCAACTCCACCGTCACGTTCCGGATGGTCGCAGCGGCGCTCCGGGAGTACCCGAGCGATGCCATCGACGCCGAGTGGTACAAGAAGCTCCTCTACTGGAACGCGTGGGCGCACTATCAGAACGGTGGCGACAACCGCCTTCCTGACGCGAACGAGTTCTGGGCCGACGGGGACGCCGATCCGCAGAGCATCGGGTACCGCTCGTGGATCCACCACACGATCCTCGGGACGACGAACTTCACGATGATCGAGGACGCGATGGGTCTGCAGCCCCGCACGGACGACAGGATCGAGCTCTACCCGATCGACATCGACTGGCCGCACTTCACCGTGAACAACGTCTCGTATCACGGCAGCGATCTCACGATCACGTGGGATGAGCCGGGAGACGGCGAGCGCCCGTACGGCGACACGGTGCCCGAGGGCTACTCCGTGTTCGTCGACGGCGAGCGCGCGTTCACGGTCGACGCTCTCACCCATGTCGTCTACGACCCCGCGACCGGCCAGGTCTCCTTCGAGGAGGACGTCGTGAACGGCGTGTCCGAGCCGAAGGTCATCGACGCGGCCCCGGTTGCGCTCCGGTCGCCGCAGGACGTGGTGTACGCGGACGACTCCCGCGTCGTCGACCTGTTCGCGAAGGCCGGACAGGACATCTCCTCCCACGCGGCGGAGAATCTGGCTGAGGGGCGCCCGGTGACGGCGTCGTTCTCGGCGGACGGCCGCCCCGCGAATGCCGCAGTCAACGGCACGACGATCAACGAGCCCTTCTGGGGCACGGCCGGATCGCCGAACGCCACCGACTGGCTCGAGGTCGACCTGGGATCGCCGCAGGCCGTGGACACGGTGCGCGCGTACTTCTACGACACGTCTTCGAGCGCGACGGCGTCGGGTTACGCCGAGCCCTCGCGGTACGGCATCGAGTACTGGGACGGCGCGGGATGGACAGCCGTGCCCGGTGCCGTCGAGGCGCCGACCGTGCCGCAGCCGAACCTCAACGAGGCGCGGTTCCCCGAGATCACGACGCAGCGCATCCGCATCTCCGTGGCGCACGCGGAGGGGTACAGGACCGGGCTCAAGGAACTCGAGGTGCTCCGGACGGGGGAGCCGGTCGGAGCGGCGGAGAACGCCGCCCCGAGCGTCCTCGCCTACACGCAGGCGGGAGCGGTGAGCGCCGGACGAGCCGAGCTCACGGGCATCGTGAAGGACGACGGCGCTCCCTCCGATCCGCTCACGGTCTCGTGGAGCGTCGTGTCCGCACCCGAGGGCGGCGATGCGTTCATCGAGCACGCCGACCGCGCGAACACGATCGTGCGCTTCACGGTCGCGGGCGAGTACCGCCTTCGGCTCACCGCGACGGATGGCGAGCACTCGGTCTCGGACGACGTCGTCATCCGCGGCGAGGCAGCAGACGGCGGAACGGACATCGGGCCGTCGGCTACCCCGACCGCCTCGTACACGGCGGGATGGAACCGCGTCACGGCCGTGAACGACGGCAGCGGTGTCAATGAGGGCGGCGATCAGGCCCAGATCTGGGGCACCTGGTCCGGGGATCGTCCGGCGTCGCAGTGGCTGCAGTACACGTGGGAGGAGCCGGTGCGCGTCGCCGGGTCGGAGATCATGTTCTGGACGGACTCCGCGGCTGGAACGGGCGAGGGCGTCGCGGTGCCGGCGTCGTGGAAGATCCAGTACCTCGACGCCGAGGGAGCGTGGGTCGACGTCCCGAACGCATCCGGGTACGGGACCGAGCGCACCGGCACCAACGCGACGACGTTCGACATGGTGACGACGACGGCGCTGCGTGCGACCTTCGAAGCCGCTCCGAACGCGACCGGGACGTCGTACTCGGCCGTCGGCGTCAGCGAATGGGACGTCTTCTCTGCGGCCCCCGCGGCGATCGACGAGACCCACGTCCGCACGGATGTGGGTGCGCTCCCGACCCTGCCGCAGCAGGTCGGCGTCACGTACGCCGACGACAGCCGAGCGCTCGCCGCGGTCACGTGGGCACCGGTGACGGAGGACCAGGTCGCGGCCGAAGGGAGCTTCGAGGTGCGCGGCATCGTCGAGGGTGCCTCGGCGACCGCGAAGGCGACGGTCTGGGTGCGCTCGACGCACGAGCTGACGATCAACCAGGTCGACACGGTCTCCGTCCACACCGCCGTCGGCGTCGCACCTGCGCTGCCGGAGAGCACGTCGGTGCTGTACAACGACGGCTCGAAGGAGACGCTTCCGGTGGTCTGGGACGAGATCGATCCTGCCCAGTACGCCTCGGAGGGCGAGTTCGAGGTGGCGGGAACGGTCCAGAGCGACCATGCGGGCGACAAGACGGCGACCGCCTCGGTCATCGTCGGGGCAGGCGGCGGTGAGAGCCCCGTCTCGGTCGCCGTGTCGGTGGACGGCCGCTGCGTGGGCGCGAAGGGCGTGATCGCGGTGAAGGCGACCAACGACGGAACCGAGGTCGCGGACATCGAGATCCGCTCTCCCTACGGGAAGAAGACGTTCGCGGGCGTCGAGCCCGGAGACAGCGTCTCGGTCGCGTTCAAGACCCGTGAGAAGGAGGTTCCGGCGGGCGCGGTCGACGCCACCGCGACCGCCGGCGAGGAGACGGGGACCTCCTCGGCGGAGTACGCCGCCTTCACCTGCCGGTGACGGGAGGGCGGCGGCCACGAGCCGCCGCCCTCCTCACCGTCCGGGGTGAGCGCCGACGCCGCCGGTGCTCAGTGGGACACAGCGCAGGAGATCCGAGCGGATCGAGGGGCGGGAACCGGGTTCCCGCCCCTTTCCGCGCCGGAACTCCTGCGTGGTGTCCCGCCGCGCCCGCGCCATCCGCCCGCGCGCCATCCGCCCGCGGGCCATCCCGGCCATCCGCCTGCATGATCGATTGCGATCGCTTCCACGAAGGCATGGTTGCCGCGCGATGCGGACTCCCGCTTGACTGATGTTCACGCAAACATCCGCGAGGCGGCGTCGCCTCGCTCACGAGGGAGTGATGTTGAAGAGAACCATGACGGCCGCGGCGGGGCTGACTCTCGCCGCCGCCCTGACGATGTCCCTGGCGGGGCCGGCGACCGCCGAGGTCCCGGTCGGCGAGCCGACGACGTACACGTCGTATCCGGCCATCCAGGATCCGGGCAGCAGCGCGCCCGACTACTTCCAGCCGCTGTGGCTCGACGACAACGGCGCGCACATCCAGGCGCACGGCGGCCAGATCGTGACCGCCGAGGAGGACGGCCGCACCGTCTACTACTGGTACGGCGAAGACCGCAGCAACGGCTACTACGGCAGCCCCGGCGTGCACGCCTACAAGTCGTACGACACCGTGAACTGGGTCGACCAGGGCGTCGTGCTGCGCTCGGTGTCCGACGCCTCCGAACTCGAGACGGAGTACTTCGACGCCCTCTACGACACGGTCGACGACGCGGGTCAGCCGCGCACGGAGCGCATCGCCGAGCTGAACTACCACCTGAACACGAACGACGCGGCCGACTACACGACGATCTTCGAGCGGCCCAAGGTGCTCTTCAACGAGGCGACGGGCAAGTGGGTGCTGTGGTGGCATTCGGATGGCCAGACGAGCCCGGGCGGGAGCATGTACGCCCGCTCGATGGCGGGCGTGGCCGTCTCGGACAGCCCGACCGGGCCCTTCAAGATGACCGGCGTCTACCGGATGCCGAACCGCACCGACTACAAGGCGTGCATCTCGGCGGCCGTTCCCGGCCAGGCCCGCGATATGACCGTGTTCCAGGACGACGACGGCACGGCGTACATCGTCTACTCCTCGGAGGAGAACCGCTCGCTCTACATCGCGGAGCTCGACGCGTCGTACACGAACGTCACCCACACGACCGACACCGACATGGCCGACGCGGGGCAGTACTCGGAGGACGGCCGCTTCCCCTATCTCTTCGCGGACGGGACTCCGGAGGCGCCCGTGCGCGGGGAGGACTTCCAGATCGTCAAGGAGTGCGGCATGCTCGAGGCGCCCGCGCTCTTCGAGCACGGCGGCCGGTACTACGTCGTCGCATCGGGCGCGACGGGCTGGGCGCCGAACCCGCAGACGTACCACACGGCCGACACGATCCTCGGGCCGTGGATCCGCGGCGTCCAGGCCGACGACGCCTACGAGAACGTCGCGTACAACGCGATCCCCGAGGGCGGCGACGGCCTCCTCTCGGTCGGCGACGTGCGCCGCACGACGTTCGGCTCGCAGTCCACGAACGTGCTCGACCTGGGCGGTGGCCGCTTCGTCTACATGGGCGATCGCTGGAACTCCGGCGCCGCCGACTCGACCTACGTGTGGCTGCCGATCACCATCGGCGAGAACGGCCGGGCCGAGATGCGCAATCCTGCGACGGAGGACCCGGAGCGCTGGGGCGCCGGCTGGGATGCGTCGTACTTCGACGAGCACGGTCTGGGCGAGGGTATCTGGTCGGTCGTCGACGACCGCCTGCCGGAGACCGTCGAGCCGGGGGAGGACTTCTCCGCGAAGCTGCCCGAGACCGTCCCGGTCGCCGTCGACGGTGCGACGGCCGAGGTCGCGGTGACGTGGAGCGCGACGTCGTTCGACGAGCGGGGCACGCAGCTCATCACCGGCACCCTGGCGGGCGATGCGACGTTCACGGCGGGGCGCACGTTCACGCGCACGATCGAGGTCGCGACGCCCGGCATCGTGAACCTCGCGCTCGACGCCGCGGTGGCGGCATCGAGCCGCCAGGATCTCGCCGGCACGACGGCCGACGGCAACGTCAAGGGCAAGGGCTGGGACGACTGGGTCGGGGGCGGCGTGTACCCCAAGAGCAGCTGGCTGTCGTACACCTGGGCCTTCCCCCAGGACGTCGACGAGGTCGTCGTGCACACCTACAAGGACGGCGCCGGCGCGACGTGGCCGTCGACCATCGCCGCAGAGTACCTCGACGCATCGGGGGCCTGGGTGTCGGCGAACGCGAGCGTCGACCTCGCGCAGGACGCCTCGGCCACCGCACCCGTCGCGAAGCTCGACGTGTCGGGCATCCCGGCGACCAGCGGGGTCCGCCTGCAGCTGAAGACCGCGACGAACGTGTGGCAGTCGATCTCCGAGGTGCAGCTGTGGGGTGCCGAGGGAGTGCGGGATGTCTGCGGTGCCGACGGCACGACGGTCACGGCGAGCTTCCACCAGACGCAGTACGAGACGATGCCGCCCGCGAACGCGTGCGACGGCAGCGCCGCGACCTCGTGGTCGACGTGGGACAGCACGAAGCGTGATCAGGCGACGCTCACGATCGAGCCCGCGGAAGCCCACATCGTGGATCGGGTCGGCTTCACCAACCGCGAGGGCACCATCACGGGCGTGAGCGTCGAGTACCGCGACGCGCACGGCACCTGGCACCCGACGACCGCGCAGGACGTCGTCCCGAGCGCGAACGGCTCGCCTACGTCGTTCACCTTCGAGCCGGTCCTCGCCTCGGCTGTGCGTCTCGTCTTCGCGACGCCGGGCTCGTACCTCAAGATCCCCGCGCTCGCGGTCGGCGCGGTCGACGCCGCGGTCGAGCCCGCCGTGACGAGCCGCTGCGTGGGAGGCAAGGTCCAGCTCGTCGCGACCGCGCGCAACACGGCGGACGGCCCGGCGGATGTCGCGGTGCAGAGCGCGTACGGAGGGCGCGTCCTCGACGAGCTCGCGCCAGGACACGCGGCCTCGGCCGCGATCGCCGTCCGAGCCGCCTCGGCGACGGCCGGCGAGACGACCTTCACGGGAGCGGATGGCGTGCCCGTGACGGTGGGCTACCCCGCCGCCAGCTGCGGCTGAGCGCGCGCGGGTGCCCCGGCCGCGGCCGGGGCACCCGCGACCGATTCCGACCGCTTCCCGAAGGCGGCTCTTGCCAAGCCGGCAGGGGATCGCTACTGTCTTCCTAGTTTCATCGACGGTTAGATTTATCGTCGAAGAGACACCCGTCGGCGATGGAGCCGACGCTCCGACTGCAGAGAGGCAGAGGATGTCCGTGACGGACAGGGTGCAGCCCAGACGACGGCTGCTGAAGGATCTCAGGCACAGCAGGGTGCTCATCCTCATGTGCATCCCGGCGATCGTGTTCTTCGCGATCTTCAGCTATGCGCCGCTCCCCGGGATCTGGATCGCGTTCACCAACTTCAACTACCGCGACGGCATCTTCGGCAGCCCGTTCGTGGGGTTCCAGAACTTCGAGTTCCTCATCAAGTCGGGCCAGCTCTGGCTGCTCACGCGGAACACGATCCTCTACAACCTCGCGTTCATCGTGCTGGGGAACATCCTGCAGATCGCGCTTGCGATCATGCTCAGCGAGATCGCCTCGAAGTACTTCAAGAAGGTCACGCAGACGGTGATGTTCCTGCCGTACTTCATCTCGGTCGTGCTCATCGGCGTGATCGCGTTCAACCTGCTCAACTACGACACCGGCGCGCTCAACGCCCTCATCGAGTCGACCGGCGGCGACCCGATCAAGATCTACAGCACGGCGGGCGCGTGGCCGCTCATCATCATCCTCGTCCACCTCTGGCAGAGCACCGGGTACGGGTCGATCGTGTACTTCGCGGCGATCATGGGCATCGACCGGACGCTGTTCGAGGCCGCGGCGATCGACGGGGCCTCGGCGTGGCAGCGGATCCGCTACGTCATCCTGCCGAGCCTCAAGCCGACGTTCATCATCCTGCTGCTGTTCTCGCTGGGCGGGATCATGAACGGCAACTTCGGCCTGTTCTGGAACCTCATCGGCAACAACGCCGCCCTGTTCTCGACCACCGACATCATCGAGACCTCGGTGTACCGGATGGTCATGTCGCAGAACAACTTCACGACGTCGACCGCGGTCGGCCTCTACCAGTCCCTCTTCGGTTTCGCCCTCGTGATGACGGCGAACTGGGTCGTGCGAAGGATGAACAAGGACTATGCAATCTTCTGAGACGCTCGTCCCCCCGCCCACGGTCACCGAGGCGGTCACGACCGCGAACGCGAGGAAGCGCCGCGGCGGCCCGACCGGGCGGCCGACGACCATCAAGCTCGCGAAGAGCGACTACACGCTCAAGGCGATCTCGTATGTGACGATCTCGCTCTTCTCGCTGTTCTGCGCGCTGCCGTTCATCCTCATCATCTCGGCGTCGTTCTCGAGCGAGTCCGAGATCATGAAGAGCGGGTTCGGACTGTGGCCGAAGGGCTTCACGCTCACGGCGTACGAGTACATCTTCAACTCGCCTCGGCAGATCCTCGGCTCCTACGCCGTGACGATCATCATGACGGTCGCGGGCACGGCGATCGGGCTCTTCATCATCTCGATGACGGGGTACGCCCTGTTCCGCCGGGACTTCCGGTACCGCAATGTCATCTCGTTCTTCATCTACTTCACGACGCTGTTCTCCGCGGGCCTCGCGCCGACCTTCCTCTGGGTGGGGCGTGACCTGGGGCTGCGCGGCAGCTACCTCGCGGTCTTCCTGCAGCTGCTCATGACGCCGTGGCTCATCATCCTCATGAAGAACTTCATGCGGACGGTCCCGTACGAGATCGTCGAGTCGGGCAAGGTCGACGGCGCGGGCGACTTCCGGATCTTCGCGCAGCTCACGCTCCCGATGATGAAGCCGGCGCTCGCGACGATCGGCCTCTTCCTCGCTCTCGGCTACTGGAACGAGTGGTACCTGTCATCGCTCTACCTCGGCAGCTCCGTGGAGTTCAAGCCGCTGCAGTACTACCTCTACAACGTCATCAACACCGCGAACGCGCTGCGCAACTCGGTCGCCGGCGACAACGTGGTGATCTCCGAGCTGCCGAGCAACACCCTCAAGATGGCGAGCGCCGTGATCGCGACCGGCCCGATCCTCCTCGTCTACCCGTTCGTCCAGAAGTACTTCGTCACCGGCATCACCGTCGGCGCCGTCAAGGGCTGAACCCGATCCCACCCCTCCACCAGGAATGAGCCGAAGGAGTCTCACATGAGAAGGAACATCGTCCGAGCGGGAGCAGCGCTGCTCGCCGTGGGCGTCAGCGCGGGCATGCTGTCGGCGTGCACCGCCGGCAGCGGCGAGCAGTCGAGCGGCACCGCCGAGATCACGATGCTCGTGCTCGGCGACAAGCCGACCAACGGGCGCGTCGAGGCCATGCTCGAGAAGCTCAACGAGCGCCTCGCCGAGGAGGTGGGTGCGACGCTCGACCTCTACTACGTCGAGTGGGCCGACTGGCAGACGCAGTACAACGTGCAGCTGCTCTCCGGGGACTCGAACATCGACCTCATCACCACGGCCACGGACTGGCTGTTCGCGTGGGAGAACGCGGAGAAGGGAGCCTTCCTGCCGCTGTCGGAGGAGATGCTCCAGGAGCACGCGCCGAAGACGTGGGAGCAGGTCGAAGCCGACGGGCACTGGGATCTCACGAAGCTCGACGACGGGCAGATCTACTTCATCCCCGAGGACAACTTCACCCAGTGGACGAACCACGGGTTCTTCTACCGCGGGGACTGGGCGGCCGAGGCCGGCTTCGAGAACGGCGAGATCACCGCCTTCGAGGACTTCACGACCTACTTCCAGTGGGTCAAGGAGAACAAGCCGGAGGCCTACCCGTGGGATGTCGCCGGCACGAACGAGGCCGCCCTCACGGGCTATCTGCAGGGGCACACCGACCTGCAGACGATCCAGCAGATCAGCGCGGGCATCTACTACCCGTTCCAGACGTCCGAGTCCGACCCGTACACGGTCACGTCCTGGTACATGGAGGGCGACGAGCTGCTCGAGGCCGCCGAGCTCGCCAAGGAGTGGAACGACATCGGGGTGTGGCGCGAGGACGCGCTCAACTACGACGGCGACACCCGCGAGCTCTTCTACTCGGGCCTGTCGGGCGCCGACCAGCACCACACCCAGACGTTCGTGGGCGGCATCGTGCACAACATGAACGAGCGCCAGCCCGGATCGGACCCCAAGTTCTTCTACTGGGGCCAGGAGAACGGCAACTACTTCCGCGACATCCTCACGCACGGCGCGATGGCGGTGAGCGCGACCTCGGCGAACCCGGAGAAGGCGCTCGAGGTGTACGACATGCTCCGCAACGACGAGGAGTCGTACCGCCTCATCAACTACGGCATCGAGGGCACCGACTACGTCATCACGGACGACGGCAAGCTCGACAACCCCGAGGGCTACGACCCGTCGACCGACGCGCTCGGGGCCAACTTCTGGGCCGGCCGCATGGACGAGTACGAGTTGCCGCGGGTCACCGACGCGGAGAACAAGCAGGAGCTCTACGACCAGCTCGACGCCGAGGCGAAGGACTACCCGTACTCGACCCTCCTGTTCAACAAGGACGCGATCGATCCGACCCTCGCCGCCATGGGCGCGGTGTTCTCGGAGTACATCCCGCAGCTGCAGTACGGCAAGTTCGACGACCCCGAGGCCGCGATCGAGGAGATGCGCCAGAAGCTCCGCGACGCGGGCTACGAGGACGCCCTCGCCTCGGTCCAGGCCGACATGGACGCCTGGGCGGAGAGCCAGTGACCGCAGGCGACTGAGCGCCTGCATCGGCAAGGGCGGGCCCGCGCACCGCGGGCCCGCCCGATCTCGAAAGGGGAGAGGATGAACGGCATCTTCGCGGCGGACTCCGCGCTCATGCGGTTTCTCACGCGCGTCGCCGACGCGATGATCCTCAACGGCCTGTTCATCGTGGCGTCGCTGCCCGTCGTGACCATCGGCGCATCGCTCACCGCGCTGAGCTTCACGGGGCGGAGGCTCGCGACGGGCGCGTGCGAATCGGTCACGGGCGACTTCCTCCGGTCCTTCCGGCGGAACCTCCGCCAGGCGACGGCCGTGTGGCTGCTCATGCTGCTCGTCGGCGCGGCGCTCGCCGCATGGTTCGTCGTCGTGAACGGCGTCGGGGTCCCGCCGATGCTCGAGTTCGCCCTCCTCGCGATCTGGTACGTCGTCGTGTTCTTCTGCGTCGCGTGGGCCGTCTACGTCTTCCCCTATCTCGCGACCTTCGAGGGGACCATCCCCGAGGTCCTCCGGAACGCGCGGCTCCTCTCCCTGCGGCACCCGCTCTCGACGTTCCTCATCCTGACCGTCCTCGTGCTGTCGGCGGTCGTCACGATCTTCTCCCCGCAGGCCACCGGCTACGGCCTGCTGTGGCTCCTCATCGGATTCGGCGGGCTCGCCATCGTCATCGGCAGCGTGCTCGACCGGGTCTTCAGCCGGTACATCGACTCTTCGAGCGAGAGGTAGGCGCGTGCGCGCGAACCCCATCATCCCCTGGCGCTTCCACCTCGGCGACGAGCCCGACGCGTGGAAGAAGGGCTTCGACGACACCGCATGGCGTGCCGTGAGGGTGCCGCACGACTGGAGCGTCGAGCAGGAGTTCTCGCGCGACTGCTCGAGCGGCACGGGATATCTGCCGGGCGGCGTCGGCTGGTACCGCGCCCACGTGCCGATGGGCGAGCTCGCCGACGCCCCGCATGTGCGCCTCGTGTTCCACGGGGTCTACAAGAACGCGCAGGTCTGGGCGAACGGATACCACCTCGGCGGACGGCCGTCGGGGTACGCCGCGTTCTCGTTCGACCTGACCGAGATCCTCTCCTACGCGCCCGACGACGACCTCGTGCTGAGCGTGCGGGTCGACCACTCCGACCTCTCCGACTCGCGCTGGTACAACGGCGCGGGGATCACCCGCGGCGTCGAGATCGAGGTGCACGAGGCCGTGCGCCTCCGTGAGCACGGCACGGCCTTCACGACGGTGTCGGCCGACGCCGACGAGGCCGTCGTGCGCGTCGTCCAGACCCTCGTCAACGACGGCCCCGAGCCGGTGTCGGTGCAGCTCCGGCACGAGCTGCGCTCCCTGACATCGGGGCGCGTGCACGCCTTCGACGCGGCCGTCGAGGTGCCAGCGGGCGGCGCGGCCGACGTCGAGAGCGAGACGCGCGTGCCCGATCCCGAGCTCTGGTCCGATACCGATCCGCATCTGCACCGTCTGTCGACGACCCTCGTGCCCGATCGGGGGCCATCCGCCCGCTACACGCAGACCGTCGGGATCCGCACGGTCGCCTTCGACGCCGCCGCGGGCTTCTCGGTCAACGGCGAGCCGCGCACGCTCACGGGCGTGTGCCTGCATGAGGACGCGGGGCCGTTCGGCACCGCCGTGCCCCCGGCGGTGTGGCTGCGGCGCCTGCTGCGGCTGAAGGAGATGGGCGCGAACGCCGTGCGCATGGCCCACAATCCGCACGCCCCCGAGCTGTACGCCCTCTGCGACGCGCTCGGCCTCTTCGTGATCGACGAGGCCTTCGACGAGTGGGAGAACCCGAAGAACAAGTGGTGGCAGGGGCACAACGTGTACCCGCCGCGGCATGAGGGCTACGCCAAGGACTTCCCGGAGTGGCACGAGCGCGACCTCGTCGCCATGATCGACGCGCATCGCGGCCATCCGTCGATCATCGCGTGGAGCATCGGCAACGAGATCGACTACCCGAACGACCCGTATGCGAGCCCCCTCTTCGACGAGATGACCGGCAACAACGACGCGAGCAAGCCCGCGGCCGAGCGCGTCTACGATCCGTCGCGCCCGGACATCCGGCGCCTGACGACGATCGCTCGGCGGCTCGCGGCGATCGTCCGCGCGAAGGACCCGACGCGGCCTGTGACGATCGCGGCGGCCTTCCCCGAGCTGTCGAGCCTCACGGGCTTCCTCGACGACATCGACGTCGTCGGCTACAACTACAAGGAGCACCTGTACGAGGCCGACCACGCGCGGTTCCCCGACAAGCCTCTGCTGGGCAGCGAGAACGGCCACGGCTACGCCGAGTGGCAGCACGTCGTGCGGGCCGACTACGTGGCGGGACAGTTCCTGTGGACCGGCATCGACTATCTCGGAGAGGCCCACGGATGGCCCGTGCACGGCTCGGGGGCGGGGCTGCTCACGCTCGCGGGCTTCGCGAAGCACACGTGGCATCTGCGGCGCAGCTGGTGGACCGACGAGCCGGTCGCGCATCTCGTGACCCGACCGGCAGGGGAGGGCCCGCGCAGCTTCTGGAGCCATCCCGTCTCGCGTGCATGGGAGGGCGGGGAGCGGGTCGGGGTGCTCTGCTTCGCGGGCGGCGGCGAGCCGCGGCTCACGTGCGGAGGCGACGCGATCCCGCTCGCATGGGACGACGAGGGCGGCTTCTGGACGGCCGAGGCCGACGTGCGCTCCGCGCCGCTCGTGCTCGAGATTGTCCGCGACGGCGACGTCGTCGCACGGGACGAGCTCCGCGCGCGCGGGGCGGCCGCCCGCCTCGACGCGGTCGTCTGGGAGGTCCCGGAGCATGCGGCGCGCCGCTGCGCCGACGCCGGCCTCGCTCTCGACGGCGCCCCGTTCGACGGTCTCGTGCAGATCGAGTGCGCGCTGCGCGACGCCGACGGAGGATCGGCGCGGGACGAGCGGATGGTCTCGGTCGAGGTCTCCGGCGGCGAGCTGCTCGGGATCGAGAACGGCGACCTCGCGGACGTCACGCCCTACGCGAGCTCGCAGCGGCGGACCCTCGAGGGGCGGCTCGCCGTGTTCGTGCGCGCGGACGCCGGCGCCGTCGTGCGCCTCCGGGCCGAGGGGCTCCCCGAGACGATCGTGGAGTTCGGGCCGTGACATACTGGCGACGACCGGCGGGGGACCGGTCGCCGGGATCGCCCGCCGCGGCGGCGGACCCGATGCGGATGGCCGCGGTGCGGGAGTGAACATGGCTGTCTCGAGGCGCACGTCGCGCGACATCCGGAGCGAGTCGCGGCTCGACGTGCTGCATGTCCTGCTGTCGCAGGGCGAGACCACGCGCAACGAGATCGCCCGCACGACGGGACTCAGCCCGGCGACCGTCGCCACGGTGGTGGGCGAGCTCCTCGTCGAGGGCATCGTCGTCGAGACCAAGGTCACGGTCGGCCGGATCGGGCGGCCGACGGCGACGCTCGCGATGAACCCGGATCGCGGCCGGGTGGTCGGCATCGACGTCGCCGAGACCTACGTGCGCGCCGAGCTGTTCGACACGGCGCTCACCCAGATCGCGCTCGTCGACGTCGCGCGCGACGAGCACCTCCTCGACCCCGACTCCGTCGTCGAGGCGATCGGCAGCGCGCTCGACCGCGTGCTCGAGCAGGGCGGCGTCGACCGGGGCGATGTGCTCGGCGTCGGGGTCTCGCTGCCGGGGCTCGTGCAGGCGCCCGCCGGCGTCTCGGTGCTCGTGCCGAACTGGACCTGGCACACCGTCGAGCTCGACCGCCTGCGCGAGCGGGTGGGGCTGCCGCTCGTCATCGACAACCCGCTCAAGGTCATCGCGACGGCGGAGCTCTGGCTCGGGCGCGGCCGGTCGCATTCGAGTCTCGTCACCGTGAACCTCGGCACGGGCGTCGGCGCCGCGATCGTGCTCGAGGGGCGCATCCTGCGCGGAGCGACGAATCTCGCGGGGGAGTGGGGGCACTCGCTGCTCGCGCTGGACGGTCGCGGGTGCCGCTGCGGCCGCCGCGGCTGCGTCGAGGCGTATGTCGGAGCACCCGGGATCCGGCAGACCCTCCGCGAGATCGCCCCGGACCATCCGCTTCTCGCGCTCGACTCGCAGCGCGACTTCATCGAGGCGATGGCCGGGGCGGCGGATGGGCCCGAGCACGATGCGGCGGTCGACGAGACGATCGCGCGCACCGCCTGGTACCTGGGGTCGGCGCTCGCCGATCTCGTCGCGGTCGTCAACCCCGAGGTGGTGACGCTCACCGGCTGGACGGCCTGGGCGCTCGGCGACCGCCTGCTGCCGGCGACCCGCGAGCACCTGCGCGACCAGGCGCCCGGGACGGCCGGGGCCGACGTCGAGCTCGGCGTGTCGACGATCGGCGGGAGCACCGTGTCCACCGGAATCGCCGTCATCGCGCTCGAGCGCTTCCTCGCCGACGCGGGCCTTCTGACGAGCCGGACGCCGATCGCGCTCTGACGGCTCTGCGCTGGGGCGCTGACTGTCAGGGCTCTGCAGCCCGGCGCTCTGCCCTTCGGGGCTCTGCATGCTCTGCATGTCTCACTCTTCTCGGTTCTGGCAGGCGCGAAGCCGCCGAGAGTGAGACATGCAGGGCTTGCCGCGGGCGGTGCGGTGTGCGGGACACAGCGCAGGAGTTCTCCGCGGCCTGCGCTGCGGGAACCGGATTCCGGGGCGTGTCGGGCGCGGATCTCCTGCGTCGTGTCCCGCGCTCAGTCGACCGGGATGGTCGTTCCGCGCACGACGAGCTGGACGGGCGTGTGCAGGACGCCGCTCTCGATCCCGTTGTCGTCGAACGCGTGGAAGAGGTGCTGCGCGGCGGTGCGACCCAGCGCCTCGAAGTCCACGCCGACCGTCGTCAGGCGCGGGCGCGAGTTCTCCGCGAGCACCGTCCAGTTGTCGAAGCCGATCACCGCGAGGTCGCGTGGCACGTCGCGCCCGAGGTCGCGCGCCGCGTCGAGCACGCCGCGCGCGATCTGGTCCGAGCCGCAGAAGACGGCGTCGATCTCCGGATCGCGCTCGAGCAGAAGGGCCGCAGCCGCCCGCCCCCAGTGCTCCGACCACTCGCCGAGCATCGGCTCCGCCGCGAAGGCCGTGCCGGCCGCGGCGAGCGCCTCCTGTGCTCCGCTCAGGCGATCCTGCGCGGCGGCATAGGAGGGATCGCCTCCGATGTGCACGATGCGGCTGCGGCCGCACGCGAGCAGATGGCGGATGGCCAGACGGCCGCCCTCGACGTTGTCGGGCGTGAGCGACAGGTCGCGCGGATCGCTGGACGGTGCATAGACGTACACCACGGGGACCGGCAGCGCGCGGCCGAGGCTCCTGCGGGGATCGGTGCGGTCGCCCACGACGATGATCCCGTCCACCCTGCGGCTGAGCAGCGCGCGCAGGTGATGCTGCTCGCGGACGGCGTCGCCGCGCGCGTCGCACAGGAACACGTCGATGCGCCCCGCGCCGAAGGCGTCCTCGGCACCCATGAGGATGGGCAGGACGAAGCGGCCGTCGAGGTCGCTCGTGAGAAGTCCCACCGTGCTCGTGCGCCCGGCGGTGAGGCCGCGCGCGACCGCGTTGGGGGTGAACCCGACCTCCTCGGCTGCCGCCAGCACGCGAGCCCTCGTCGCCGCTGCGACGTCGGTGCGGCCGTTGAGTGCCTTGGAGGCGGTCGCCGCCGAGACGCGCGCGCGCTGCGCGACGTCGTTCAGGGTGGCGGCCCGCCCGTTGCGCTCCGTGCTCATCGCTCTAGCGTGCCACAGTCTCGAAACCGTTACATGGATTTCTGCGCGGTCGTGCTTGACGGCCCGAAGTGTCGCCGCTAGATTCAACGAAAGCCGTTTCGAAAGCTTTCGCGCGGCGTGTCGAGCATCGGCGGCAACGGCGGCGTGCTCGCTCAACGAAGAGCCAGAGGAGCAGACACATGATCACGACCATCCGGCGCGGCACAGCGATGCGCGCCGCAGGACTCGCCGTCGCGGGCGCGCTCGCGGTGGGCCTCACGGCGTGCTCGGGCGGCAGCGGAGGTCAGGCCGCGGTCGACGAGATCCCCGCCGAGGGCGTAGACGACGGCTCCACCCTCTCGCTGTGGACGCGTGCGCCGATCGAGGCGCAGGCCAAGCTGCTCGTGGAGGAGTACAACGCCACGCACGAGAACCAGGTGGAGCTCACGGTCGTCCCGAACGACGACTACGTCGCGAAGGTCGGCGCGGCCGCGGGGTCCGGCGGGCTGCCGGACCTGTTCGCCGCCGACGTCGTCTACGTGCCGAACTGGGCGGGACAGGGGCTCTTCCAGGACATCTCGCCGCTCGTCGAGCAGCTCGACTACGCCGACGAGATCAACGCGGGCCACATGTCGGCCGGCACGATCGACGATGCCGAGTACACGCTGCCCTTCGTGCTCGACCTGTCGGTCATGATGTGGAACAAGGAGCTCGTCGAGCAGGCGGGCCACGACCCCGAGAAGGCACCCGAGACGATCGCGGAGTTCGCCGAGATCGCCCGTGACGTCGACGCGCTCGGCCTGGACGGCGTCTCCGGCACCTCGACCGGCCTCAACTGCGGCGGCTGCCTCCTCTTCACGTGGTTCCCGTCGATCTGGGCGTCGGGCGAGGAGGTCCTCAGCGAGGACGGCACCGAGTCGCTCCTCGACGGCGAGGCCGCGCAGGAGATCTACGGCACGTGGAAGGGCCTCGTCGACGACGGCGTCGTCGCGCCCGGTTCCGAGGACGAGACCGGCGCCACGTGGGTCGCCGGCTTCCAGGAGGGCAAGGTCGGCATCATGCCGTACCCGGCGACGCTGCTTCCGGCTCTCGAGTTCGACGCGGGCGTCGCGGGCCTCCCCGGCGTCGACGGAGGAGCCTCGACGTTCGTCGGAGGCGACAGCATCGGCATCTCGAAGGACTCCGAGCTCTCTGCGCAGGCGTGGAACTTCCTCGCGTGGATGATGTCGGAGGAGACGCAGGTCGACGTCCTCGCGGCGAACGGCAACGTGGTCTCCCGCGGAGACCTCGCCGACAACGAGCACGCATCGGCCGACCCGCGCCTCGTGACGATCAACGAGGTCGCCGCCCAGGGCGACACCCCCGTGGCCGTCAGCTTCCAGCAGGCCTTCAACGCCGCGGGAAGCCCCTGGCTCACCCTCGTGCGCAACGAGGTGCTCGGCGAGGGCGGAGCCCTCGAAGAGGACAACGCCGCGATCACCGAGATCCTCTCGCAGTGACAGTCGCCGTCGGGGTGCTCCCCGCAGCGGAGCGCCCCGACGGCATCGGACAGAAGGATCCACGATGACCACCGCCGCCACGACCGCGCGACGTCCCGGGCGGACCCGCGCGCAGCGCGCGCACGCCATCCAGGGATGGCTGTACGCCTCGCCCACCGCCCTCTTCGTCGGCGTTCTCTTCGTCGTCCCGCTCGTCCTCGTCGTGGCCATGTCGCTCGGCGACTGGCCGCTGCTCGCGGGCTTCCAGGGCTGGAACTTCCCCGACAACTACGTCGCCGCCGTCGACCACCGCCTGTTCTGGGAGGCCATCCGCTTCACGGTGATCTACACGATCGCCGCGACGGTCCTCCTCATCGGCCTCGGCCTCGGGCTGGCCTTGCTCGTCCAGGAGTCGTCGCGATGGCGGTCGTTCCTGCGCACCGCCTTCCTCGTGCCGAGCGCCCTCGGCCTCGCCTCGGCGTCGCTCCTCTTCTATGTCCTGTACTCGCCGATCGCGGGTCCGTTCGCGGAGTGGATGGAGTCATCCGGCTTCACGATCCTCGGGACGCCTGGCGGCGCGCTCTGGGCGACGGTCTTCCTCATCGTGTGGCGCTTCACGGGGTTCTACATGTTGCTCATGCTCGTCGGCCTCCAGGCGATCCCGGGCGAGGTGTACGAGGCGGCGCGCATCGACGGGGCCTCGAAGCTGCAGACCTTCCTGCACGTCACGATGCCCCTCATGCGGCCCACCTTCGCGCTCACGATCGTCATGTGCGTCACGGGCTCGCTGCTCGCGTTCGAGCAGTTCTACATCCTCACCAAGGGCGGTCCTGACAACTCCACGATGACCGTCGTGCAGCTCATGTACTCCATGGCCTTCCAGGGGCAGAACGACCTCGGGATCGCGGGGGCGCTGTCGGTCATCGTGCTCATCGCCCTCGTCGTCATCAACGTCTTCCAGCTGCGGGTGCTCCGCGGCGGAGAGGAGAGCTGACATGACCGCGCTCGCTCCGACCGAGACCGAGGTCATCGTCACGGAGGGCCGCGGCGCGTCGCGCGCGCCGCGGCAGGGCGGATGGCGCCGGCTGCTCGCGAGGGCGCCGTTCGGCATCTTCTCGGCCGCGCTCGCGGCCGTCTTCCTCTACCCGCTCGTCTGGGCCGTCGTGTCGTCGTTCGCGCCGCGCGCCGGCACGAGTCAGACGGAAGGCTGGGGTCTCGGGAACTACGCGACGCTCGCCGAGTTCCAGGCGGGCATCTGGGTCTACCTCGGCAACTCGCTCGTCGTGTCGGGCCTCACCGTGATCCTCACGCTCGTGATCTCGTTCCTCGGCGGATACGCATTCGCCCGGTTCTCGTTCCCGGGGAAGACCGCCCTGTTCCTCACGACCCTGGCCATCCTCATGGTCCCGTACGCGACCCTCCTCATCCCGCTGTACGTGATCCTCAACGGCCTCGGCCTCGGCAACACGACCGTGGGCGTCGCCCTCGTGCTCACGATGTTCCAGCTGCCGTTCTCCACGTTCATGATGCGGATCGCGTTCGAGTCGATCCCGCGCGAGCTCGACGAGGCCGCCCTCGTCGACGGCTGCAACAGCTTCTCGGCGCTGTGGCGCGTGCTGCTGCCTGCGACCAAGCCGGGGCTCATCACGGTGGGGCTCTTCGCCTTCCTCACCGCGTGGAATGACTTCATCGCGCCCCTCATCCTCATCAGCGACACGAATCGGATGACGCTGCCGCTCGCGGTCGCGAACCTGCGCGGTCAGACGATGGGCGTGATCGACTACGGCGCCACGCTCGCCGGGGTCGCGGTCCTCGCGCTGCCCTGCGTGCTCCTGTTCCTCGTTCTCCAGCGTCACTACGTGCAGGGCTTCATGTCCGGCGCCTTCAAGGGATGATCATGACACTCACCACATCGCACCGCGCGACCGCGGCGGCTGCCGCTCCTGTCCTGCCGAGCTCGGGCGCGCTGCGTCCCCTGGGGATCGGCGAGGTCGCGATCACGGGAGGGTTCTGGGGCTCGCGCCAGAACGTGAACCGGCGCGCGACCCTCGCGCACATCGGCACGTGGCTCGAGCGCGAGGGCTGGATCCGCAACTTCGAGCTCGCCGTCGCCGGTGGGCTGCCCGAGGGCCGCCGTGGTCGCGAGTTCTCCGATTCCGAGGTCTACAAGTACCTCGAGGCGCTCGCGTGGGAGATCGGCCGTGCCCCCGATGACGAGCTCGAGCGCGCGTTCCGCGACGTCGTCTCGGTCGTGGGTGCGGCGCAGGAGCCCGATGGGTACCTGAACACGCGGTTCGGCCGCCCCGGTCAGGGCCCGAGGTGGTCCGACCTCGAATGGGGGCACGAGCTCTACTGCCTCGGGCACCTCTTCCAGGCCGCGGTCGCTCGGGCACGCACGAAGCCCGGCGCCGACGACGGGCTCCTCGAGATCGCGACACGCGCCGCCGACCTCGTCTGCGAGGTGTTCGGCGAGGACGGCATCCCGTCGATGTGCGGGCACGCGGAGATCGAGACGGGACTGGTCGAGCTCGGTCGCGTCACAGGCGAGCCCCGCTACATCGCGCAGGCGAAGCTCTTCGTCGACCGGCACGGCACGGGCGTGCTCGCGGACATCGAGTTCGGCCGCTCGTACTTCCAGGACGACATCCCGATCCGCGAGGCCGACGTCCTCCGCGGCCACGCGGTGCGCGCGAACTACCTCTCGTCGGGGGCGCTCGACGTCGCGGTCGAGACGGCCGACGGCGAGCTGTCCTCGGCGCTCGTGCGGCAGTGGGACAACACGGTCGCCCGCCGCACGTACATCACCGGCGGGCAGGGCGCCCACCACCAGGACGAGGCGTTCGGCGCCGACTTCGAGCTGCCGCCCGACCGCGCCTATTCCGAGACCTGCGCGGGCATCGCATCGGTCCAGTTCAGCTGGCGCCTGCTGCTCGAGCGCGGGGAGGCGAAGTACGCCGACCTCATCGAGCGCACGCTGTACAACGTCGTCGCGACCTCGCCCTCGTCCGCTGGCACGGCGTTCTACTACGCGAACACGCTGCACCAGCGCACGCCGGGAGAGGTCGCCGACCCGGACGCGCCGTCCGCGCGTGCGGAGTCGTCGCTGCGCGCGCCGTGGTTCGAGGTGTCGTGCTGCCCGCCCAACGTCGCCCGCACCCTCGCCAGCCTCGCCGCGTATGTCGCGACCGTCGACGAGGAGGGGCTCCAGATCCACCAGTACGCTCCGGCGGCGATCTCCACGACGGTCGCCGGGCACGACGTCGCACTGCACGTGGAGACCGGCTACCCGGCGGACGGCGACATCCGCGTCACCGTGGACGCCGCAGCGGACGCGGAGTGGACGCTCTCGCTCCGCGTGCCCAGCTGGGCGGTCGGAGCAGCGCTCGAGGTCCGTTCGGCGGACGGCGGGGTCCAGACGCTCGCGGCGGAACCCGGGTACGCGACCGTGCGTCGCGCGTTCTCCGCGGGCGACGTCGTGACGCTGCGCCTCCCGGTTGCCCCGCGGCTCACGCGGCCGGACGCGCGCATCGACGCGATCCGGGGCACGGTGGCGGTGGAGCGCGGCCCCGAGGTGCTCGCGCTCGAGTCGGTCGACCTCCCCGAGGGGATCGGCGTCGATGTCGTGGCGATCGATCCCGACGCGCCCCTGCGCGAAGAGGACGGACGCGTCGTCGCGCGCCTGGCCATCCGACGCCCCGTCGACGCGCCATGGCCGTTCGGGGATCCGGAGGTCGCCGACGACGAGCAGATCGTCGACGTGCCGCTCATCCCGTATCACGAGTGGGCCGAGCGGGGCCCCTCCACGATGCGCATCTGGATCCCCGAGCGCCGCGCGGGAGCCTGACCCCGCCGCCCTTCCGCCCACTTCGATCCTGCATGTCTCGCTCTCCGCGGTTCTGGCGGGCGCGAACCCGCCGAAAGTGAGACATGCAGAGTCGGGGACGCCGAGTCTCGGGGAGAGCGGATGGCCGGGGCCGCCTTCCGCCCGACCTCCACGCGACGCGAGCGCGATCGGGGGAGGGGGCGAATCGACATCGGGGCGTCGTGTGGATAGCGTTGTCTGGATCGATCGAGGGGGGCTCATGCCGAACGCCGACAGGCCGCCGACACTCGCCGACGTCGCACGACTCGCGGGGGTGTCGGTGCCGACCGCGTCGCGCGTGCTGAACGGCGGCGTCCGCGGCAAGCAGAGCGGCTCCCCTGAGATGCGTCAGCGCGTGCAGGACGCCGCGCGGGCGCTCGGATACTCCGTGAGCCCCGCGGCGCAGGCGATCAAGGGCGGGCGGGCCCGCACGATCGCGCTCGTTGTGAGCGACATCGACGACTTCGGGTCGGCCACGATGATCTCGGGTGTCATGCACGCCGCCGAGAAGCGCGGCGTCTCGGTCGCCGTGCGCACGACGCGCGACGATCCCCTGCGCGAGATCGCCCTCCTCGAGGAGCTCCGCGGCGAGCGGCACCGCGCGATCGTGATCGGCACGAGCCGGACGACCGACGCGCGCCGCGAGGCCGCTCTCGCGGCGCAGCTCGGCACGCTGGATGCGCACGGCACGCGCGTGGTCGTGATCGGCCACAGCGCCCTGCGCTTCCCTTCCGTCACCGTCGACAACAGAGAGGCGGCCGCGGCGCTGGCCGAGGGCCTCGCGCTGGCCGGTCATCGTCGCTTCGCCGTCGTCTCGGGCCCCGACTTCGAGATCACCTCGCAGGACCGTGTCGCGGGGTTCCTCGAAGGTCTCGATCGGCACGGAATCAGCGTCCTCTCGGGCGACGTCGTGCATCGCTCGTTCTCGCGGGACGGCGGATACGCCGCCGTCGACGACCTGGCGACGCCCGTCGCGGAACTCGACGCGATCGCTGCGATGAGCGACGCGATGGCGGTCGGCGTGATCGCCCGGCTGCGCGAGCAGGGAGTCGAGGCCCCGGGTGACGTCGAGGTGAGCGGATTCGACCACGTGCCGATGCTCGGCGACGTGCTCCCGAACTTCAGCACCGTCGAGGTGCCGCTTGAGGCGTTCGGAGAGGCGGCACTCTCGCTCGCCCTCGACGACGGGAATCCGCAGCCCGACCAGCGCATCGCGCTGCGCGCGACCCCCATCGTGCACGGCGCCGCCGTCGCCCGGCGCTGACGTCGTCAGTCCGCGTCGTGCGGCCTCCGGAAAAACAAGTGGCAAACGTTGTCCACTTTGCGATACGCTCCTGGAGTCGGACGCGGTCCGATCCGAATCAAGGGAGATCACATGCAGAACGCACAGACGCGTGACGCCCGGCGCCGCGCATCCCGACGCGCCGCCGCATCGCTCGCGGCCACCGCAGCCGCGGTCGTCGTGCTCGCCGGGTGCGCGGGCGGCGCAGACGCCGGCGATGCGGGCGGGAAGACGACCATCCGCTTCCTGTACGCGACGGGCGACGAGACCTGGAACTCGGTCGTGGACGGGGTTGTGAAGGCCTTCAACGAGCAGAGCGACTCCACGGTCGTCGAACTCGATCCGCTCCCTGCGGGCAGCGACTACGCGACGGCCCTCAAGACCATGGACGCGACAGGCAACTGGCCCGCTGTCGTCGACATGCGCGACACGCTCACATACATCCAGGCGGGCAAGCTCGCGCCGATCCCCGAGTCGGTGACCGACCTGCTCGCCCCCGACGTGTACGGTGCCGCCGAGGATGGGAACGTCTACACGGTGCCCTCCTCGGCGCTCAACGGCGAGATCGGCATCAACATCGTCTACGACAAGTCGTACTTCGCGGACAACGGACTCGAGGTCCCGGAGACGTACGACGACTTCATCGCGCTGCTTGAGGAGATCCAGGCGAACGGCGATGTCCCGCTTGCGACGGCTGCTGCCGAGGTCTGGCCGAGCGACCAGCTTTGGAAGCCTCTCGCCGCGCCCGTCTTCGCCGAGTACTCCGAGCAGGGCTTCTGGAATGCGGTCGCCGAGGGGACCGCGTCCATGGAGGACCTCCGCGAGCCGCTCGAGCGCCTCGTGCAGATCACGGACGACTTCGTGCTCGAGGGATGGCAGTCCACGGCGGATGCCCAGACGACGACGCTTCTCGTCAACGGCCAGGCCGTCATGGCGACATCGTCGGCGGGCATCGGGCGATTGAACGACATCCACAAGGTCGATCCCGAGTTCGACGCGGGGCTGTTCATCATCCCCGCGGATGACGGCACGATCAACGTCCTCAAGAACTCGGTCGTGGGCGACACGGCGTCCGGCCTGGCGATATCGGCGCAGGCGCAGGAGGACGGCGCGGAGTACGACTCCGCAGTCGAGTTCCTCGAGTACTTCTATTCGGTCGAGGCCGCCAACCTCATCGAGTCGCTCGGCTGGATCGCCCCGAACATCGCGGCGTCGGACGAGGTCGAGCGCAACACCGAGATCCCCGGAGCCGCGGACTACTTCGCGCTCCTGGAGGATCCGAACCTCAACTGGTACAGCAACGAGTCGTCGAACGAGGCGCTGAGCGCTTTCAACACGTTCTTCCGTCAGGTCCGCATCGAGATGCAGGACGGGCAGATCACCGTGGATGAGGCGATCTCGAAGCTCCAGGCCGAATTCGACAAGACGGTCGCGGCGGGCTGACGGCCCTGGGGTCGGGCGGTGACGCCCGGCCCCTCCGCCCCGCATCGCGACGAGGAGATGTCATGAGCGATTCCCCGCAGGCCACGGCGACCGTCGAGGTCGTCTCAGAGCCCGGGCTTCCGCCCCTCGCGGCGCCGCCCGTGCGCGCGCCGATCCGCCCGCCCCGCCGCGGGGGCCGACGAGGGCGCTGGGTGCTGCTCGGCTTCATCGCCCCGGCCCTTGTGGTCTACCTGCTGATGGTGATCATCCCGTCGCTGCAGTCGGTCGAGCTGAGCTTCACGGACTGGGACGGCATCAGCGATGACTACGCCTACATCGGCTTCGCGAACTATGCCGACATCTTCGCGAGCGGCCGGTTCTGGAACGCCGTCAAGAACACGCTGATCCTGGGGCTCGGCTCGGCTGTCATCATCAACGCGATCTCGCTCGTGGTGGCGCTCATGCTCGACAAGCTCGAGCACGGCCAGGGGTTCTTCCGCACCGCGGTGTACCTGCCGGCGCTCGTGAGCGCGTTCATCGCGGCGACGATCTGGAAGTACCTCCTGAACTTCAACTTCGGGTTCGTGAACACGCTGCTCCGCGACTTCGGCATGCCCGATGCCGCGCGCGATTGGCTCGGAGACAGCGGCATCGTCGTGTGGGTCATCCTCTTCCTCACCTGCTTCACGCTGGGCGGCAACACGACCCTCATCTACCTCGCGAACCTGCAGTCCGTGCCGCAGGAGCTGCTCGAGGCCGCGCGGATCGACGGCGCGAACCGGCGGCAGGTGTTCGCGAACGTCACCTGGCCGATGCTCGCGGGCGCGGTCACGGTCAACATGACCCTCGCGCTCATCGCCGGATGGACCATCTTCGACCAGGTCATGGTGCTCACCTCGGGAGGCCCGGGCTTCGTGAGCGAGACCATGGCGTTCTTCATCTACAAGGTCGGCTTCGGCGAGTACCGCGCGGGCTTCGGCAGCGCGGCCGCCATCGTCCTGTTCATCGTCGTGATCGTCAGCACGGTCGCCGCGAACACCTACATGCGCAAGAGGGAGATCCAGGCATGAGCGCCACGGAGGCTCTGACCACACGCCGCGAGCGGGCTCCCCGGGTGCGGAAGCGGTGGACGCCGAGCGAGATCGTCGTGATGGTCGTGCTGAGTGCGCTCGTGCTCCTCGTGTCGACGCCCGTGCTCTACGCGCTCGCGAACTCGTTCCGGTCCTACAGCGACATCACGCGCGATCCCATGGGGCTCCCGACGTCGTTCACGTTCGACAACTACGTCCAGCTGTTCCAGCAGACGGATTTCGCGGAGGCCGTGGGCAACACCCTCATCATCACGGTCGCGACCGTCGTGCTACTCGTCGCGATGGTCCCTATGGCCGCGTACGGCATCGAGCGCCTCGGCGGGCGCCTGGGCCGCGGGATCTATGTCCTGTTCATCGCCGGGCTGATGATCCCGTTTCAAGTGCGGATGATCCCGCTCGTCGAAGGGTTCGACGACGTGGGCCTCTACAGCACGCTGACGAGCGTCATCCTCGTCCACCTGGGCGGCGCGGCGTCCTTCGGCATCCTGCTCTACTGCAGCTTCATCAAGGGAATCCCGGTCGAGGTCGAGGAGGCCGCGCACATGGACGGCGCCGGCCGCCTGCGCACGTTCTGGCTCATCGTCTTCCCGATGCTGCTGCCCGTCACGAGCGCGTTCGTCATCATCCAGGCTCTCGGCCTCTGGAACGACTTCTTCATCCCTCTCGTGTTCCTCGACTCCTCGTCGGCGGGGACGATCAACGTCGCCATCAACCGGATGGTCGGCCTGCTGACCTCGCAGTGGCAGCTCATCTACACGGGTGCGATCCTCGCGATCATCCCGTCGGTCGCGATCTTCGCGGCATTCCAGCGCTACTTCATCAAGGGCATGTCGATCGGGGCGGTGAAGGGATGAGCGCCCTGCTGACTCGCACCGGGCAGCTGCTCGCGCACGACGGGCGCATCGCAGGATGGCTTCTGGCGATCTGGCGGTGCTTCCTCATCGGGGTCTCGTTCCTCGCGACCGCAGCGCCGCTGCTCGTGTTCCACGCCCTCGTCGGCTGGCAGGCGACGCACCTCGCGATCGCGCTGTTCGGGCTCGCCGTCGTGCCGCTCGTTCCCGGCGTCCACGCACTGCTCGTCGCGACGGAGCGGCTCCTCGACCTCGGTGGCGGAGCCGGCGCGGGTCGCGCTTTCTGGGCGGCGCTCCGCTCGGGTGCCCGTCGGCTCAGCGGCGCGGCGCTCGCGGCAGGTATCGCGGCGGTCGTGCTGTCATACGACATCGCGCTCGTCGGGCACGATGACGCGCTCCTCCTCGCCGCGATCGGCGCCACGCTGCTCGCGATCGCCGCGCTCCTGGCTGTGTCCGTCGCGGCTGCGCAGACCGACCTGCGCGGGGTCGCCCTCGTGTCGGCTGCGCTCACCGCGGCGTTGCGGCGCCCGCACATCGTGCTGTGCTGGCTCCTGCTCGCCGCGCTCGGCGCCGCAGCGAGCGGCATCCCCCTCGTCGGCCCGAGCGTCGCGGTGTTCGCCCCGCCGCTGGTCGCCATCAGCATCCATATCTGCAACCGCGCGCTCGGCTTCGGCCGCGAGCGCCTCGAAACGGAGACGTCGTGACGGACACCGCCCTGGACATCCTCGACACCGCCGAGTCAGCCGGACCTGCGAGCGTCGAACTCGGCGCATTCACGCTGACCTGGTCAGACGACCGGCCCCTGAGCGTGCACTCGGAGATGTCGCCGCTCGCAGGCCGCCCCGGCACGGCGCTCGTCGAGGTCTTCACGGCGCGCGAGCAGCGCGAGCGCACGAGCCAGGCCTACTATCGCTCGGCCGTCGGGGCGCGCCTGCGGGTTCAGGACGCGGCGCGCGAGGAGTCGGATGGCGCGGAGCGCGTGATCATCATCCAGCGCGACGAGACGACGGGCCTCGAGACCCGGACGACGCTCACGGCGCCGAAGGGCGTCGACGCCCTTCGGGTCGAGACGGGGGTCCGCAACACCTCAGCCGAACCGGTCGTGCTCACCGCGGTCGGCTCGGCTACCATCGGCTTCGGACGCGACGCAGCTGACCTCGAGCGGATGGTCCTGCTCGCGGCACGCAGCGAGTGGCTCGCGGAGAACCGATGGCAGACGACGCCGCTCGGCGAGCTGCTGCCCGCGATCGCGCTGCCGCTGCACGGGCAGGACGGGCGCGGGCACGCCGCTCTGTCAAGCCATGGCGCATGGTCGAGCGGGGAGCGCGTGCCGGTCGGTGCACTTCTCGATGGCGAGCATGCTCTCGCGTGGCAGATCGAGTCGAGCGCTGGCTGGAACGTCGACCTCTGCCAGACGGCGGCGGGCGGCGTGCTCACGCTCACGGGGCCCGCCGACCTCGAGAACCACTTCGCGCATCTGCTTCTTCCCGGGGAGTCGTTCGACGCCGTGCCGGTGGCCGTCTCCGTCTCTCGGGAGGGTGCGGAGGGCGCGATCGGAGGCCTGACCGGCTATCGCCGGTGGCTGCGCCGCCGGCACACCGGGCAGGCCCTGCCTGTCGTCTACAACGACTTCATGAACACGGTCATGGGGCAGCCCACGACCGAGGTGCTCCTGCCGCTCATCCGCGAGGCGGCCGACGCCGGATGCGAGGTGTTCTGCATCGACGCCGGCTGGTTCGCCGATCCCGACATCGGCGACTGGTGGGCCACGGTCGGGGAATGGCGGGAGTCGTCAGCGCGCTTCCCCGACGGCGGGCTGCGCCGGATCACGCAGGCGATCCGCAAGGCGGGCATGCGTGTCGGCCTCTGGCTCGAGCCCGAGGTAGTCGGCATCCGAAGCCGTGCGGCCGAGGCACTTCCCGATGACGCGTTCTTCCAGCGGTTCGGTGCGCGCGTGCGCGAGCACGACCGGTATCACCTCGACTTCCGGCACCCTGCGGCTCGGGCGCACCTCGATGCGGTCGTCGATCAGCTGGTGCGCGACCACGGCGTGAGCTATCTCAAGCTGGACTACAACATCAACCCGGGTGCCGGGACGGAGTGGCGCGCGGCTGCTCCGGGCGACGGACTCCTCGGTCACACGCGGGCTTTCCGCGACTGGCTCGTGGCCGTGCAGGAACGCCATCCTGCGCTCGACATCGAGAACTGCAGCTCGGGCGCCATGCGCGCGGACTACGGGTTGCTGGCCGTGACGCACCTGCAGTCGACGAGCGACCAGCAGGATTTCCGCCTGTACCCGCCCGTGGCAGCGTCCGCGCCGGCGTCCATCCTCCCCGAGCAGTGCGGCAACTGGGCGTATCCGGCCGCCGAGATGAGCGTCGAGGAGACCGCGTTCACCCTCGTGACCGGCCTCAGCGGGCGCTTCTACCTGTCCGGCTTCCTCGACCGCCTGAGCGAGGAGCAGCGGTCGGCCGTGCGCACCGCGGTCGCGCTGCACAAGCAGCACCGCGAGTCGCTCGCCGACGCCGTGCCGTTCTGGCCGCTCGGACTCCCGGCGTGGGACTCCGACGTCGTCTGCCTCGGGCTGCGCGCCTCGGGCCGCACGCTCCTGTTCGTATGGGACCGTGCGGACACGGCCGTCGACATCGTGCTTCCCGGGATCACGGGCGAGGTCCGGCAGACCTTCCCCGCGAGCGGATGGGCAGTCTCGCGCGTCGACGGCGGCGTGCGGCTGCGGACGATGTCCGGGCCGACCGCCCGCGTGCTGACGGTGGAGGAGCGCGCATGAGAGGGACGATCCGACCGGGGCACGTCGTCATCGACGACCGCGGGCGCGTCGCCCAGCTGCACGGCATCGGCGTGCAGCGCGTGGGCGACCGCTGGTTCGCCTGGGGTGAGGACAAGACGGCGGGCTCGACGTTCACGGCGGTCGCGTGCTACTCGACCGACGACTTCGCGAACTGGCGATTCGAGGGGAACGCGCTTGAAGCGGGGGACGGCGATATCGGGCCAGACCGCATCGTCGAGCGGCCCAAGGCACTGCGTCGCCCTGACGGCATGTGGGTGCTGCTCCTGCACATCGACACCGTCGACTACTCCGCTGCGCGTGTCGGCTACGCGATCGCCGAGCGGCCGCAGGGGCCGTACCGCTATCTCGGAAGCGAGCGTCCGCTCGGCACGATCAGCCGCGACATCGGCGTCTACCAGGAGGACGGCGTCGGCTACCTCCTCTCGGAGGACCGTGAGAACGGTTTGCACATCCACCGTCTGCGTGACGACTACCTGGGGGCGGAGGCGACCGTCGCGACGCTGCGCCAGGAGCGCCGACCGGAGATCGGGTACGAATCGCCGACGCTCGTGAAGCACGAGGGGCGCTACCACCTGTTCGGATCCGATCTCACCGGGTGGAGTCTCAACGACAACATGCACGCCACGGCTCCTGCCCTCGAAGGCCCGTGGTCGGCGTGGTCGGGGTTCGCGCCCGATGGCAGCCGGACCTTCGACTCCCAGGTGAGCGTCGTCGTCCCCATGGGCGACGGGTTCATCTACGTCGGCGACCGCTGGCGGCCCGACGACCTGTTCCACTCGCCGACAGTCATCCTCCCGCTGCGCATCGTGGGTGAGACAGCGACGCTCGAGTGGCGGGACGCGTGGCGCGCAGGGGAGGAGCGCGGATGATCAGGGCCGCATTGCTGATGGAGGCGCACCTCGTCGGCTTCGTGTTCGGCGAGGAGGAGCGCCGCGCGCTCGAGGACGAGCTCGCCGTCGACTTCTCGTCGGCCGCGACTGCGGTCTCCGCGCTCGACGACCCGACAGAGATCGAGCTGCTGCTCATGGGCTGGGGTGCCGAGGCGCCCTCCGCCGCCGACTTCGATGCCATGCCGCGCCTGCGCGCCATCGTGCACTGGGGCGGCGGCTTCGCGACCGCCGACGAGGCAGCGCGACGCGGCATCGCCCTCGCGTCCGCGAAGGCCGCGAATGCCGTTCCTGTCGCCGAGTTCACGCTCGCGATGATCACCCTTGCAGCGAAGGATGTCTTCTGGGCGGCGCGCCGGTACGCGTCGGAGCAGCGCTTCCTCGACCGGGAGGCGGAGTACGGGCACACGGGCCTCGGTGGCGCCCGGGTCGGGATCGTCGGCGCGTCCGCGGTCGGGGAGCTCGTCATCCGCGGTCTGCGGGATCGCGATATCGCGGTCGCCGTCTACGACCCCACCCTCTCGGTCCAGCGCGCCGCCGTGCTCGACGTCGAACTCATCGACGACCTCATCGCGCTCGCAGCAGGCAGCCGCATCCTCTCGATCCACGCACCGCAGATCCCGCGGACGATCGGCATGGTGTCCGCGGCCGTGCTCGCCGCGCTCCCCGACGGCGCCACGGTCCTCAACACCGCGCGGGGCGCGATCGTCGATCAGGACGCGCTCGTCGCCGAGCTCGCCGCCGGGCGGCTGCGCGCCGTCCTCGACGTGACCGAGCCCGATCCCCTGCCGCCGGGCCACCCGCTCTTCTCTCTCCCGAATGTCTTCCTCACGCCGCACCTCGCCGGCTCGATGGGAACGGAATTGCGCACGCTCGGCGCCGTCGCGACCGCCGAGGCGCTCCGCTTCGCACACGGCGAGGCATTCACCCACCCGATCGCCTGACAGACGGAGGAGACCGGCCGGATCGCAGATAACTCGGCAAACGATATCCGAAAGGGGATGCGAGAGCACTGACACGGCGGCGACGGGGCCGTCCGCGGGCGAGGCCCGCGATCCGCAATGACGCAGACGAAAGGACATCGCGATGAAGCGATCGCACGCACCAGGAAGGACGAGGGCTCTCGGGGCCTTCGTCGCCGCGACAGTCGGGCTCTCGGCGCTTGTCGGGCCACCCGCCGTCGCGCAGGAGACGGCGCTGCCCGCCCTGCCCGAGATCACCGAGACCACGAGCGCGGAGGGTTTCCTCCACCCCGGTACCGGCGTCACCGCCGACCAGCTCGAGACCGTTCAGGAACAGGTCGCTGCGGGTGTCGAGCCGTGGGCGAGCCACCATGCCGCGATGGCGCAGACGAAGTATGCGTCGAAGACCTACGTCGGGCAGAACCAGGGCGCGACGGATGAGCAGCCGAAGGATGCCTCGTACAACGAGACGCGGATGCGGTCTCGCGCCCTCGACGACAGCATCGGCGCGCTGACGCAGGCGATCATGTACGCCACGACGGGCGACGAGGTCTACCGGGCCAACGCCCTGCACGTGCTGCGCACCTGGAGCAGCCTCGATCCCGAAGGCTACGCCTACTTTGCCGACGCGCACATCCACACGGGCGTGCCGCTCTACTACTTCGTGACCGCGGCCGAGATCATCCGATCGACCGAGCCCGTGAACGACAGCCTCGAGGGGTACGACCTCCGATGGACCGAGCGCGATCAGCAGAGGGCGGAGGAGAACCTCGTCCGCCCGACGCTCGAGACCTTCCTCTTCTCCCAGAACCGTCTCTGGAACCAGCACACCTACGGCGTCGTCGGCATGATCGCGGCCGCGATCTTCCTCGACGACCCCGAGCTGTACGCGCAGCGTGTCGAGTGGTTCTCGGTCAACTCGACCTACGAGAGCGAGCACACGATCAACGGCGGTGACGTCAACGGCGGCCTCGCATCTCTCATCCGCCTCATCGACGCCGACGACCCGCGCAACCCCTATGGCGAGGACTTCGTCGAGCTGCTCGAGATGGCCCGGGATCAGGCGCACGCGGAGGGAGACATCACGACGCTGAGCGCCGCAGCGCGGATGATCCACAACCAGGGCACGCGACTCGACCCTGTCGAAGGCACTGTCTCCGACGAGGATGACGCGGTCACGCCGTACGGCTTCCTCGACAACCGGCTGCTCGAGGGCGCCGACGCGTTCGCGCGCTTCATGATGGGCGACGAGCCGCCGTTCATCGACACGTCGGGCGGAGCGAGCACGCTCTCCCAGGCGTACCGCGGACGGCTCCGCGACCTCATGAACGACCTGTACTACCAGTACACCTACGTCGAGGGCGTCGATGTCGAAGAGGAGGCCCCCTACGTCGCGCTCCTGCATCGCCAGAGCGACGGCCCCCTGTACCGCTACGGCGCGCACGTGGAGAACTTCTGGAACCCGCGCGGCTCGGACTTCACCGACGCGGAGTACTGGCTCGCGTTCCCCGAGGAGCTCGCAGAGCAGGACGTGCAGATCCCGCAGCCCGCTGACACGGCGTGGGTGCCGACCGCGAAGTACGGGCTCCCGCTCGGCGCGGGAGCGAAGATCGTCACGGACGACGCGGGGGAGAGCTTCGCGCGACTCAACGCGAAGCGCGGCGACGCGACGGTCGCGGTCCGACGGATGGTCTGGGGCGCGAGCATGGGCATCCGCGTGCGCACGAACGGGCAGGCGACCCTGCAGGTGTCGGGGACCGCCGACGGCGCCACACCGTTCGAGGTCTCCCTCCCCGACACGAAGGGGGAGTGGACGCACGTCGGACTCGATCTCGGCGCCGTGCCCCCTGGCACCGTCGGCCACCACATCGTGTACCTGCGCGCGGCTGAGGGCGCCGCCCGCGTGGACGTGTCCGGTGTGCTCGGCGACGCGAAGGGCGAGCTCTCGCCCCCTGTGTTCGCGGACGCGCCCGAGCTGGCCTTCCTCGCGGTGGCGGGCGAGCCCATTCAGCGGGCGCTCGCGGTCGAGGACGCCGACTCCGAGCGCACGCTCTCACTCCAGGGGGCGCCCCGCGGAGCAACGATCGGGCAGGACGGCGCACTCACCTGGACACCGCGCGCCGCCGGCGAGGAGAGCCTCATCGTTGTCGCGCAGGACGGCACCTCGACCGCGACGCTGCCGGTGCGCGTGACCGTCGCAGCGGACCGCCCCGGAGCGATCGCGGCGGCTCTCGACGGACTCCAGGACGTCGCGGCATACACGAGCGAGAGCTGGGCCGCCGTCGCCGAGGCCGAGGCCGCGGCGCGCGAAGGGATCGAGGCCGACAGCGCGGGCTTCGCGGCGCTCCTCGAGGACCTGCGACTCGCGGTAGCCGATCTCGACCTGCTGAATCCGATGCTCGCCGACGGGACGCACGACTACTCGCTCACCGCCACCTCGCCCGAGCTGCCCATCGCGACCCTGCGCAACCTGGTCGACGGGTCGAACCAGACGACCTGGGGCGACCGCCGAGACGTGTCGGTCGAGCTCGACTTCGGCGTCGGATACCGCATCCAGGCCGACCGGATCGGGTTCCTCGCCCGCGACACCTTCCCGAATCGTGCGGAGGGCACCAACGCCTACGGCTCGAACGACAACGAGACGTGGACGCTGCTGACGGAGCATCCGAACGCGGGCGACGACACCGCGGTCGAGTACGTCGACGTGCGTGAGGAGGTCCGCGACGAACGGTTCCGGTACCTCCGGCTGCAGATCGACGAGCCCGGCATCCCGACCGACCCGGCCTACCCAGGGATCTGGTCGCTCGCCGACGTGCGCATCGACGGCGTCCGCTCGGAGGCGACGCTCGAGGACCTGCTCGACGAGGCGCGGGAGGCCGACCTCTCGCAGTTCTCGCGCGCATCCGCCCTGCTGTTCACGCGGGAGCTCGAGGACGTCGTGGCAGCGGCGTCCGAGCCGGACGCCGACGACGCAGCGCTCGCCGCGCGCCTTCGGGCCGCATGGGAGCTGCTCGAGGCGCCGTCTGTCGAGACGAGCGCGATCGCACAGGACTGGGTCACGGCGAGCACACCGTCGTGGGATGGCACGCGTGATGCCGCGGGCAACGGCTGGGCGATGTTCGACGGCGACCTCGCGACGTACACCGACACGACCACCTCGTCGGGCTGGGTGACGGCGATCCCCGACGACGGCTCGGCGCTCCCGGTCGCCGCCGTGCGCTTCGCGCCGCGCGCGGGTCACGTCGCGCGAGCCAACGGCATCCAGTTCCAGGGCTCGACGGACGGCGGTCGTACGTGGACGACGTTCGCGACCGTCGCGAACGCGGTCGACGGGTGGAATCGCCTGGATCTCGAGGCTCCGATCGAGACGGGCGCCGTGCGCGTGCTCGCGGCGTCGGGCAACACCAACCTCGCCGAGGTCGAGCTCGTCGCGAGCACGGTCGACCGCAGCGCGCTCCGCCTCCTCCTCGACGAGGCGGCCGAGCTCGTCGAGGAGGGCTGGACGTCCGAATCATGGGATCGCCTGCGCGCCGCCCGCGTCGGGGCGGAGACGGTGCTCGCCGATGCGTCGGCGGAACAGGCGGACGTGGACGCCGCGGCCGATGGCCTTGATGATGCCCTCCAGGGGCTCAAGGCAGCGCGCTGATGTTCCCGCTCACAGGCCGCCGCGATCGCTAGGCTGAGGGGGCCGCGCGCCGTCGCGCGCGGCCCCCGTCCCGCTCCCGGCGACGGCGAGACCGATGGAGGACTCCGGTGGCGAACACGAGCGCGGACAAGCCGAACATCCGGCAGGTCGCCCAGCTCGCCGGCGTCTCGCACATGACGGTCTCTCGCGTCCTCAACGACTACCCGTACATCAAGGAGGCCACGCGCCGCCGCGTGCTCGAGGTCATCGAGGAGCTCGACTACCGCCCCAACATGGCGGCGCGCGCCCTCGCGACGCAGCGCAGCCAGCGGATCGGCGTGCTCGTGGAGAGCGCGGTCGAGTTCGGCCCGACGAGCACGCTCCGCGCGGTCGAGTCGGCTGCGCGGCTCGCCGGATACTCCGTGAGCGCGATCGCCCTGCGCGGCGGCGACGAGATCACGCCGCAGGAGGCCGTCGACAACCTCACGACCCAGGGGATCGACGCCCTGTGCGTCGTCGCCCCGCGCTCGTCGTCGATCGCCGCCCTCCGCAAGATCTCGATCGGCGTCCCGGTGCTCGTCGTCAAGCCCGACAAGGACCCGACGTTCCTCACCGTCTCGGTCGACCAGCAGGAGGGCACGACCCTCGCGGTCGACCATCTCGTCTCTCTCGGGCACCGCGACATCCTGCACCTCGCCGGGCCGCTCGACTGGCTCGACGCCCGCGCACGCGAGCGCGCGTTCCATGCGCGCGCCAAGGCGTGGGGCATCCGGGAGCGCCCGATCGTCGTCGGCGACTGGACAGCCGACTTCGCGTACGACTTCGCCAGGGGCATCCGCGAGCTGCCCGACTACACCGCGATCTTCGCGGGCAACGACGACATGGCGGTCGGGCTCATCCACGGGCTCGCCGACCGCGGATTCTCCGTGCCCGACGACCTCAGCGTCGTCGGCTTCGACGACGTGCCGCTCTCGGCGCACGTGCTGCCGCCGCTCACGACCATCCGGCAGAACTTCCACGCGCTCGGCGTCTCCGCGGTCGACATGCTGCGCGCGGCGATCGAGAAGCGCGAGATCCCTCG
The DNA here is from genome assembly GCF_049065455.1 of Microbacterium sp. SA156. Lineage (NCBI taxonomy): Bacteria > Bacillati > Actinomycetota > Actinomycetes > Micrococcales > Microbacteriaceae > Microbacterium > Microbacterium sp. SA156. The sequence continues at coordinate 223,926 of NZ_JBAKGU010000005.1, forward strand.
CGTGACGCGCATCCCCGCCGAGCTCCTCGTGCGCTCCTCCACGGCCGCGCCGCGGGAGGGGCGATGACCGTGCGTCAGCCCGTCGTGGAGATGACGGGGATCTGCGTCGAGTTCGCGGGGGTCCGCGTTCTCGACGACGTGGACCTCACGCTGCGTCCGGGCGAGGTGCACGCGCTCATGGGCGAGAACGGCGCCGGCAAGTCCACGCTCATCGGCGCGCTCACCGGAACCGTGCCCATCCGCTCGGGCGAGGTGCGCATCGACGGAGACGAGAGCGTCCCCGTGGGCGTCGCGCGCAGCCGGGCACAGGGCATCGCGACCGTGTTCCAGGAGACGCGTCTCAGTCCGCACCTCACGGTCGCCGAGAACGTCATGCTCGGCAACGAGATCCGAGGCCGCCTCGGCATCGACTGGAAGGCCAACCGCGCCCGCACCCGGGAGGTGCTCGCGCGGCTCGGCCTCGACGACGTCGACCCCCGCGCGCCGCTCACGGCACTGTCGCCCGCGGTCAAGCAGCTCGTCGCCGTCGCGCGAGCCCTCGTGCTCGAGCCGCGCGTCCTCATCCTCGACGAGCCGACCGCGAGCCTCGACGCGGCCGAGGTCCGCACGCTCCTCCGGGTCGTGCGGGGTCTGCGCGACCGCGGCGTCGCGATCCTCTTCGTCTCGCACTTCCTCGAGCACGTCTTCGCGATCGCCGACCGGATGACCGTGCTGCGCGGCGGGCGCGTGGTGGGGGAGTACGCCGCCGACGATCTCGACCGGGCCGACCTCATCTCGAAGATGATCGGCGAGGACATCGAAGCGCTCAAGGCGCTGCGCTCGGAGCGCCTGTCGCACCACTACGCGGCCTCCGGGGAGCCGACCCTGTCGGCCTCAGCGCTCGGCCGACGCGGCACGCTCGAGCCGACCGATCTCGAGCTCTCCCGTGGCGAGGTGGTGGGCTTCGCCGGGCTGCGCGGCTCGGGGCGGACCGAGCTCGCGCGCCTCATGGCGGGCGCCGAGCGCGCCGACAGCGGAGAGCTCTGGGTCGACGGACGGCGGGTGCAGCTGAGCAGCCCGGGCGCCGCGCTCCACCACCGCATCGCCCTCTCCACGGAGAACCTCCGCGACGAGGGGATCATCGGCGGGCTCACCGCGCGCGAGAACATCGTGCTCGCTCTGCAGGCGCTGCGCGGATGGTCGCGGCCGCTGTCGCGCGGCGAGCAGGACGCGCTCATCGAGACGTACCTCGAGGCTCTGCGCCTGTCGCCGTCCGACATCGACCGGCCCGTCGAGGAGCTCTCGGGCGGCACGCAGCAGAAGATCATGCTCGCGCGCCTCCTCGCGACGCGCCCGCACGTGCTCATCCTCGACGAGCCCACGCGCGGCATCGACATCGGCGCGAAGCTCGACATCCAGCGCAAAGTCGCTCAGCTCGCGGGAGAGGGCGTCGCGGTCGTCTTCATCTCGTCGCAGCTCGAGGAGGTCGTGCGCCTGAGCGATCGCATCGTCGTGCTCAAGGACCGCGAGAAGATCGGCGAGCTCAGCAATGGCCCCGGCGTGACCGTCGACACGATCGTCGAGATGATCGCCGCCGACCTCGACGGCGATCTCGGGGACTGATCCCGTCACGATCCGATCTCGCCCTTGCACGGAACAAATTGTTCCCGGTAACATCTCGAGCACGGCGCACCACGCGTCACTGCAATCGGCAGCGGATCCACGACGGATCCGGATCGCCGGGCGGCCCTGCGCCCGGTGTCTCGAGGAGGAGAACCATGTCTGCACACAAGCGCGTCTTCCAGGTGCTCGGTCTCGCGACCGTCGGCGCCCTGTCGCTCGGTCTCGCTGCCTGCTCGGGCGGGGCAGCCGGCGATGACGACGTCACCACGATCGGCTTCGTCGCGGTCGGGCCCGAGGGCGCCTGGCGCGAGGCGAACGAGCAGAACATCCAGGACACGTTCACGGAGGAGGCGGGCTACGAGCTCAAGTACGCGCCCGCCACGAACCTCGACCAGAAGTCGCAGATCGACGCGTTCACGTCGTTCGTCGACGAGGGCGTCGACGTGATCCTGCTGTCGGCCACCGAGGCCACCGGCTGGGAGGACTCGCTCAAGCGGGCCCAGGAGGCGGAGATCCCCGTCGTGCTGCTCGACCGCGGCATCGAGCCCGACGACACGAGCCTCTACGTCACGCGCATCGCGCCCGACAACATCGAGGTCTCCACGGCGGTCGCCGAGTGGGCGGTGTCGGCCTTCCCCGACGGCGCGAACTACTTCGTGCTCGAGGGCCCGGCAGGCGTCTCCGTCGTGAACGAGCGCAACGAGGGCTTCGACGCCGTCGTCGGCGCCGAGTCGAGCTTCACGAAGATCGGCGCGCAGACGGCGAACTGGTCGACCGAGGAGGCCAAGGGCGTCGTCGAGACCGTCCTGAAGTCCAACGACAACGACGTGCAGTTCATCTTCGCGCAGAACGACGAGATGGGCCTCGGCGCCGTCCAGGCCGTCGAGGAGGCGGGCCTCACGCCGGGTGAGGACGTCAAGATCGCCACGATCGACGGCACGCAGGGCGCCCTCGAGGCCCTCGCGGCCGGCGACCTCAGCTTCGTCGCCGAGTACAACCCGCTGTTCGGCGAGACCGCCCTCGACGTCGTCGAGAAGGTGCTCGCGGGCGAGGACGTCGAGCCGAGCATCGTCGTCCCGAGCGAGACGTTCGACTCGCCCGAGGCCGCCGAGACCGCGCTGCCCGACCGCAAGTACTGATCGGGCACGCGCCCGACGTGCGGGGCCCTCGCGGGCCCCGCACGCTCAGACCACCCGCGGCACGCTCGCGGCGACAGATGTGGAGCATGCGATGACGCAATCGCGTCCGATCGTCGAGATGGAGGGCATCTCGATATCGTTCCCCGGCGTGAAGGCCCTCGACGAGGTGAGCTTCCGGCTCTTCCCCGGCGAGGTGCACACGCTCATGGGCGAGAACGGGGCCGGGAAGTCGACCCTCATCAAGGCGCTCACGGGCGTCTACCGGATCGACGAGGGCGAGATCCGCATCGCGGGCGAGCCGCGGCGGCTGACCGGCACGGCCGACGCGCAGAGCGCGGGCATCTCGACCGTGTACCAGGAGGTCAACCTCTGCGCGAACCTCACGATCGGCGAGAACGTCATGCTCGGCCACGAGGTGAAGGGCCCGCTCGGGATCAACTGGCGCGCGACGCACCGCCGTGCCGGGGAGACGCTCGAGAAGCTCGGGCTCGGCCACCTCGACCCCAAGCAGTCGCTCGCGACCCTGCCCCTGGCCATCCAGCAGCTCGTCGCGATCAGCCGGTCGATGGTCGCGCAGTGCAAGGTGCTCATCCTCGACGAGCCGACCTCGAGCCTCGACGCGAACGAGGTCGAGCAGCTCTTCGCGGTCATCCGCCGCCTGCGCGACCAGGGCGTCGCCATCCTGTTCGTCTCGCACTTCCTCGACCAGGTCTACGCGATCAGCGACCGCCTCACGGTGCTGCGCAACGGCCGGTTCGAGGGCGAGTTCCGCACGCGCGAGATCGACCGCGCGACCCTCATCTCCACCATGATCGGCAAGGACGCCCAGACGCTGGCGTCGCTCGACGCCAAGCCCGCACGGCGTGTGCGCGGCGACGCGCTGTACTCGGCCAAGGGGATCAGCCGCAAGGGCGCGATCGAGGAGGTCGACCTCGACCTGCACCGCGGAGAGGTCGTCGGGTTCGCCGGCCTCCTCGGATCGGGACGCACGGAGCTCGCGCGCCTCGTCTTCGGCGCCGACCGCCCCGACACGGGCGAGGTCGCGCTCCGGGGGAAGAAGGCCGACATCTCGACGCCGGCGAAGGCGCTCGCCGAGCGCATCGCGTTCTCGAGCGAGAACCGCCGCGACGAGGGCATCATCCGCGACCTCAGCGTCCGGGAGAACCTCATCCTCGCCGTCCAGGCCAAGCGCGGCTGGGCGCGCCCGCTGCCGCGCCGCGAGCAGGATGAGCTCGTGAGGAAGTACATCTCGGCCCTCGGCGTCCGCCCGACCGATCCCGAGCGGCCGATCCGCCTGCTCTCGGGCGGCAACCAGCAGAAGGTCCTGCTGGGCCGGTGGCTCGCGACCGAGCCCGAGATCCTCATCCTCGACGAGCCGACGCGCGGCATCGACGTCGGCGCCAAGGCCGAGATCCAGGAGTACGTCGCCGCTCTCGCCGACGAGGGGCTGTCGGTCGTCTTCATCTCGTCGGAGCTCGAGGAGGTCGTCCGGCAGAGCGACCGCATCGTCGTCCTCAAGGACCACCGCAAGATCGCCGAGATCGACGGCGGCCCCGGCGTCTCCGCCGATTCCATCGTCACGATCATCGCCGAGGACGGCCTCGACGGTGCAGACGCGGATGGCGCCATCCGCGAGGAGGTCGCATCATGAGCGAGAGCGCATCCCGCTCCCGAGAGGTCCTGAGGGGACTGCTCAAGAGCCGGTACGTGTGGGGCGTCGTCGCCATCGTGCTCCTGCTCGCCGTCAACCTGGCGAAGGACCCCGGCTATCTCGCCGTCACGGTCGGCTCGTCGGGCCACCTCGTCGGCAACGTCATCGACATCCTGCGGGCCGCCGCGCCGATCATGATGATCGCGGTCGGCATGTGCCTCGTCGTCGCGACAGGCGGCATCGACCTCTCGGTGGGATCCGTGATGGTCGTCGCCGGCGCCGTGTCGATGGAGTTCCTCAGCGCGGCACCCGACACGCTCGGCTCGGCGTTCGCCGCGCTCGGCCTCGTGGTCGTCGTGAGCGCAGCGCTCGGCGCCGTGAACGGCGTGCTCGTGTCGGTCGTGGGCCTGCAGCCCTTCATCAGCACGCTCGTCATCATGCTCGCGGGGCGCGGTCTCGCGAAGGTCATCACGGGAGGCCAGAACACGACCGCCTCGAACGAGGCGTTCCGGTGGATCGCGAACGGGTACGTGCTCGGCCTGCCCGTCGTGTTCCTGCTCGCGCTGCTCATCGTGATCGCCGTCGGCCTCCTCGTCCGCCGAAGCGCCCTGGGCCTCATGCTCGAGGCGATCGGCATGGACGCCAAGGCCGCGCGCCTGGCCGGCGTCAACCGCCGCGCGCTGCTGTTCACGGTGTACATCGTCGGCGGGGTGCTCGCGGGCATCGCGGGCGTCTTCGCGACGGCGAGCGTGATGACCGTCGACGTGTCGCGCACGGGCTACCAGCTCGAGCTCGACGCGATCCTCGCGGTGGTCATCGGCGGCACGTCGCTCGCGGGCGGCAAGTTCAACGTCACGGGCGCCGTCGTGGGGGCCATCCTCATCGCGACGCTCGACAAGACGGTCGTCTTCCTCGGCATCTCGTCGTCGGCGACCCCGGCCTTCAAGGCCATCGTCATCGTCGCGCTCTGCCTTCTCCAGTCGGAGCGGGTGCGGCGCGTGTTCCGTCAGCGCCGGGCGCGCACAGCCCGCCCGGCCCAGCGAGAGGTCGTCGCGGCATGAGCGCTCTCACCACGCCCCCGGCTCCCGCACCCGCGCAGGAGCCCGGCCGCCTGAGCCCGATCCTCCAGCGGCTGTCCCTCCACCTCGACACGCTCCCGACCGCCGCGGCCGTCGTGATCTTCGTCGGGATGATCATCTACGGCGAGGCCGCGTACGGCCAGATCGTGCAGTTCAACACGCTGTCGAACCTGCTCATCAACAACGCGCACCTCATCATCCTCGCCGTGGGCCTCACGTTCGTGATCCTCACGGGCGGGATCGACCTCTCGGTCGGCGCCGTGATCGCGTTCAGCAGCGTCGCGGGGGTGCTGCTCATCAACGCGGGCTGGGACCCCTGGGTCGCGACCGTGCTCATGATCCTCATCGGCACCGTGTTCGGCGCGATCTCGGGCGTGCTCATCCAGTACTTCCACGTGCAGCCGTTCATCGCGACCCTCGCGATGATGTTCCTCGGCCGCGGTCTCGCGTCGATGCTCAGCACGGTGCCCGAGCGCCTCGCCGACGACTCAGCGCTGCGCACGCTGGGCACGCAGATCAAGGTCGTCGACGGGCCCAAGGTCAACGACATCGTGATCACCCCCGGTGTGCTCATCGCCGTGGTCGTCGTCGCGATCGCGTTCTTCGTGCTGCACCGCACCCGCACCGGGCGCACGGTGTACGCGATCGGCGGCTCGGAGCAGTCCGCGGCGCTCATGGGCCTGCCCGTGGCCGCGACCAAGATGTGGGTCTACGTCATCAGCGGCACCCTGTCGGGGCTCGCCGCCGTCGTCTACACCGCTCGTCTCGGCAGCGCCCAGAACATCACCGGCATCGGGTGGGAGCTCGACGCGATCGCGGCGGCCGTCATCGGCGGCACGCTGCTCACGGGCGGCGCGGGCTTCGTGCTCGGCTCGGTCGTCGGCGCCCTCGTGCTCGGTCTCATGAACGTGCTCATCACGCGCGACGGCGGCATCCCGCCGGAGGCCACGACCATCATCACGGGAGGCATCCTCCTCGTGTTCGTCCTGCTGCAGCGCGCCGTGCTCGCACGGCGTCGCGAGTAGCGCACCGACGCGCCGGCGCCTCATCGACCGATCGAGCGTGAGGCGCCGGCCGCCCCCTCCGCCCGCGACGGGCGACCCCTGCGCCCCGCGCGCGACCCCCGGCGCCGATGACGACGCCGTTCTCGACGACGAGAGGCACGACCTTGAGAAGAACGCTCCGACCCGCCGCGATCGGCATCGCGGCGGCCCTGACCGTCGGGCTCGCGGCGGCGACGGCTCCGGCCGCTGCCGAGGACGCCGCGCCCCTTCTGCACTACGCGTTCGACGCGGCGCCCGCGGACGGCGTCACGATCGACGACCTCAGCGGCAACGGCAATCACGGCGTCCTGCGGCAGTCCGGCGCGGCCTTCGCCGACGGTGTGCTGTCGCTCCCGGGCGGATCGGCCACGAGCTCAGCAGCCTACGTCGAGCTGCCGACAGATGACCTCATCGGCCGCAAGGACCTCACCGTGTCGATGTGGGCATCGCACCGCTCGGGGCCGGGGAACCTCGCCGCGGCGTTCATCGGCGCGCCCGTCGCGAGCGGCGCGTCGTACTCGAGCGGATACTGGCTCCTCAACCCGTCGAATCCGAGCGGCTACGTGAAGTCCGTCGTCACGAACACGGTCAGCGCATCGGCGCCGTGGGGCACCGAGGTCGGCGCCGGCGCCACCGGCACGCCGACCGCTGGGGTGCGCACGCCCGCCGGGATGGCGCTCTACACGACCGTGATCGACGGTACGAACGGGCGGCTCACCCTCTACGTGAACGGCGAGAAGGCCGCCGAGCACGCCATCGCGCGCGACGTCGCGAGCTTCGGCAGCAGCCTCGTCGCCTACCTCGGCCGCTCGACGTACCGCGACCCCTTCTTCGCGGGAGACATCGACGATCTCGCGGTGTACGGCGAGGCGCTCGACCCGACCGAGGCCGCCGCGCTCTACAGCGACGGCGCCCTCGATCGCGCGGTGGCGTCGGTCGACGTGCCCGCGACCGCGGAGGCCGACTTCGCGCTGCCGACGACCGCGTACGGCACGTCGATCGCGTGGAGCTCGGATGACCCCGCGATCGCGATCTCGGGCGGATCGGCGACCGTGGTGCGCCCCGCACCGGGCGCGGGCGACGCGGCCGTGACCCTGACCGCCGTGTTCACCGCGGGAGAGCAGACGCGCACGGCGACGTTCGCCGTGACGGTCCCGGAGGACCTCACCGACGCGGAGAAGGCGGATGGCGACCTCGCGGCGATCGAGATCGCGAACGCCGCAGACGTGCGGACGAACGTCTCCGTGCCCACGACCGGCGCGCACGGATCGGCGATCAGCTGGACGGTGCCCGAGGGTGCTCCGGTCTCGCTGCGCGCCGGCGCGGCCGAGGGCACGCAGACCCTCGTCGTGGAGCGGCCCGCGGCCGGCGAGGAGGCGGTCGACGTCCTCCTGACGGCGACAGCCCGCGTCGGCGACGCGACGCGAACCCGCGAGATCGCCCTGGCCATCCAGCCCCTGCCATCCGACACGGCAGAGGAGGAGGCGTACGTGTGGGCCTTCTTCACGGGCGAGGGCGACGGCGCCGAGCGCGTGAGCCTCGCCGCCTCGCGCGGCAACGACGCCCTCCGCTGGAACACGCTCAACGACGGGCAGCCGCTCTTCACGTCGACGCAGGGCACGCAGGGCCTGCGCGACCCGTTCATCATCCGCTCGGCGGAGGGCGACCGCTTCTACATGCTCGCCACCGACCTCAAGGTCGCGGGCCTGGCCGGCGGCTTCGACGCCGCCCAGCGCACGGGCTCGCTGCACATGGAGGTCTGGGAGTCGAACGACCTCGTGCACTGGTCGGAGCAGCGCCATGTCAAGGTGTCGAGCGACTTCGCGGGGAACACCTGGGCGCCCGAGGCGTACTGGGACGAGGAGCTCGACACGTACGTCGTGTACTGGGCCTCGAACCTCTACGACACGACGGATCCCGCCGACCGGACGGCCGTGACGTACAACCGCATGATGTACGCGACGACCGACGACTTCGTCACGTTCTCCGAGGCGCGCCCGTGGGTCGACGTGAAGCGCGGCACCGGCCGCGGGACGATCGACGCGACGATCGCCAGGGTCGACGGCACGTACTACCGGTTCCTCAAGGACGAGGCGTCCATGACGATCCGCCAGGAGCGCTCGACGGACCTGCTCGCGACCGTCGCGGGCACCCTGCCGGACGGCGAGGGCGCGGCCGACGAGTGGACGCTCGTGAAGGACCAGGTCGCGACCGGGCTGCCGAACGGCGAGCCCGGCGGCACCTTCACCCAGGGCGAGGGGCCGAGCATCTTCCCGGCGAACGACGGCGACGTGAACGGGTACGAGTGGTACCTGTTCATCGACCAGCCGTCGTACCACGCGGGGCCGAACTACTACATCCCGTTCGCGACCGACGACATCGCCGACGGCGATGCGTGGCAGCCCGTCGGCGCCACGCTGCGGGAGAACCTGCCGCAGAACGCCGATGGCGGCAAGCCGCGGCACGGCACGGTGCTGCCCGTGACCCGCGAGGAGTACGAGACGGTGCTCGAGGCGTTCGCGCCCGACCTCGCGGTGGCCGAGGCCGACGCGATCGCCGTGACGACGCCCCCGGGCACGGCGCCGGCGCTGCCCGGTGCGCACCTGACGATGGCGGATGGCTCGGAGCAGAATGTCGCGGTCGTCTGGGATGCGATCGACCCGGCCGCATACGCGCAGCCCGGCACGTTCACCGTGCGGGGCGTCGCGCAGGACGCGTCCCGCGCGCCCGTGGAGGCGACCGTCACGGTGACGGCGCCGCTCGAGGTCTCGGCGTCGACGCGCTGCGTCGGCGGGAAGGCGACCGTCGTCGTGAAGGCGACGAACGTCGGAGCCAAGGCGGTCGACGTCGCCCTGTCGTCGAGCTTCGGAGCGAAGACCCTCGCGGCGCTGCAGCCCGACGCGAGCGGCTCGGTCGCGTTCCCGACGCGCACCGCGGCCATCCCCGCCGGCGTCGTCACCGCGGCGGCCGGCGGCGCCGATATCGACGCGCCCTACGCCGCCGTCACCTGCGGCTGACCCCGGGCCCTGACGCACGGCCGCGTCGGCTGACCCCGGCCGCGTCGGCTGACGCCCGGGTCAGCATGTCTCACTCGCCGCGGGAAAGACGCCCCCTTTCCCGCGGCGAGTGAGACATCCCGGACTGGCCGTCCGACATCCCGGACTGGCCGTCCGACATCCCGGACTGGCCGCCCGGGACTGGCCACCCCGACCCCCCCACCCCCGAATCCGGGCCACCCGGCCGATGCCCGGCGACTTCAACCACCGCCCGCCGCGGCCGCGGCGATTTACAACGATGGAGAGTGCAATGAAGCAGACCTTCCGGCGACGAGCGGCGACGGCCATGGCCGTCGGCGCGATGATCCTGGGGACGGGGGCGACAGCGGCGTTCGCCGACGCTCCGTCTGACGGGCTCCTCGCCCAGTACGCGTTCGGGCAGACGACCGGGGCGGAGGTGTCGAACACGGCGCCCGGCTCGCCGTTCGGAGCCGCGATCGTGCGCAACGCGCAGGACGCCGACTGGACCGGCGACGCCCTGACGCTGCGCGGAGGGGCGAAGGACGGGCCGGGCAACTGGGTCGAGCTGCCCGACGACCTGCTGAAGGGCGAGACCTCCGCGACGGTCGTCGCGGAGGTGAAGGCGTCGGAGGCGATGCTCGGCGGCTTCCACTTCCTCTGGAACATCGGCAACGAGTCCTCGGCGACCGAGTACTTCTTCGCGTCGCTGAACTGCGGCTCGGGGCGCTCGCCGCTCGTCGGCCTCAAGGCCGCCGGGGCCGAGAGGCTCGTGCAGTCGGGCTCATGCGGCGTCACGGCCGACCGGTGGGTCAACGTCGCCTCGGTCGTCGACGCCGACGGCACGGGGCGCCTCTATCTCGACGGCGCGCTCGTGGCAGAGGGCGCCCTCGGAGCGACCCCGGCCGACATCGTCGACCAGTCGCTCAACACGATCGGCCGCGCGCCGTGGCCCGACCCGCTCTTCCAGGGTGCGCTGTCGTCGTTCCGCGTGTACGACCGCGCCCTCACCGCGGCGGAGGTGGCCGACGTGTCGGCTTCTGACGCGCTCGTCCACGCGGACGAGCTGCGCGCCGAGGCGCAGGGAATCCTGGATGGCCTGGGCCTGTCCGATCTCGAGACGAGCGACGACATCGACCTGCCGACCGCGGGCGGCCAGGTGACGTGGACGTCGAGCGATCCCGCGATCGTCGCTCCCGACGGCGCCGTCACCCCGCCGCTCCAGGGAGAGTCCCCGGTCGAGGTCACGCTCACGGCCACGGTCGAGATCCGCGGTGCGCGCGCGAGCACCTCGATCGCGGTGACCGTGCTGCCCTCCGACGAGACCCCCGCGCAGCGCATCGAGCGGCTCGCGCAGCGGTTCGTCATCCCCTCGGTCGTCGCGTCCGGCACGGCCCTTCCTGCCGCACCCGAGGGCGTCGACATCGCGGTGACCGCGGTCAGCGAGGGCCTCACGGTCGACGAGGCGATCTCGACCGACGCCGACGAGCCGGTCGACGGGGAGATCTCGGTGACCGCGACCGACGCGGCAACGGGCGCGAGCGCCACGCGCACGTACGCGGTGCGCGTGCTCCCGGCCGATGCGTCGACGCCGCTGCTCGCCTACGACCGTCTGCCGACGACGGCCGCCGAGGCCAACAACGCCGACATCGCGCTGAGCATGCACCTCGCACTCGGACAGGATGGCGGATGGGCGCCGCTCAACGAGAACTACGGCGTCTTCTTCGCCAAGACCGCGCAGACTCCTGGTCCGAACGGCACGACCGAGGCCATCTTGCGGAGCCTGAGGAGCCCGCACCTGTTCTATCTCGAGGACGGCTCGTTCGGAATCGTGGCGACGCGGACGGCGCGCGGCGGCGGATCCGACGGCACGCAGAGCGGGCGCATGCTCTTCGCGCGCAGCACCGACCTCCTGTCCTACGAGGAGGTCGGCCTCGTCGACCTCGGCGTGACGAGCGGCGTGAACGATCCGGCCGTGGTCTGGGACTCCGCGACGCGGCGGTACGTCGTCTCCTGGACCTCGGACGGCGGCGCCGCGATGCACACGACGTTCGCCGACCTCGCCGACGCTGCGACGCGCGGTCCGGTCGAGCGCGGGGCCGTGTCGGCGACGGCCGGCGAGTCCGAGACCGGCGTCGAGGACTACGCGAGCGGCAACGCGATCGCGGTGACGGATGACGTCGCGCGCCCTCTGCAGGTGCGCTTCGGGCGGATCGCGAACACGACCGTCGCGCCCCTCGACGGCGTCGACGTCGCCGCAGGCGCTCCCCTCGAAGCGTCGGCGCTCCCGCCGCGCGCCGAGCTCGCCTACGACGACGGATCGACCGCGACGCGCGCGATCGACTGGGATCCTGCCTCTCTCGCGGCCGTGGACACCTCGACGCCCGGTACGTACGAGGTGACGGGGATGATCGCGCAGCAGGCCTATCCGACGCCTTTCGCGGACGAGCGCGCCGATCCATCCGTCTTCCGCTACGAGTGGAACGGCCAGACGAAGTTCCTCATGATCGCCACGGAAGACCTCCACATGAATCCGATCGACCCCGCGAACGGCCCGCACATGCCGTTCCGGATCGCCGACACGATCGAGGATCTCTCGGATGAGGCCATCCGCTCGGGGCGCAACACCGAGGTCGATCTGCTGCGCGACGGCGACCTCGACGCATACGGCAAGGCCATGACGGGGTGCTTCTGGGCTCCTGAGTTCCACGTCATCGACGGCACGCTGTCGATCCTCTTCATGCCCTGCTACGACGGCGCGAACGGGCGCCCCGACATGTGGACGGGGCGCTCCTCGATCATCCAGCTGAAGAAGGACGCGCAGGGGAACGACCTCGATCCGGCGGTCCCGGCGAACTGGACGAAGGCCGAGCACGTCGTGCGCGCGGACGGGACGGCGCTCAACGCCGCCCAGGGCATCTCGCTCGACATGACGTACGTCGAGGACTCGGGGCAGTCGTACTACGTGTGGCAGATGCTCGGCTCCGTCTTCATCGCGACGATGGACCCGTCCGACCCGACGCGGATCACGTCGGATCCGGTGCGGATCGTCGTGCCGGAGTACGCATGGGACAACGTCATCGCCGAGGGGCCCAACGTGCTCGCGCACGACGGCACGCTCTTCCTCATCTACTCGGGCTCGACCGTGGGCGACACCTACACCACCGGTCTTGCCACGGCGACGGCGGGGGAGGGGATCGACCTCACCGACCCCGCGGCGTGGACGAAGCTCAACTATCCGATCCAGAAGTCGGGGCCGTTCAACGGCGCATGGCAGCTGGGGACGGGGCACGGCATGTGGTCGACCGACGAGGACGGCAACCTGCTCTACGTCTTCCATGCGCGGACCGACAATCTCGGCCTCACGGGGCGCGACACGTTCGTGCGCCGGGTGCACTGGGCGGCCGACGGCATGCCCGTGTTCGACCAGGAGGCCGATGAGGAGGTCGCTCCTGCGAACCGTGCGGTGAGCGTCGAGGTGACGGTGGTGGAGTCCGCGCTCGCGCTGGGGGCCGAGGTGGGGGCGCGCTGCGTCGCGGGCCGCGTCGTGCAGACCGTCACGGTGGAGAACGAAGACGAGACCGTGCTCACCGCGACGGTGACGTCGCCGTACGGGGTGAAGACGAAGAAGGACCTCGCCCCGGGGGCGCGGGCGTCCGTCTCGTTCACGACGCGTCAGGCGGCGATCCCGGCCGGCTCCGTCGAGGTCGCCGCGGAGGGCGCGGATGGCACCGCCGCCGTCCGCGAGATCGCCTACGAGGCCACCACCTGCGGCTGATCCCGCGCCATCCATGTCTCACTCGCCGCGGGATCGGCCCCGCCTTTCCCGCGGCGAGTGAGACACGGGGACGAGGGCCGGGGGTCCACCTGCCTGCATGTCTCACCCGCGGTGGGTTTGGCGCCGCCTTTCCAACGACGAGTGAGACATGAAGAAGGCCGGGCACGAATCCTTGTCCCGGGCGAGTGGTGACGCTAACATCTGATACCGGTAACAACCCGACGTTGCCACGACCCCTCGAAGGAGAGCGCATGGTCGCCCCCACCCGCGCGCGCGGTCTCGCGCGCCGCGCCGTCCTCGCGACGGCGACGACCCTCGGCATCGTCGCGGCGGGCATCGCCCCCGTGCACGCCGCGGCCGCCGACGAGCACCTCGTCGCCCACTACGCCCTCGACGAGACGACCGGCTCGGTCGCCGTCGACAGCTCCGGCAACGGCCGGGATGCGGCGATCCTCGGCGGCGCGACCCTCACGGGCGGCGAGGGCATCCGCCTCGACGGCGTGGACGATCACGTCGAGCTGCCCGACGACATCCTCGCGGGCCTCACGTCGATCACCGTGAGCACCGAGGTGCTCGTCCGTCCCGAGCAGGGCACCCCCTACTTCATCTACGGCCTCGGCAACCCCGCGTCGTCGAGCTCGGGCACGGGCTACCTCTTCTCGACCGGCAACGCGTACCGCACGTCGATCACGACCGGCAACTGGTCGGGCGAGCAGACCGCGACGAGCGGCGCGAACCTCGCGCGCGGCGTCTGGAAGACGATCACCTACACGCTCGACGACGCGACCGACACGGCCGTGCTCTACCTCGACGGCACGGAGGTCGCCCGCAAGACGGGCGTGACCATCCAGCCCGGGCAGATCGGCGGAGGGCGCACGTCCGCGAACTACCTGGGCCGCTCGAACTACTCCTCCGACCGCCATCTCGCGGGAAGCCTGCGCGACTTCCGGATCTACGACACCGCGCTCTCGGCATCCGAGGTCGCGGCGCTCCAGCCATCCGACCAGGTGAAGGCGCAGCGCGACGTCGACGCGCTCTCCCTCGGCGACCTCTCGAACGTCACCGCCGACCTCGCGCTGCCGACGGCCGCGCCGAACGGATCCGCGATCACGTGGGCATCGAGCGACGAGTCGGTCATCTCGCCGTCCGGCGAGGTCACGCGGCCCGCATCCGGATCCGCGGACGTCACGCTCACGGCGACGGCTGTGAAGGGCGACGCGACCGCCACGCGTGCGTTCTCCGCCACGGTCCCCGCCGCGGGCGAGGCCGATCTCCGCGCGGACCTCGACGCGATCTCCATCCCGAACGCCGACGACGTCCGCGGCAACATCACGCTCCCCGAGACGGGGCCGGTGCACGGCACGCCGATCTCGTGGACGGCCTCACCCGAGGGCGTCGTGAGCACGAGCGCAGACGGCGAGATCGCCCCGGGCGTCGTGACCCGCGGCGCGACCGACCAGGACGTCGTGCTGACCGCGACGGCGGGCGGCCTCACGCGCGAGTTCTCGCTCACGGTGCGCGCCGCGCGCCCCCAGGAGGAGTACGAGGGCTACGCGTTCGCGTACTTCACGGGCAACACGGTCGAGGGCGAGAACATCCACTTCGCTGCGAGCGACGGCAACAACGCCCTCGCCTGGAACGAGCTGAACGGCGGGCTGCCCGTCCTCTCGTCGCAGTACGGAGAGCAGGGCCTGCGCGACCCGTTCATCATCCGCTCGCCCGAGCGCGACACCTTCTACCTCATCGCGACCGACCTCTCGATCGGCTCTGGCACCTCGTGGGACACGTCGCAGCGCCAGGGCAGCAAGTACCTCGAGGTGTGGGAGTCGCACGATCTCGTGAACTGGTCGGCGCAGCGGCACGTGCGCGTCTCACCCGACACGGCCGGCAACACGTGGGCTCCCGAGGCGTACTACGACGAGGAGCTCGGCGCGTACGTCGTGTTCTGGGCATCGAAGCTCTACGCGGAGGACGACCCCGGTCACACGGGCAGCACCTACAACCGGATGATGTACGCCACGACCCGCGACTTCGTCACCTTCTCCGAGCCGCAGATCTGGCAGGACGGGATGTCGCGGATCGACTCGACCGTGACGCGCTCCGACGGCGTCTACTACCGCTTCACGAAGGACGAGGGCGCCGGCACGACCGGGTGCTCCGACATCATCCAGGAGTCGTCGACCTCGCTGCGCGCTCCCCTCGAGGAGTGGACCATGATCGACTCGTGCATCGGGCGGGACGCCGGCACGAGCGCCGTCGAGGGCCCGACGATCTTCGAGTCGAACCCCGGCGACGTCAACGGCGGCGGCAGGCACTACCTGTTCGTCGACGAGTACGGCGGGCGCGGGTACATCCCGCTGGTGACCGAGGACATCTCGGCGGGCGGATGGTCGGTCGCACCCGAGTACGACCTGCCGGCGAGCCCGCGCCACGGCACGGTCATCCCGGTCACGGCGGAGGAGCTCGCCGGCCTGTACGCCGGCAAGGATCCCGTCTCCTCGAACGCCGAGGGGGAGGTCGTGCGCTACGACTTCTCGGATGGCGCGGGCGCGACGCTCACGGACGTGTCGGGGAACGGACGCGATGCGGCCATCCACGGGGCGACCTGGACGGATGGCGCGCTGCACTTCGACGGCGTCGACGACTACGTCGACCTGCCGGATGATCTCCTGGCAGGCCTCGAGGACGTCACGGTGGACGCCGACGTCTGGGTCGACCCGGCGCAGTCCGGCAGCTACTTCATCTGGGGGCTCGGCACGACCGACGCCGCGGGAGCCGGTCGCGGGTACCTCTTCACGACGGGCGACAGCGCGTATCGGACGAGCATCACGACCGGCACCTACACGGATGAGCAGACCGTGCGCCATGGGTCGCCGCTGCCGCGTGGACGCTGGGCGCACCTGACCTACACGCTCGAGGGAGAGACCGCACGCCTCTACCTCGACGGAGTGCTCGTCGCGACCAAGGACGGGGTCACGATCGATCCCGGCGACATCTCGGGTGGCGAGACCTGGGCGAACTACCTCGGCCGGTCGCTCTACGAGCAGGACGCGCGCTTCACGGGCCGGTTCCGCGAGTTCGCGATCTACGACCGCGCCCTCACGGCGCGCGAGGTCCTCGAGACGGCGGGAGCCCCGGGCGCGATCGGCGAGGTGTCGCTCGCCGACCCCGCGGCGCTCAAGGTCGCGCCGATCGTCGACCAGGCCGAGCACACCGTCGTCCTGCCGGTCGTGCCGGGAACCGACGTGTCCTCCCTCGCTCCGACGTTCGTCACCGCCAGGGGTGCGACGGCGTCCCCGGCGTCGGGGGCGACCGTCGACCTGACCGAACCCGTGACGTACGAGATCACCGCCGACGGGCAGACCACGACGTGGACGTTCTCGGCGCAGGTCATGAGCAGCCCCGTGCTGCCGGGTCTGTACGCCGATCCGAACATCGCCGTGTTCGGCGACACGTACTACATCTATGCGACCAGCGACGGCTACGCGGGGTGGGGCGGCAAGGAGTTCTACGTCTGGAGCTCGAAGGACCTCGTGGAGTGGACGCGCTCGGAGGAGCCCATCCTGACCCTCGACGGCGCGAACGGCGACGTGCCGTGGGCGAGCGGCAACGCGTGGGCGCCGACGATCATCGAGCGCGACGGCAGGTACTGGTTCTACTTCTCGGGGCACAACACGGCCCTGGGTCGCAAGACGATCGGGGTCGCGGTCGCCGACAGCCCCACGGGGCCCTTCACGGCGCAGCCGCAGGCGATGATCCTGAACAACGAGGCCGTGACCTCGGGTCAGGCGATCGATCCCGCCGCGTTCCGCGACCCGGTGTCCGGCCGGTACTACCTCGCGTGGGGCAACGGCGGGCCGTCGAACGGTCCGGTCATCGCCGAGCTCGGCGACGACATGGCCTCGCTCAAGGCGGGCACGCTGAGGCGCATCGCGGGTCTCACGGACTTCCGCGAGGGGCTGTTCCTCAACTACCGCGACGGGCTCTACCACCTGACGTACTCGATCGACGACACCGGCTCGGAGAACTACCGCGTCGGCTATGCGACGGCCACGAGCCTCGACGGCCCCTGGACGTATCGCGGCGTGATCCTGCAGAAGGACACCGCACTCGGGATCAGGGGCACGGGGCACAGCTCGATCATCAACGTGCCGGGCACCGACGACTGGTACATCGCGTATCACCGGTTCGCCATCCCCGGCGGGGACGGCACGCACCGGGAGACGACGATCGACCGGCTCGAGATCGGCGAGGACGGGCTGTTCCAGACCGTGACGCCGACGCTCACGAGCGTCGCCCCGCACGAGGTGCCCGCCGTCGGCCCCGAGATCTCGGCGACGGTCTCGCCGCGCTGCGTCGCGGGGAGGGTCATGCTGACGGTCTCGGTCCGCAACGAGAGCGAGCGGCCGGTGTCGGCGACGGTCTCGAGCGCGTACGGGGAGAAGACGATCGCGAGCATCGCGCCCGGCAGGGCCGCGGCGGTCGCGGTGACGACGCGGTCCGCCGAGATCGCGGCCGGGGCGCTGACGGTCACGGCGACGGATGGCCAGGGCGCGACGACCGAGAAGACGGTCGCGTACGCGGGCGCGAGCTGCGGATGAGCAGGCGGCGCCCGCCGCTGCGGCGGGCGCGCGATGGGGCGGGGCGCGAAGGGCGCGTCTCGTCGGTGAACCGATGGGAAGTAAGAGGCAGGTGGTTTCGATGATGAAGCAGGGTGTGAAGGCGCGGCTGGGTGTGGCGGCTGTGGGCGGTGTGCTGCTGGCGGGGGTCGCGGGTGCGGCGTTCGCGGAGGAGCAGGTGGGGTCGGGGGAGGTGGATGTGAATGTGCAGATCGAGGACACGGGTGCGGGGGTTCTGGCGATGAGCGTGGCGGGGACGTCGACGTCTCTGTCGGAGTCGGGGTCGTCGGAGCTGGTGCGGGAGTTCACGGGTGCTCTGCCGACGGTGACGGTGACGGATACGCGCACGGCGGAGGAGATCCCGGACGGCGCGTTCTGGTGGGTCGAGGGCACGGCGTCGAGCTTCGTGGGGGATGCGGGTCAGGCGGAGATCACGCCGGATCATCTGGGGTGGCGTCCTCATGTCGCCGATGACGGGTCGGGTGCGGTCGCGGTGGGGTCGGATGTGGACACGGTTCTGGACGAGGGGCCGAACAACGTCGGTCTGCAGGGGCGTGAGCTGCTGGCGATGGCGCTCACGAGCGAGGAGGCGGTGGGGTCGTGGGAGGCGACGGCTGAGCTGGTGCTGAAGGTGCCGGCGGAGACGGCGCCGGGCGCGTACACGTCGACGCTGACCCTGTCGCTGTTCGAATAAGCGGGACACAGCGCAGGAGATCCGAGCGGATCGAGGAGCGGGAACCGTGTTCCCGCCCCGTTCCGGGTCGGATCTCCTGCGTTCGGTCCCATCCGATCCGGAAAGGCCGACGATGGCTTCCCCCACGACCCCGATCCGACGCGCCCTGCCGCGCGTCTCCGCCCTCGCGCTCGCGCTGCTCCTCGCACTCGGCGCATCGGCGCCCGCGCTCGCGGAGGCGCAGGACGACGGGACGGTCACCTGGTCGGTGCGGCCGGCCGACGCGTCGGGCGAGGATGGCCGCGCCTGGGTCGAGCAGGAGCTGGACCCGGGCGCGAGCGCGACCGAGCATCTGGCCATCCGGAACTTCTCGGAGCAGGAGGTGACCTTCCGCATCACGACCGCGGACGCGTACTTCCAGGAGAACGGCCGCTTCAGCATGCTGCCGTCGACTGAGGAGTCCGTCGACGCGGGCACGTGGATCGACGTGGTCGACGAGGTCGTCGTCGGCGCGGGCGAGGTGGAGATCGTGCCGTTCACGACGACGGTTCCCGAGAACGCGACCCCCGGCGACCACGCCGCGGGGATCGCCGCGTCGATCCTGTCGCAGCAGGTCAGCGAGGACGGCTCGTCGGTGGGCGTCGAGTCGCGCGTCGGCTTCCGCGTCATGACGCGGGTGGCGGGGGAGCTCACGCCGTCCGCATCCGTGGAGGCGGTCTCTTCCGAGTACGACGTGTCGTGGAATCCGCTGGCCCCGGGCGACGCGGTCGTGCGGTTCGAGGTCGTGAACTCGGGCAACACGCGGCTCATGGTGACGGGCACTGCCGCCGCGGGAGGCCGCGAGTCGGCGTTCCCTGGCCCCGACGAGATCGACCAGGAGCTGCTGCCGGGCGATCGGCGGACGTTCACCGTGCCCGTGGACGACGTGTGGCCGCTCTTCTCCGTCCCCGTCGAGCTCGAGGTCGTCCCGACCGTGGTCGGCGAGGGCGAGGGCACGCCCGTCGACGCGGTCCGCATCGAGACCGGGCTGTGGGCGATCCCGTGGTCCCAGCTGGCCGTGCTCGCGGGCATCGCGCTCATCGTGGGATCCGGCGTGTGGGGCCGTCGTCGCTCGCGCCGCCGCATCGAGCGCCTCCTCGCGCAGGCGCGCGAGGAGGGCCGCCGCGAGGCCGCCGCGCCGACGGGGGACTGAGGGAGCCGACGGCCGGCCTCGCTCAGCCGGCCCCCGACATCCGGATCTGTTCCGCTGTCAGCGGATATCCCCCTTCAGGAGGATGCCGATGTCGGAGGTCGGTGGCATCCTTTCCAGGTGCTTCTCAAGCTGCTCATCCGCTACCTCGGTCGATACCGATGGCTCCTGGTCGGCGTCCTCGTCTTCCAGCTGGGCTCCGCGCTCGCGGCGCTCTACCTTCCCACGCTGAACGCCGACATCATCGACAACGGCGTCGCCCGCGGCGACACCGGCTACATCATCCGCACGGGCATGTTCATGCTCGCCGTCTCGCTCGGCCAGATCCTCACGTCGATCGTGGCGACCTACTGCGCCGCGCGCGCCGCCATGAGCGCGGGCCGCGACATCCGCCGCGACGTGTTCGGCAAGGTGAGCGCGTTCTCCGAGCGCGAGGTGTCGCAGTTCGGCGCCGGCTCGCTCATCACGCGCAACACGAACGACGTGCAGCAGATCCAGATGGTGTCCATGATGAGCGCGACGATGCTCGTCCAGGCGCCCATGCTCGCCATCGGCGGCATCATCATGGCGCTCCGGCAGGACATCGGCCTCAGCTGGATCCTCGCGGTCTCGATCCCGACCCTGCTCATCGTCGCCGGCCTCATCATCGGCCGCATGGTGCCGCTCTTCCGCGCCTACCAGGAGAAGCTCGACGGCGTGAACCGCGTCATGCGCGAGCAGCTCACGGGCGTGCGCGTCGTCCGCGCCTTCGTGCGCGAGGCGATCGAGGAGGAGCGCTTCCGCCTCGCCAACACCGACATCATGGTCGTCGGCCGCAAGGTCGGCTCCCTCTTCGTGCTGATGTTCCCGCTCGTCATGCTCGTGCTCAACGTGACGATCGTCGGCGTCGTGTGGTTCGGCGGCATCCAGGTCGACGCGGGCGAGACCCAGATCGGCACGCTGTTCGCCTTCATGCAGTACGTCGGCCAGATCCTCGGCGGCGTGATGATGGCGAGCTTCATGACGATCATGATCCCGCGCGCGGCCGTCTCGGCCGACCGCGTCGGCGCCGTCCTCGAGAGCGAGTCGACCCTCCTGCGCCCCGACAGGCCCGTGACCGAGTTCCCGCGCCGCGGGTCCGTCCGGATGCAGAACGTCGCGTTCACCTATCCGGGCGCGGAGTCGCCCGTGCTCGAGGGCATCACCTTCCACGCCGAGCCGGGGGAGACCGTCGCGATCATCGGATCGACCGGCTCCGGCAAGACGACCCTCGTGTCGCTCATCCCGCGTCTGTTCGACGCGACCGCCGGGCAGGTGCAGGTGCAGGGCGTCGATGTGCGCTCGGCCGACCTCGAGAGGCTGTGGAGCGGCATCGGCCTCGTGCCGCAGCGCCCGTTCCTGTTCAGCGGCACGGTCGCCAGCAACCTGCGGTTCGGCCGCGAGGACGCCACCGACGAGGAGATCTGGAAGGCGCTCGAGATCGCGCAGGCGAAGGACTTCGTCGAGGAGATGCCGGATGGCCTCGACTCGCGGATCGCGCAGGGGGGCACGAACGTGTCGGGCGGCCAGCGGCAGCGGCTCTCGATCGCGCGCGCGATCGTGCACAACCCCGACATCCTCGTGTTCGACGACTCGTTCTCCGCACTCGACCTCACGACGGACGCGCGTCTGCGGCAGGCGCTGTGGCGCGAGCTGCCGCACGTCACGAAGATCGTCGTCGCGCAGCGCGTGTCGACGATCACGGACGCCGATCGCATCATCGTGCTCGACGACGGGAAGATGGTGGGCTCCGGGACGCACGAGGAGCTCCTCGCGACGAACCGCACCTACCGCGAGATCGTCGAATCGCAGCTGGGAGTGGAAGCGTGAGCGACAAGAAGACGCAGGCCGAGATCGACGAGCAGCTCGAGCTCGAGCTCGCCGAGCAGGCGCGCCTGAACTCGGGGGACTGGGACTCGGTCGCCCCCGGCAAGGCCGCCGACTTCGGCAAGAGCTTCGGCCGCTTCATCGGCCTCCTCCGCCCCTACGCGTGGGTGTTCGCGCTCGTCTCGCTCCTCGGAGCGGTCGGCGTCGTGCTCGCCGTGATCGCGCCTAAGGTGCTGGGCGAGGCGACGAACATCGTCTTCGAGGGCGTCCTCTCGCTGACGCTCGCCGACCAGTTCCCGGCCGGCGCCTCGCAGGACGAGGTCGTGGCCGCTCTGCGCGCCGCAGGGCAGAACGACCTCGCGAACGTCGTCGCGGCGATGACCCACTTCGAGCTCGGAGCGGGAGTCGACTTCGACGCGCTCCGCGTGGTCATCGTGTGGGCGCTCGCGATCTACGTCGTGTCGTCCCTGCTGCAGTGGATCCAGGGCTACGTGATCAACGTGATCATGGTGCGCACGATGTTCAACCTGCGCGAGCAGGTCGAGCGCAAGATCAACAGCCTGCCGCTGGCCTACTTCGACCGCGTGCAGCGCGGCGAGCTCATCTCGCGCGTCACGAACGACATCGACAACATGACCCAGACGCTCCAGCAGGCGCTGTCGGGAGCCATCACGTCGCTGCTCACCGTGGTCGGCGTGCTCATCATGATGTTCTCGATCTCGTGGCAGCTCGCGCTCGTCGCCCTCGTCGCGCTGCCGCTCATCGCGTTCATCATGCTCGGCATCGGGCCCGCGTCGCAGAAGGCGTTCCAGACGCAGTGGCGCAAGGTCGGCCGTCTCAACGCCCGCGTCGAGGAGTCGTTCTCGGGTCACGCGCTCGTGAAGGTCTTCGGCCGCGAGCGCTCCACGGCCGCCGCCTTCCAGGAGGAGAACGAGGAGCTCTACCAGGCCGCGTTCAAGGCGCAGTTCCTCTCGGGCATCATGATGCCGAGCATGCAGTTCGTCGGCTCGCTCACGTACGTCGGCATCGCGGTGCTCGGCGGCATCATGGTCGCGAGCGGCCAGATCCGCATCGGCGACGTGCAGGCGTTCGTGCAGTACTCGCAGCAGTTCACGCAGCCGCTCACCGAGCTCGGCGGCATGCTGCCGGTCGTCCAGTCGGGAACGGCCTCGGCCGAGCGCGTGTTCGCGCTGCTCGACGAGGAGGAGCAGGAGCCCGACGCCGAGAACGCGCCCGCCGTCCCCGACGGACGCGGCGTCATCGAGTTCCGCAACGTGTCCTTCTCCTACTCTCCCGAGAAGCCGCTCATCCGCGACCTCTCGTTCCGGGTCGAGCCGGGTCAGACGGTCGCGATCGTCGGGCCCACGGGTGCGGGCAAGACGACGCTCGTGAACCTCATCATGCGGTTCTACGAGCTCGACGGCGGCGCCATCCTGCTCGACGGACAGGACATCTCGCAGCTCACGCGCGAGGATGTCCGCTCGCGGACCGGAATGGTCCTGCAGGACCCGTGGCTGTTCGCGGGCAGCATCCGCGACAACATCCGCTACGGACGCGAGTCGGCGACGGACGAGGAGATCCTCGCCGCCGCGAAGGCCACGTACGTCGACCGGTTCGTGCACTCGCTGCCCGACGGGTACGACACGGTCCTCGATGAGGACGCGGCCAACGTGTCGGCGGGCGAGCGCCAGCTCATCACGATCGCGCGCGCGTTCGTGCGCCGACCGAGCGTGCTCATCCTCGACGAGGCGACGAGCTCGGTCGACACCCGCACCGAGCTGCTGCTGCAGCACGCGATGGCGGCGCTGCGCGAGGGCCGCACGTCGTTCGTGATCGCGCACCGCCTCTCCACGATCCGCGACGCCGACCTCATCCTCGTGATGGAGCACGGCGACATCGTCGAGCAGGGCACGCACGACGAGCTCATCCGCAAGGAGGGGGCGTACTGGCGGCTGTACCAGTCGCAGTTCGAGCACGCCGTCGTCGACCTCGACGCCGCGGAGGCCGAGCCCGCGGAGGCGGAGGCTGACGGCGCCGATGCGGACTCGGCTCCGGCTCCGGGCGGGATGAGCCCCGCGCCGGTCGTCGCGGGCAGCGTCTCGGTCGTGACGGGCGCGATCCCGACGTCCTCTCCGGAAGGCGAGGACGACGGCGAGGGTCGACGACCCTGATGGCCGACGCGCACACCGGGGCCGGCCTCGCGGCCGGCCCCGGTGCCGCCTCAGCGGATCTCGTCATCGGGCCGGATGGTCTCGGCCGCCCGCGCTGGGCGGCTTCCGATGAGCTGATGCGCGCGTACTACGACACGGAATGGGGCATGCCCGTCCGCGACGAGACGGGCCTCTTCGAGCGGCTGAGCCTGGAGGCGTTCCAGTCCGGGCTGTCGTGGGCGACCATCCTGCGGAAGCGGCCGGCATTCCGCGAGGTGTTCGCGGGCTTCGATCCGGATGCCGTCGCGGCCTTCGACGAGTCCGACGTCGAGCGGCTGCTGGGCGATGCCCGGATCATCCGCAATCGCGCGAAGATCCTCGCGACCATCGGCAACGCACGCGCGACCGTCGAGCTGCGCGCGGAGGGCGGACTCGTCGATTTCATCTGGAGTCACCGACCCGCGCAGACGCCCGCGCCGACCTCGTACGCCGAGATCCCGACCACCTCGCCCGAGTCGATCGCGCTGTCGAAGGCGCTCAAGAAGCGCGGCTTCCGCTTCGTCGGCCCGACCACGATGTTCGCGCTCATGGAGGCCGTGGGCATCGTTGACACCCACCTCGTCGGCAGCCATCGCCGCGGTACGAGCGGGGTGTGGGCGTAGTCACGTGACCGGCGGCTGGTGGAGCGAGGCGCTGCCGACCCGAGCGCAGGCGGCACTCGTGGAGGCGTGGCTCCCGACCAGCGCGCTCATCGCAGACCTCTCGTGGGGGCAGGTCGACACTCGGGTCCTCCACGTGCGGGCGGAGCAGGGCGAGTTCATCGTCAAGGCCGCTGGCCTCGGGAACCACCACATCGGCCGCGAGATCACGGCGCACGAGCGGGCGACGGCTCCGCTCGTGCGCCGGAGCGCGGCGGCACCGCTCGTGGCCGCGGACCGCGACGCGAACGTGCTCGTGACGAGGTACCTCGAAGGCCGGCTCGTGCAGGGAAGCGGCGCCGAGTTCGCTCCGGACGTGCACCGGCAGGCCGGACGGCTGCTGCGCGTCTTCCACGCGGAGGCGCAGCACGATGAGGCCGGCTACGGGCAGCGGCAGACCGAGCGAGTGCTGGCGATGCTCGAGCAGCCGCATCGAGTCGAGGCGGCCATCGTGCGGCGCGCGCGTGCCGTGCTGCGGTCATCCGCGCCGGCGCATGTGCCGCTCGTCCCGACGCACGGCGATTGGCAGCCCCGCAACTGGCTCGTGGACGCCACGGGAAGCGTGCGCATCATCGACTTCGGGCGCTTCGATCTGAGACCTGCCGCAACGGACCTCGCTCGCCTCGCGGTGCAGCAGTGGCGAGACGAGCCCGCCCTCGAGGGCGCCTTCCTCGAGGGGTACGGGGCGGACCCGCGCACGGAGCCGGACTGGTCGCTCACCCTCCTGCGCGAGGCGATCTCGACCGCTGTCTGGTCGCACCGGGTCGGCGACGAGCGCTTCGAGCGGCAGGGACTCCGGATGCTCGACGAGGCTCTCGCGCGATTCTGACGCCGACGCGCGTGATCTGGGCGAGGTGGCCG
The DNA here is from genome assembly GCF_049065455.1 of Microbacterium sp. SA156. Lineage (NCBI taxonomy): Bacteria > Bacillati > Actinomycetota > Actinomycetes > Micrococcales > Microbacteriaceae > Microbacterium > Microbacterium sp. SA156. The sequence goes on from NZ_JBAKGU010000005.1 coordinate 249,267, forward strand.
AGCCCGCGCACCGATCAGTCCACGACGGCGGCGACGGCCTCGATCTCCACGAGCTGGTCGTCGTAGCCGAGGACGGTAACGCCGAGGAGGGTGCTCGGCACATCGTGGTCGCCGAACGCGTCTCGGACGACCTCCCACGCGGCCACGAGGTCACTCTGGCGGGAGGACGCGACGAGCACGCGCGTGCTGATCACGTCACGGAGCGTCGCGCCCGCGTCGGCGAGCGCGGTCGTCAGCGTCTCGACACAGCGGGCGGCCTGCGCGACGTAGTCTCCGGGAGCGACAGTGGCGCCGTCGTCATCCAGCGGGCAGGCTCCGGCGAGGAAGATCAGGCGAGCGTCCTTCGGCGCGGTCGCCGCGTAGGCGTACTCGGCGACGTCGGACAGCGAGGACGAGCGGATGAGCCGGACAGCGGAGGTCATGCGCTCATTCTCGTGCGCGGCGGGCCCGTGCCGGATCCCGCGCGCGGGGGAGAATCGGGTCATGCCCCGGTCTGATGCAGGCAACCCTGCGCGTCTTGTCGCGCATGATCCGTCGTGGTCTCTGATCGCACGAGAGGAGCTCGCCGCGGTCGCTCAGGCGCTTGAGGATGTCGAGGGCGGATCCGAGGCCGTCCTCGATCACATCGGCTCGACGTCGGTGCCCGGGCTCGCGGCGAAGCCGTTCGTCGACCTGCAGGTGCGGATCTCCCCGCTGCCGGCAGAAGGGGCGCTGGACGCCGCGTTCGCTCGGATCGGGTATCGGCGAGCCCACGGCTCACGGTCGGATTCGCCCGGCGTGCACAGAGACCTGGCCCGCGGCAGCGAGGCCGTGGCGGACGAGGTGTGGGAGAAGCGGCTCTTCGTCGGGCGCGACGGGACGACGATCCTCCATGTGCGCCGGATGGACTCCCCCTGGGGGCGGTACGCAGTCTGGTTCCGAGACTGGCTCCGCGCCCATCCCGACCAGCGCGATCGCTACGAGCAGGTGAAGCGCGGTCTCTCGGAGGAGAACCGCGGGAAGGCCGACTACGACGACTACACGCGCGGGAAGACCGCGTTCTTCGACGAGGTCCAGGCGGCCTTCGAGGCCTGGGGACGCGCTCGCCCGTAGGGGAGGGGTCCCGTGCGCCGAGCCGGGCATGGCTTCGCTCGTCGAACGGGGCGGGTTCCGCCTTCTCGGTCGTTGAGCGGGGCAAGGTTTCACCCCCTCGGTCGTTGAGCGGAGCGAGCGCTAGCGAGCGCAGTCGAAACGCCGCAAGCCGATCCGGGAAGCCGTAGCCGCGGGCTTCATCTCGGTCGTTGAGCGGAGCGAGCGCCAGCGAGCGCAGTCGAAACGCCGCAAGCCGCCCCCGGGAGTCGCCGAATGGAGACGGCCGCGCACACGCAAACACGCGCGAACGGAGCATGTGTCGTAAGCATCCTGCTTACCTGCGCGGATCAATGTCGGTGCTTCACGGTAAGGTTCCCATACGGGTTGGCAGGCGTTCGCGGAAGCCCGTGGACGACGAATCTTCGAAGAATCTTCGAGAAATGTCTTGCGCCTTGTCGTATTTGTGTTCTACCATGGGGTATGGCCTTCCCGTGGGTGCCCGATGAGGGGCAGGATGATCCGGTCGGCGCGGTGTGCGCCGCGGTCGGGCTGCTGGACGGGCTGTTCACGCGGGTGGGGGAGGTGGCGTCGGGAGATCTCGCGGGGTTCACCGCGCGGGTGGAGCAGCTGGGGCGGGTCGTGGACGCGCTGCGGGTGCGGGCGGCAGGAGAGGTCGCGTGGCGGTCCCGGCGGGGCCTGGAACGGCCCCTCGCGGGAGAGCTGGGCTGCCGGGACGGGCGGGAACTGCTCGAGCGTCTCACCGGGATCCCCGCGCCGGCGGTGTCCGCGCGGGTGCGGCTGGATGAAGCCACCCGCGACCGGGAAGGCCCCACCGGGCTCCCCCTGCCGCCGGCGCACCCGGCGGTGGCCGCGGCGGTGGAAGCGGGCCTGCTCGGGGTCGAGCCGGCGGCGCTGATCGTGAAGGCCGTCGCCACCGCCCGCCGCGGCGCGCCCGCCTCCGAGGCCGACAAGCTCGAGGTGATGGAGCGTCACCTCGTCGGGATCGCCACCGGCGCGATCGCGACCGACCTGGACGAGGCCGCACCCCCAGCAGAGGCCACCTCGCCGTTCCCCGACGGGACGGCCGCGGCCGTGCCGTGGAGCGTCGTGAAAGCCCACGCGGACGCGTGGGTGGACGTCCTCACCGCGGACGGCCTCCCGCCCGACCCCGAACGCCCCATCCGCAACCGCACCCTCACCCTCACACCCCTGCCCGACGGGAGCTTCCGTGTCAACGGCACCCTCGTCCCCGAAGCCGGCGCCCTCCTGCAGAACCTCCTCTCCGCCCACACCAACCCCGCCCGCAACGTCACCTTCACCGAAACCACAAGCCACGACGACGACGACGCGGGCGACGCCGACAACGGCGCCCACGGTGCGGACGCGGCCGACAACGGTGCGGACGGTGCGGACGCGGCCGCAGGAGACTGCGCGGCAGGCGCAGCAGCGAGCGATGGCGCGGACACGGATGGCGATGGCGGGTTCTTCGACGGGATCGACACCGAGACCCGCAACGACACAGACCCGTGGGGACCGGACGAGATCATCCACGACCCCCGCACCCCCGGACAGAAACGCCACGACGCGTTCTTCGCGATGA